>JBDUDA010000179.1:0-6285 GCA_040003205.1 Acidobacteriaceae bacterium | reverse complement strand
GAGCGACGGTCTCATAATCCGTAGGTCGTAGGTTCGAGTCCTACCGCCGCCACCAGTTCTCAACCTGGCATAGATCTGGAGCTTAGGCAACGCCCTTCGCGGCCTTTTTGGTCTGGTCCAGTATTTCGTCGGCTCGGCCAAGCAGATCGGACGTTCGGTCCGAGAGGTCTGCACGGCTCTTACTTCCCTCTTGAGGAGCGTACAGAATGCCAACTGCCAGTCCAATTCCCAATCCTAAAATAAATCCTTTCATTTCAATTTCTCCTAAAATGGATTTTTGAAAAAAGGCTGAACGCCGCGAGGCGTCCAGCCCCACAAACTATGCTGCTCGCCCGCCGCGCTTCCTGCCGGGCTGTTGACTTACTTCGGCATCTTCATCTTCGATTGCTTCTTCTTCGCCCGACCCGTTAGCTTCAGCGTTGATCTGCTTCGACAGTTCGGTGAGCTTCTCGTCGGTTTCTTTTTCTTCTTCCAGGGTTTCATTTAACAAAGAGACGTGCTCGGACTCTTCCAGCAGCTCTGCAAATGCAATCGCTGTTCCATAGGCCGCGATCTCATAGTGCTCCACGCGTTGAGCGGCGCCGATCAGCGCAGCGTCCAACACCGCGCCTTCGTAGCCTTCCTCAGTAGCCTCCGAGCCTTCTTCCACTAAGCCTTCCATACCCTTGCACTTCTTACCTGTCGGTTTTTCTCCGAGTGCCTGAAATATTTTCTCCAGACGCTGGACTTGGCCCTTTGTCTGTTCCAGGTGCTCTTCGAACCCACTCTGTAGTTCCTCCGATGAAGCAGCTTTAGCCAATTTCGGCAAAGCCTTAACCAACTGCTTTTCGGCGCTATAAATGTCTTTCAACTCGTCAATGTAAAGTTCTCTCAACCCTTCGTTCGGCATAACATCTCCTCGAGTTTAATTAGGATACTTGCTGCCTTCGATGCGGGTTGTTGAGTTCGGGGATAGCAAAGTTTTTCAAGTCTTTACAAATTTTTTGGTTGAATTTTTGGATCGGCCACCTTCTGCATAAGCTCGATTCCGCTGTTAAGAATGACCTCGCCTGCAAACTTAAGGGACTTCGCGTCATCAGAGGTACATCAGGCGGAAAACCACGACGAAGTTGCTCAGCTCACGCGGTTTTAGCCAATCAGGAGATAGGGGCTCTATGGCAGGTAACCGAAACTTGGCGCACAACTGGCGGCAGGTGACCCTCTCAGTGAGGGACGTTTTGGTCCAAATCGGGCTCTTTATAGAGACGCGCCTCGAACTCGCGCTCAGTGAGTTTAGAGAGAGCTCCCGGAAAGCCAGAATTACTGTTCCATTGGCCTTAGGCGCGGTGATATTGGCTGCAACCACTTACCTATTGATAATGTTAGCGTTGGCTGCGGTGATAGCCGGTTTATTTAAAGCCAGTCCTTATCGCTGGCCTTTAGCTTTTGGTCTCGTTGGTGGCTTCTGGCTACTGACGGGCGGCGTGGTGGCGTACTTCGCGGTGCAGGAGTTACAAATGCGTGGCTTGATACCGCAAAAGACCTTAGAAGTTCTGGAGGGCGACAAAATCTGGATTGAAAACGAGGCGAAAAATCGATTATGAGCACAACTCCTCTGCAACAGCTTGAGCTCAAAGCCCTTGAGCAACGCAATCGTATGCACCAAGTCATCGCGGAAGCGAAAATCCAGGTCGCAGCCACCAAGGAAAAGCTGGACGTCAAGAAGAACATCAGGAAACACCTGTTCTTGGCGGTCGCGATTGCCTGCGGCGTCGGACTGTCTGCAGGTTATGGCGCAGGCGGAATGGCCGCTGACATCAAGAAGAACAAGAAATAACGAACGGAAAGTGGCAGTTATCTCTCCGAAATCCTAAGCCTTCTCCGAGGAATTGTTCCTATGCCATCATTGTGGAAATTTGGCGGTATGACGCCATTTCGGCTCGCGCAGGCCGCCCTGAAGAAAATGGGCGACGACGAACTCTCCACTCGCTCCGCCGCGCTGTCGTATTACTTCCTGTTGGCTGTGTTCCCCTTGTTTCTTTTTCTGCTCTCGCTCGTGGGCCTCGTTGCGGGCGAACACTCACAATTGCGCGAAAGCATTATTTCGGGACTAGGCAAAATGGCCCCTGGTTCAGCTTCCGAGTTGGTACAGAGCACCATCAATCAAACTCTTAAGTCGAGCGGCGGAGTGAAACTAGTCGCCGGTATCGTCGGTGCTTTATGGGCAGCGTCCAGCGGAATGGGTGCGGTGATTGTCTCGCTCAATGTGATTTACCGCGTCAAGGAGAGCCGTCCCTGGTGGAAGCAGCGATTGACAGCCGTTGGACTTACCGCCGCTCTCGCCGGCCTGATCATCGTGGCAATCACAATCGTGCTTTACGGCGGCAAAATCGGCGACGCGGTAGCCGCGCATATTGGCCTCAGCATGGCATTTCAAATCGCCTGGAAAATTATTCAGTGGCCGCTATCGCTGGGTGCAATGTTTCTCTCGTTTTCCATCCTTTATTACTTTGGCCCGAACGTTGAGCATCGCCAGTGGTTCTGGGTTACCCCCGGAGCGGCAATTGGCGTTGCCCTTTGGCTGCTAGCCTCCATCGGATTTCGCATCTACCTGCACTTCTTTAACAGTTACAGCGCTACCTACGGATCTCTGGGCGCCGCCATTATCTTAATTCTGTGGCTTTACATCACAGGATTTACGGTTCTTATGGGCGGCGAGGTGAATGCGATGATTGAAAATGCCGATAAGGAAATGGCAGCGTTTGAGGAGAAGAAGCGCAGGATTCAGAGCAAGCTGTCGCAGAATCAACTAATGAAAGCTGCGTAATTCGCTTCCGATATCGGCAGCATAATTTAGTCCCGTGTTCTGCCGCGTCTGTTTTGTCGAAACTCCCCACGCTCTGCTCATTTTAGGCATAGAATCGGTTTAGACACCGATCGTGCCAACTAGAAAGAACTCTGCTTTCAACGTCGCTGCCTTCCTCGCAAACATTGGAGAGGGGCGCACCATAGTGCAATTCCTCAAGAAGCGAACAGTTTACGGTCAGGGAGATGAATCCGATTCTCTCTTTTCCTGCAAAAAGGAAAAATACGATTAACGGTAGTTTCCGAGCAGGGGAAAGAAGCCACCATCGCCATCATGAACGAAGGTGACTTTTTTGGGGAGGGCTGCCTGGTAGGCCAAATTCTTCGCATGGGCACCGCCACCACGATCACCGATTGCACGCTGTTGCGACTGGAAAAGAAAACCATGCAAAGGGCCCTTCACCGGGAGCACACTTTATCGGACATGTTCGTCTCCTACCTGGTGACCCGCAATTTACGATATCAAGAAGACTTGATCGACCAGCTGTTTAATTCCAGCGAAAAACGCCTGGCGCGTATCTTACTTTTGCTGGCCCACTTCGGCAAAGAAGGTGTTTCGGATACCGTGATTCCCAAAATCAGTCAGGAGACGCTCGCGGAAATGGTGGGCACCACCCGTTCCCGCGTCAGCTTTTTCATGAATCGTTTCCGCAAACTAGGCTTCATACACTACAACGGCGGTCTCCAGATCCACAGTTCCCTGCTTAACATCGTTCTGCACGACTAGCCCTCGATTTCGGTTTCCGCTCGCAAGCCTGAAGTTACCAAAGTCCTATCTGTGCGTTAAATAAAGGGGATACACCAGTTAGAATGACTTCATTCGCATCAGACTCCGCAATTCGCCTAATTTAACGAAAAAGAGGTTTCCGCAACGTGAGCCAACCAGCACAGATACAGGACCCCAGCGATGTTCTAACTTTGGAGGAGCTCGGCACTCTGGCATCAGAGGGAGGCAAGCCCGCCGAAACCCTCATGAATGTGGTGGCTTTGATTGCCAGGAGATTTCAGACCGAAGTGTGCTCGGCTTATTTACTGGAGCCTGACCGCGCCAATCTGGTTCTGGCAGCCACCCTCGGCCTTCGCAAGGATTGCATCGGCGTCCTTCGCATGGCGGTGAATGAAGGACTGACAGGTTTGGTCGCCGAGCAAGTTCGGCCAGTAGCTGTTGAGCAGGTAAAAAATCATCCACGCTTCAAGTACTTCAAAGAGGCCGGCGAAGACATCTTTCAATCCTTCCTGGGCGTTCCGCTGATCGACCGCGGCGTTTTGCAAGGGGTGCTGGTGGTCCAAACGATCGCGGCCCGCGTCTTTCGCGACGATGAGATTCAGGCGCTCACCGAGGCCGCCACCCAAGTTGCTCCGGTAGTGAGCGAGGCGAGAACATTGGACCGCTTCATCGCTCCTTCTCAAGAGAAGCTCTGGGCACTTGCCCGCAATCTCTGGTGGAGTTGGGACCACGATACCAGCAGCCTATTTCGCGATCTCGACCCTGTCCGTTGGAGAGAACTGAACCACAACCCAGTCTCGCTTCTGTCGGAAATCCCCCTAGCCGGAATTGAGCGGCGGTCGCGCGAGGCGGTATTGCACAGTCGCATCAACTACGCCTATCGCCGCCAGCGCGAGTACCTCGCGGAAGAACGGACCTGGGGAGCAAGGCATGCTGGCGTTCTCAGGCCGCGGCCAGTGGCATATTTCTCGGCTGAATTTGGATTGCACGTCTCCATTCCGGAATATTCGGGAGGCTTGGGCATTCTCGCTGGCGATCACGTAAAAAGCGCCTCGGACCTGGGCATCCCGCTGGTTGCGATTGGCTTGTTCTATGGACAAGGCTACTTTCGGCAGCGGCTCAACCGCGAAGGCTGGCAACAGGAAGAGTACATCGAAACTGATGTGACGCAGATGCCGATGGACCAGGCTATCGGCACCAACGGCGAAGCCACCGTCATTCAGATTGAAACCCGCAGTGGCCCCATCCGCGCCAAGGTATGGCGCATGGCCGTGGGACGATGCAGCCTGCTGCTGCTCGATACGAACATTGAAGGCAACACTGCCGAAGACCGGGAACTCACGTCACGACTGTATGGCGGCGACGGGCGCACCCGAATCCGCCAGGAATTGCTGCTAGGCGTGGGAGGATTTCGCGCTCTCAAGGCCCTCGGGATTACTCCCGGTGTTCTTCACCTCAACGAGGGACACAGTGGATTCGCGGTGCTGGAAGCCGTCCGCACTCGCATGGAAGACGAGGGCGTCGGATTCGACGAGGCCATGTTGCGTGTTTCGCGCGAAGTCGCATTCACGACTCACACTCCGGTTCCGGCAGGTCACGACCGTTTTGACGCTACCCTGATTGAAGAGCATCTCGGGCCTCTGCGCGATCGCCTCGGCATTCCTCACGAACGACTCATGGCACTTGGGCAGGAAAGCAAAAATCCCAAAGAAGATTTCTGCATGACGGTACTGGGACTTAAATTTTCGCGCCGTGTTAACGCAGTCTCCGCGCTGCACGGCGAAGTGTCACGCGCCATGTGGAAGGAGCTGTATCCCGGCAGAACGGAAGACGCGGTTCCCATTGGACACATTACTAACGGAGTCCACGTCCCTTCCTGGCTGGCGCCGCAAATGTTCCGGCTTTATGACCGGCACCTGGGAACGGGATGGCATGAGCGCAGCAGCGAGGCGCAAATATGGGAAGGCATCGAATCGGTTGACGATGGCGAACTTTGGGAGACGCACCTTAGCCTGAAATCGCGGTTACTGGAATTCGTGCGGCAACGATGCATCGATCAGGCGACGTACCGTGGTGAATCGGCGGAGACATTGCAGAAACTTTCCCGCGTTCTCAGTCCGGACGCGCTAACCATCGGATTCGCCCGCCGTTTCGCCACCTACAAGCGGGCCAATCTGATTCTGGCTGACATCGAGAGACTAGCGTCCATGGTGAACGATCCGCACCGCCCGGTGCAGTTCATTTTCGCAGGCAAGGCGCATCCGCGCGACGAACCCGGCAAGAAAGTTTTGCAACAAGTCGCTGAATTGATGCGCGATCCGAAGTTCGAAAATAAGTTTGTCTTCGTCGAAGACTATGACATGAACGTCGGACGCCATTTTGTGCAAGGCGTGGATGTCTGGCTGAACAATCCTCGCCGTCCTCTCGAAGCATCGGGCACCAGCGGACAGAAAGTCGTGCTGAACGGCGGCCTGAATCTCTCTGTGCTGGATGGATGGTGGGCGGAAGCCTACGACGGCTTGAACGGCTTTGCCATCGGAACCGGCCGGACCCACTCGAACATGGACGTCCATGACACTCGCGACGGCGATGACCTGTATCGCGTCCTGCGCGAAGAAGTGATCCCTCTGTTCTATCAACGAGATCGGGACGGCTTGCCGCGCGGTTGGATCAAGCGTATGAAACGAACGATCAGAACCTTAGGCTGGCGCTTC
>JBDUDA010000178.1:0-6295 GCA_040003205.1 Acidobacteriaceae bacterium | reverse complement strand
GGTTAAACTTCTGCTTTTCCACAGCGAATCGGTATAAGATAGCGCCCATTCGCTAAAACTTAGGTTCACTTTCAAGGAGGATTCATGGCATCAGGTTTGACCAAGACACAGTTGGTTCGGCAGTTAGCTGAGAAGCTGGAACTCAATAACAAAACGGCGGCAGCGTTTCTGGAGCACCTTGCCGATACCGCGATCAAGGAAACCAAGAAGAATGGAGTGTTCGTTGTTCCCGGCATCGGACGTTTGGTGAAAGCGCATCGCAAGGCGCGCGTCGGACGCAATCCGCAGACAGGCGAGCCCATCCAAATTAAGGCAAAAACGGTGGTCAAGTTTCGCGTGGCGAAGGCCGCAAAAGACGCTATCGCCCCCAAGAAGTAACTGCGAATCTGTAACCCAGTCTTAAGGCCGGCTAAAGGAGCCGGCCTTTTGCATTTCTGCCGCGCGCTTTATCCAGAACGGTCACAACTCAGCCGCAACGATTGCGTACGCTTCAATTTCAACCAGCATTTCAGAACTGACAAGAGCGCTTACAGCGACCATGGTGGCGGCGGGACGAATATCCCGAAAGACTTCCCCGTGAGCCTTACCCACTTTCTCCCAATCCTCAATGTTGACCAGGAAAATTCTAGTTCTCACAACATCGTTGATGCTTGCGGCGGAGCGTTTCAACGCGGATTCGATATTTTGAAAGATTTGTATCGCCTGAGCATAAGCATCTCCGATGGCGACGATCTTTCCATCCGCGCCGGTGGCAGTAGTTCCGGCTACGTGGATGTATGGGCCAACTCTCACCGCCCTCGAATATCCCACAACTGATTCCCAGGGAGCGCCACTGGAAATATTTGTTCGTTTCATGTTTCCTCCATTTCGCAATCATTCTATCGAGTTCCGAATAGCACTCACCCATGCTGACTGCCAAGCAGTCAGAAGAAACCTTACTGAAGATGACGAGTTCTAATCTTTGTATGGCGTGAGTTGCGGCGAATTACAAAAGTCACTTGTGCTGCGCCGCCGGCTGCGATAATAGTCGCGCATAGCTGTTAGTGGAGAGGAGCCCATCATGATTTCGGAGACGAATCCACTGCAGAATATGTTCAAAGAGATGGTCGGCCGTCACTATGCCCAGGAGATCGGACTTCGCGATCCCGCGATAGTGGCCTACGTCGCTCATTTGCTGGCGGAGTTTTGTGAAGTGGACGAGTTGCACAAAATCCGCAATGCCAATAACCGTCCCCTGACCGACGTTGGTGAAATGTTGCTGGAGCCCGACCCGGTCTACGGACCTGCGCCATCGTTCGATCGGGAACGCCAGGTACGCAAACACATAGGCGACTACACGCTATTTTTTACAGGCATGTTTCCGGAAAGCATCAATCAGTTTCGCCTGCGTAAGAATCGCACCGAAAATTTTGTCGATTGGATCAAGGCTGGTAAAGAGAGCTATCACATTGTTTCGAAATTTGAGTATTTTGAGTACACCAAGGTCGCACCTCTGTTCGCTAGTCTCTCGAACCATTTCGAACAGTGCGTTTACGGATTGAATTTAGTGAAGAACGAATTGCAGGAGATGCAGCATCCGATCGTGCGGCGCGCGGACACTATTGTGATGTAGGGCGCGTCATTTCGAGTGCATCGAAGAATGTAGGGATCCTTCATTGTCGTCGCTGCGCTTCGCGCAGTTCCGCCTTCCTCAGGATGACAGATTGATGATTAGGTTGTGGTACTGAGCGCAGCCAGGAATCTACGCATTTGGTGTTCTCCGGTAGAAGCTCAACACCGCGTCTCCCTGAATAAGTTTTCGATAACGATTTAACTCGCCGAAAGTTTCCCCTGGATCGAATCGCTTCTGATGCTCGGCAATCACAATGGTTGTTGGCTTCAGCAACGTCGAATTCGACAAGGCCAGCAGAGTCTCTTCGTAGGCTTCCTCTAATTTGTAGGGCGGGTCCAGAAATACATAATCGGCCGCTGAGTGTTTGTCCGAAATTGCCCGCAAGGCCCGGAGGACGCTTTGAGAAATGATTTGAACTCCGCTGCCAATTCCCAGAGAATCTAAATTCTTTTTAATAAGGCCTACCGCAGCGGCAGAAGATTCTACAAAATAAACGGTGGACGCGCCCCGGCTTGCGGCTTCGATTCCGACTGCGCCAGTTCCTGCAAAAAGATCGATCCAAACCGTGCCTTCGAGCACCGAAGCGTCGCCAGCGGTAAGCACGTTAAATAACGTTTCCCGCAACTTGTCTGAAGTCGGGCGGACGTCCATCCCCGGAAGTGACTGCAGCTTCCGGCTACGAAATTTTCCCGCGATCACTCTCATGCCATGCGTCTCATTTCGAATTGTCCATCACGTTAATGCTCTTATGCGAACTGCCATGCACTGCCTCAACATCAAAGTTCCAGATAGAATAGTAGTTGCGTTGGCTGCCGATTAAAAAATGAGAAATTGGTCCATACCCGCCGGGCGACTGTTCGGAGTGGAGATTCGCATCCACCTCACGTTTCTCTTACTGCTCGTGTTTGTATGGCTGAGCGAATCGGCGGCGCATATCAGTCCCAGCCCAGAACGAGGCATGGCTCTGGTTGGCATTATTTTCGCAGGCGTGGTGTTGCACGAACTTGGGCACGCGCTGGTGGGTAAGCATGCGGGCACCCCGGCCCGAGCCATCATATTGCTCCCGATCGGTGGAGTGACAATATTTGACGAAACTCAGCACCCTCCCGAAGCCGGCGCGCTGACGTGGAAGCGAGACATTCGGATCGCTCTTGCTGGACCGATGGTCAACGTAGTCATCGCATTGGCCGCGAGTGGAATCATTCTAGCTGTGCATCCGGATGTGCATCTTTTAGCGCGGCCCTACTTAAGGTCGGACGATTTGCCGCGCAGCGTGGTGTGGGCCAACATGTGGCTGGCCGCATTCAATTTGCTTCCCGCGTATCCGATGGATGGCGGACGCGTTCTGCGAGCATGGTTCAGCCGCGGCATGGACCCGGTGCGCGCCACCCGCCGTGCGGTATCGATCGGACAGACGTTTGCCACCTTATTCATCATTCTCGGCATGGTGCAATATATGGAGGGGGGCGGTACGGAAGCAGCATGGCTCGCGGTTACCGGTTTTTTTCTCCTTCTGGGTGCGCAGTTGGAAGAACGCTCAGTGGTTTTTCAGTCGGTGCTCGAAACGGTACAGCTCGAAGACATCATGCTCACCGACTTTGCTACACTTTCGCCCGCTGACACGCTGGAAGACGCTTTGGAGAAGGCGGTACATTCTTTGCAGGATGATTTCCCAGTGATTCGCGGCACCGATATGGTTGGGGTCGTTTCGAAGCAGAAGATACTTCAGGCGCTTCGGCTGGAGGGCAATGGCTACGTGCAGGCGGTGATGAACCGTATTTTTGAAGTCGCTCAGAAAAAAGAAACACTCGCGTCAGCCTTCCGAAAACTGACGGCACGAAACCTCAGCATTATTCCTGTAGTCGAAGATCAGCGTCTGGTTGGGATCGTTACCCTGCAAAACCTCATGCATTCCATGGCGCTCTTAGCTGAGAGCCGCAAACTGCGCAAAGCAGCTCTGAATTCATAGTCCATTAAAACTTGAATACCAGTCCGATCGAAGGTTCGGCGAAGTGTCCCTTGGATCCATTCTCGAAGGCGGAAAATTTGAAGTCGGGAACCTTGTAGACAACGCCGCGATATTGCAGCCGCAACCCGATGAAGGAATGAACCCGGTAGTCCACTCCCGCTCCGTATAAAAATGCGACGTCGGTCTGCCGCACGGCTGCTACGGGGACATTGAAAGTGTCAATAAATGTATTGGTGGGCTTGAAGACCATGGCTCCGCCGCCCGCAAACAGGAAAGGCTCAAACTTTTCCGTCTCCATGGGAGAGAACACATACGCCCCACTGTATTCCGTGACAGTGGATTGAATGCGGTAAAAAAATGGGGGCGTGTTGTAGGTCTGCGAATCTTTGGTGCGCGCGTAATTCAGGGCGAGCGAATTTTTCGGGCTGAAGCGGTAGCGGGCCGTCGCCAGAAGTCCAAAGGAGTTGGTGGGAGTGATGGTGGTGAAGGTTGCGGATGACTTCTTCGCTAACACCCCGGCAGCCGCGACCGAAAAATCAAAACGATTCGTTTGTGCCACGCTGATTGTTGGCAAAGCGAGAAGCACGACGAAGGCGGCCACTATTTCTTTTTTGCGCACTGCTCTCCTCTTGCAGCCGATACATGCGGTTCATGCTGCCTGAATTTTAAAACAGGCAAACGGATTTTGCCTGTTCAATAGCAGGCAAGCCGCGAAGCTCGTTTAGCACTTCCTCGGATACCGGCTGGTCTACTTGTATCACTGCGATCGCTTCCCGTGCCTGCTCGCCTGCGCCGGCTCCGGCACGACGACCGAGGGAAAAATTTGCAATATTGATTCCGTGTTTTCCCAGTATTGTTCCGACCCGGCCGATGACGCCGGGCACGTCTTGATTTCGCATGTAGATCAGATTGCGCTCCAGAGGCGCTTCGATATCAATCCCGTCCATGTGGAGGAGCCGAGGCGTTTCTTCCCGCAATACTGCTCCCTTCATCACATGTTCTTCTTTGAGGGCCTTTACGGTGATTGATAGCACGCTGCCCGCGCCGCCTTTTGACGCCGGCTTGCGCGACTCATGGATGCGCAGCCCGCGGGATGCGGCGATAGTTCCTGCATTCACCAGGTTTGCCTTCTCGTCCAGCAGTTCATTGAGAATGCCCTTAATGGCGGCATTGCGAATGAGGTCCGTTTTCCAGTCGGCGATGTGGCCGCTATAGGTCAACGAAATATCTTCCAGAGTACCTTGGCTGATCTGCGCCAGAAACGATCCTAAACGCTCCGCGAGCACAGTGTAGGGCTGGAGTTCGAGATACTCGTCGTGCGAAACCGATGGCACGTTCACCGCGTTCTGAATTACGCCGTGCTTTAAATATTCCTTGACCTGGAGTGCAATCTGGACGCCGACCGCCTCCTGAGCCTCATTAGTCGACCCGGCAATGTGTGGCGTCAGGATTACGTTCTGCATGGCCGTGAATGGAGAATTCTTCAGCGGCTCTTCGACAAACACGTCAAGTGCGGCGGCAGAAACCTGACCATTCTTCAGGGCTTCTGCGAGTGCACCCTCGTCCAGCAATTCGCCACGAGCGCAGTTCACCAGGCGAACGCCTTTTTTCATTTTTTTCAACGACTGAGCATTGATCATGCCGGCTGTTTGCGGAGTCAGCCCAACGTGAAGCGTCAGGTAATCCGCGACCGCGTAGAGATCGTCCAGTGAAGCGATGCGTAGGTTTTGTTCCTTCGCGACGGCCGCCGAGACAAACGGATCGTGCGCGACTACTTCCATGCCGAAGGCGCGGGCCCGGCGGGAGACTTCCAGGCCGATTTTGCCGAGTCCCACGACGCCGAGAGTTTTACCCTTTAATTCCGATCCCTGGAGAGATTTCTTCTCCCATTTGCCGGCATGCATTAATTCGTTGGCACGACCGGTAAAACGCGCCATGACCAACATCATGGCGACAGTGTGCTCCGCCACGGCCACGGCATTTGCGCCGGGCGTATTCATGACGGCGATGCCCTTGCGGGTGGCGGGCTCGAGTTCGATGTTGTCCACGCCAACTCCGGCGCGACCTATAACTCGCAATTTGGGCGCATTGGTGAGCAATGCCGCATTTACTTGCACTGCCGACCGCACGATCAACGCGTCTGCGGTTTCCAGGTGTTCCGCAAGTTTCCCTTCTATCTGTTCAGGAGTGATGATGGTCCAGTCCGGCTCGCGCAGTAGATCGATAGCGGAAGCTGACATCTTCTCGGCGATGACAATTTTCATGGGTCCTTTTGTATGAAAGCATTGACGGTCACTATGATCGTGATCGTCAGCCTGATTTTTTTGGTGATCGACGTTGTCGGTGCGCAGGGGCTGTCCCGGCTTTTACTTTGTCATCCCGACTGCGACCTCTGCATTCTCTTTTGAGCTTTGCTGAAGGTGTTTGGCGTAGACTTCCTGGGCAGCTTTTACCGACGCGCCATACTCGACCGGTTTGCCGGAGACACTTGCCAGCACATGCTCGAGCGCAGCCAGAATTCCGACCGTGTCAATGTAATCGTAGTATCCAATGTGCGCGATGCGGAATAATTTGCCCTTCATGTCTCCCTGACCGTTCGCGACCACGGCGGAAAACAAATCGCGAAACTTCTTCACCATCGCGCTCGAGTCAACTCCGGCGGGCGCATCAATGGCGGTTAGCGCAGCTGCGGGTGCGGATGCCGAGAATAGTTT
>JBDUDA010000177.1:0-6303 GCA_040003205.1 Acidobacteriaceae bacterium | reverse complement strand
TTATCGGGCAAACCAAACCGAACTTTTAAACCGCAATTGCCGGAGGCTTAACCTGGTGACTTACTGCCAGCTCCAAACGAATCTCACGCGTCAATGCTCCCAATCGCTGAACCGTACTTCGCGATTGAGAAGTCTGAGTCAGGTGTTGCAACGCGCGCGTCATCAGTCGTCGCCTTACTGCCGGCTCTGTTCTCATCGCAAGAGGCCGCAGTTCCAGTGGATCTTCTTTCAGATCGTACAACTCGTCTTTTAAGGGATCAAATTCCAGAATCAACTTATAGCGCTTCTCGCGCACTGCCATCGCCCGTGATTTTAACCTCGCATGCCGGTGAAAGGGATTGTTGACATCCCGCGCGGACTCCACCACCGCTGGGAGATCCCAGCTTTCTCCGTTTCGCAAACTGGGCCAGAGGTTGACGCCGCTGAACTCAGCGGGACTGTCGATATCTATCGCTCCCAGTAGAGTAGGCGCGAGATGCAACAAGCTGAAGGGAGAATCAGACGTCACGTGATCGCTCGCAACACAGTCTGGTACTCGCATGAGGAGTGGAACGTGGATCAACTCTTCTTTTAAATTCGAGGGGGGATGGTAGCGTCCGCGGTGCTCGAGAAATTCCTCCCCGTGATCGGCAGTGAGTGCGAAAACACAATTGTCCCACTGGCGTGACCGCGTCATCGAATCGACTAAACGGCGAATCTGCAAATCGGCCCAGCGGATGCCCGCGTCATACAACTGCACGATTTCATCGCGGTGATTTCTCAGCCGGTGTGTGCTCAAGTCCCCACGATTCCAGTATGAATTCAAGTATCGCGCGCGGGACGGCGCTACCGCAGCGCCGCCCATGGCCTCGAGAGCCTCGCCCACCGGATAGTAGGGGGCGTGCGGGTCCATCAAATGCAGCCAGAGAAAAAACGGGGAGTCCCCCAGAGAAGCAAGCCATGCTCGTGCTTGGTCCACGATGATATTGGCGGCGGGGAATCGGCGCAGAGCGTCCAAAGATTTAGGCCGTGGGAAAGTCAGGTTTTGGCAATACTGAAAATAAAGTTCGTCGTAAGCCGCCTTGGTTAAGCCAGATCGAGCCGCCGATCGTCTCAAGAAGGAATTGAAGTGCGTTAAAGGGTTTTTGGTGCCGCCTTCTTCCGCGCTATCGGGGCCATTTTTATCGCGGGCATCGCCTTCGAGGAAATCGCGGAATTGGTCGAACCCCTGATCGTAGCCAAAGCGTTTGGAGATATAAGGATTGCCAGCGTTGAAAGCGGCTGTCGCATATCCAGCGTCTTTCAAAATCGAAGCCAGGCTTGGTTCTCCAGGCGCGAGTCCCACGACATCCCGCCCGAGCGCCAGCGGATAGCGAGAAGCCAGGATCGTCGGCAAAGAGTAATAAGTGGGAGCGCCCCCAACCATGGCTGCCGGAAAAACGAAGCATTCCTTGCTTAGCGAATCCAGAAAAGGCGTCGTGGGTTTCGAATAACCCATGAAACCAACGTGATCCGCTCTCAAGCAGTCCACGGTGATCAGCAAGAGTGACTTTTTAGGATTCATTAAGCCTGCGATTCCGCCGCCCCGTTGCGATCGTTCAACTTAAGTTTTCTTACTCCAACATTCACTCTGCCCTGTGATTCGTAAAATCCAGAATCTACTAACGCACGCAAATCTCCGTCGTGCAGGTACAACAGATTCGGATACTTCGATTCCAGCTTCGAAAGAAACTGGTCCAACAACCGCAGAGTCGGATCGCGAAAGTTTCTCACCGAAGAATGGAAATTTATGGAATGCACGGAAACGATCAGCGGAACTCCGCGGGCGATGCTTTCATCTGCCTTCCGCAAACATTCCTCCATGGAAAAACTGTCACCCGGCTCGAAGTCTATTGTGCGATACAGATTCAATAATCCTTCCCGGTCAACATGGGGATGCATGCCCGCCTGCGGACCGTTTTGAGCTACCTGGATTCCCTGTTGCATCCACGCCTTGTGAGTATCGCGGTTCGCCCGGTAGCCCGGAGCACAAGCTGACAATGGCCTATGAGAGAACAATCTGAAAAACATTTCGGCCGAATGCCGGATAGACCCCGCTTGCTCGATAGAGCTGAGAAAACGTTTTTCACGAGAGAGTTCCGGGTCCCAATATTCGTATCCGACCCACGGCATGCGCCAGTGAATGTAGGGGGTACCAGCCCGCCATAGAGTTCGCAATAGCTGGCCGCGCTCTCCCGCGTCGCTCAGATATCGGAGCACCGCAGCCTGACAGAAATGCGAATGACCGTGCAATGCAGGATAGAACACTCCGTCCTCAATGCCGCGGCGGTAGGCCTCGAGCAGCCCAGGTCGGACCCAGCCTTCCGGAAAACCGTCGGCGAGAGGACGAAATCTGATTGCGCGGAAACCGCATTTTTCAGCTGCTGCGAAATCCACATTTGCGGTAATGAAGTTCATTCCAACGCAAGCAGACCTGCCGTTCGAGTCCCGATGGCGCAGCAAAAGTTCGAATAAGGAGGTAACGTCTTCGGCTTGTTCCAATGTGTAGAAGTCGTAGGGCCGTTCCCCACAATCTAACCCTGCTGCCTTGAGCAATTCCAGGCCTTCGTGATCTCGCAGCCCGACGCGGCCCCAGTCGTCGCTCTGCAGCAGAACCAGTGGACGATCAAAATAAAATCCTTCGATGAGGACCAGACGTTGGCCGCGGTGCCACAGCTTTCGCGCGAGACTTAACATCAGCGGCCGCCCGACTGGGAAATTAAAAGCATCTCACTGCCGCCTTCCCGAAGTTGCAAAAACAATAAGACAACTGCGAGAACAAGTTTTCCAATCACAGGAAGACGAATTAACCGCTGTGCAAGGCGAGCGGGAATGCTGGCAAATGAACCTTCAGAAGCCTTTGTAAGAAACTGTTCGCGATTCATGTCAATCAGCAAATAGCCAGGTCCAAGCTCTTCTATCATGCGGCGAAGACGGCGATTGGTGGTGTAAGTCAACTGATTGAGCATCACCGGACTTCGCCCGCGAGTTTGGAGATACCACCGCCCCAGCAATTTGGGAAGCAGGGGAAACCATCTGATCTTGTAATGCGGCTCGTAAAAGCGAAGATAATTTGGGCAAGCGAGATAAACGGCCCCGCGCTGTTTCAGAACTCGAGTTGCCTCCCGCAAAACAGCAAGTTGGTCGCCGACATGTTCGATCACCTGATTCATCACTACCAGGTCAAAAATTCGATCTGGAAACGGAAGGTGTTCTCCCACGGCAGCAACGAACGGTCGCTCTGCCAGCCTGCGGCTCGCAATCTGTATTGCGGTCAGACCACCATCTTGGCCAATGCGATCCGGTTCGATTCCAAAGGCTTGCAGGCCGCGCTGCCGGCATGCCACGACAAAACTGCCAACGCCGGATCCGATATCGAGAATTTGCGCATTGGACGGAAGCGGCCAAAACTGCGCGATTCGAAGCAAAACCTCGTCTCCCCGGGCACTCAAAATATCTTCTACAACGCGCTGCTGCTGTTCGGCCGTTTGTATTCCTCGCCAATTTTCGGCACGATATTGCAACAGCATGCTTCGCAATTCAGCATCGGAGATGACTTCTGATCCTTGATCGCGCACGGCACTCATTTTTGAGCCAAAGCGCTGAAATTTGCGGAGAAGCGATTACTTTTATCGGATATTAAGGCACCCAGCGCGGCGCCGAACAGATTTAACAATGGAATGACAGTAAATTGCAGTAGCCTTTTTAAGAGATGCGGTTTTGCAAACATGAAAAGACCCACGTTTGCGGTGCGAAGCATGCCGACGATGCTGTTTCCTTCGGGGGCCAAGTCTACCGTGCTAAAACCTGAAAGCAAGCGACGGATCGCCGGCGGCAGGAACCGCCAGTACTCCACCTCTGAGTCCTGGGGGAAAATGGCGGGAACGCTGAGCAGGAGCCAGCCGCCTGGCTTTAGCACCCGGCGAATTTCTGAGATGGCGAGAGCGGGCTCAGCAATATATTCGAGGACCTGGGTGCAGAACACGAGATCGAACTGGTTATCTCGCAAAGGAAGTTCTTCGGCTTTCCCAACCACGTCCACGAGCGGAGTCATTTGTATATCAACGGCCACATAGCGTTCGCAGGCCTGCCCGAGCAAGCTGCGATAAGGCTGGATACGGCCCCCAACATCCAGCACCCACAGGCCGGTTTGGGGAAGGCGCTTCAACCAATCCGTGAACAACTGCCGTCTTCTGCGTAGTATCAACCAGTTGGGATTTGTCAGAGACGCATATAGACGCTCGCGCGCCTCCCTGCCTAGCTGCGCAAGGATTTGGTTTTCGCTCGCAGAAACTTGAGCAGTCGGAGCGATGGTCTGGGTCACGAGCATCAGATGTATCCAAGCTCACGCAGACGGTCTTCAATGATCTTCTGCTCAGCCTGGTCCATCTCGCCCGCCTCGTCTCGCAAAAGTTCGTTCAGAACGAACTCTAGCAACGCTTCGACGTTCTTAAAATCTCGTCCAAATTTGCTTTCGGCGGCCGCGCACAATTCTTCGGAAATTCGGATTTCGCGAAGAATGCTCATGAGACTGACGGTGCCCGGGAAAAATTGCCTACCAATCGTGCCTTGATAGCGCGGGCAATGATGCGATCGTCGTCGTTTAGCCCCCACAGGAGAGTAGTCAATCCAAACATAAGATAGGCGGCCAGCAGACTCACGGCTATCACCGACCAATCGGATTTGTAAGAAAGGAGTGCGCGCTTCACTACAAAAATTGCGGTAGCCGCCGCTGCCGCAGGAGGAAGTAATCGAAAATAGCTGCGATTATACGGGTGCAGATGGAGAACGGATGACACTTCTCGCAGATAACATCCATTGCTGAAAACATTCGTGATGGCTGCGGCGAGGGCGGCACCGATAATTCCCAGCCTCGGAACCAGCAAAATATTACCCACAATCATCACCCCGGTCATCACTGCCTGAATCTTGATGAGTTTGCGCTCGTTACCTGACATGAGGAGAAGATAGCCAACCGACCCGACCCCGCAGTTTACCAGTTGCCCGACGGTCCCGATAACGAGGATCGGCCACCCCGCCTCGAAATCCACGCCGAAAATTCGCATGAGAGGACGAGCGCACATCACGATGACAAAGGCCAGGGGAAGGGTTAATCCAAACGTCCACTTGGTCAGCGTCTGGAACATGCGTCCCAGCAAGACATGCTCGCCTCTGGTATGCAAATCAGAAATCGCGGGAGAGAAGACTTGATTCACTGACTGTAGGACGACCGGCACATAGGCGACCAAGGCGGCAGCCACTGCGTAGATCCCAACCTGGCGAGGTCCCAGATAATATCCGAGTGTTACCTTGTCCGCCTGGGACATGGCGAATTCCATCAATCCGAGTCCAAATACGGAAATAGAAAATGAGCGAACATCACGCTCCAGCCCGTAACTGCGTGGGAGAGGAGACGGCTCCGCTGGCGGAGTCAATTTTCTCACCAGTAACAATGAGAGAAGCAACACAACGCAGGCTGCAAACATCTGGGAGAGCAGATAACCACGAAGTCCGTATCCGGCTCGAATGAGGAATATCGTAGCCAGCATCACAAGTGGGCCGCCAATAAAACTGACAATCACAGTACGCTTTCCAACCTGCTGGTAGCCGGCGAGGACTTTCCCCAAAAAACCAGTCAACGCCCCCAGAACCATAATCATGGCAAACAAAGCGAAATAGTGGTCCAGCGCAGTTGAATGATAGAGGCGAAAACTGACCCACGGTCCAAGCTTGAACAGAGCCAACGCAAAAAAAAGATTTGCGCACAGCAGCAGCAAAGAAGCTTGCCGCAGAAACGAGCGAAGCTGAACAATTTTTCCGGAGGCACGGTAAGAAGGCACGAATCGCACGGCTGCCTGGGGAAGTCCGAGCGCATTAAATATCCCCACGAAACCCACGATCGTCATACCCAGGGCATAGAGTCCCAGTGCTTCGGCACCCAACACGCGTGCCAGATAAACCTTGAAAAAATAACCCGTGGCAACGGTAAAAACGAGTCCAGCAAAATAGATTCCGGACTGGCGGGTTATTTGACCCATCTGCGTGCGGAAACCTTGCGTCTGTGACGGCAACTGATCGCCCAGCATCTCGGGGCTGATCAGCAATTGCACCGCATTTTTATCAAGGCTTTCCATGCGAGGCGGTTCCTTGCTTGTCTGCTGTTGCGACACTGAGCCGTCCGTCATTTCCGCATGCAGTCGGATTGCGCAATCCGCTTTGGGGTTTGCCTCCCAGCAATTGCTGCAATTGCTCAACAACCCGCCGCCCGTGCCGGATGACTCACAA
>JBDUDA010000176.1:0-6315 GCA_040003205.1 Acidobacteriaceae bacterium | reverse complement strand
GCCGTTTTAATTGCGCCCAACTTCCCAGTGTTGGATGACTGGGCTCGCAACAATGACTTAGCTTTCTCTTCACGCCAGGAACTCATTGCGGATGGCAGAGTGCAGGCACTTTACCAAGAAATCGTGGACGGCGCGAATAAGGATTTGGCGCGCTTTGAGAAGCTGAAGAAAATCATTCTCGTACCGGATGAGTTTACCGCTGAAAACGGATTACTCACGGCCAGCATGAAAATGCGACGACGCGTGGTAGAGGAGCGGTATCGCTTGCAGATTGAAAGCATGTACGCGCAGGCGGATAAAACCCGGCCGCCTTCGTGAGTCCAGCACTCCCGCCCAAGCGAAGCTTTGACGGGGCACCCCGGCAATTTACAATTGTCCGCATGGATCCTCTCATTATTGCCGGCCGGCAGTTTCGTTCCCGCCTGATCGTTGGTACTGGAAAATACAAGTCTTTTCAGGAAACTGCGCGCGCGCTCGAGGCCAGCGGCGCCGAGATGGTGACGGTGGCTGTTCGCCGCGTCAACCTTGATCGCAATAAAGAATCCTTGCTGGATTTTATCGATCCCAAGAAGTATTTTCTGCTACCAAACACCGCTGGTTGCTACACCGCCGACGAGGCAATACGAGCAGCGCGTCTTGGGCGCGAAGTCGGACTTTCCGACTGGGTAAAGATCGAGGTGATCGGAGACCAGGCAACCCTTTATCCGGACGTTCACGCCACCGTGGAAGCCACCCGTGTCCTGGTCAAAGAGGGATTTACCGTCCTTCCCTACACCTCCGACGACATAGTGTTTGCCAAGCGCCTATTGGACGCGGGCGCCAGCGCGATCATGCCCTTGGGAGCTCCCATAGGCAGCGGCTTGGGAATACAAAATGTGGCGAACATCCAGATTTTGCGGGAGATGATTACCGGGGTTCCGCTGATTTTAGACGCCGGAGTGGGAACCGCGTCGGACGCAACTATTGCGATGGAGTTGGGTGCGGACGCCGTTCTGATGAACACCGGCATCGCCGCTGCTCAAGATGCCGTGCTTATGGCCGAGGCGATGAAACACGCGGTCATGGCCGGCCGCGCGGCTTTTCTTGCGGGACGCATGCCGAGAAAGCTCTACGCAACCGCCAGTTCGCCAGCAGAGGGCGTGTTGCGGTAAATTTGAGCCAATGAAAAAAGGCGGCGCAATGGCCGCCTTTAATTTTGCTTCGTAAATCCTCACATCATTTTTGCGCTGTCTACGTGGATCGAATCGCCGTTGACGTCTCCAGTCACGGCAACATGATGTCCCTCATGGCCCTTCAGCGCGTCAGGATTATCTACAGCGAGAACTTTCTGATCGCCATCGGTCACGACCACCATTTTTGCGCCCTTTTCCAGGCACTTCTTCGTGCAGTCGGCTCCGCTGGCGTTTGCATTTTTGGCGCCGCACTTAGAGTCGCTAATCCATCCATTCACGGTCGTCTTGTCCGCTGCGAACGACATCCCAGCGAGCAAAAAAAGAAGCACTGTTAAGCTAAGACTTACCAACATTGATTTTTTCATTCGCATACCCTCCTGAAACTTTTTATGTTTCGCTGCCAGCGCCACCGCACGTTAACCATGCGGATGGGCAACGCGGTACTTCACAATAACCAGCGAACTATAACATATCGCCGAAGGGAAGTTTTTGAATGGTAGTGATGCTAATTTCTGGCCGAATTCGTCACCGGAGGCTGCGTCGCAGAGATAGAAGGCGGGACGAAAATCACCTCTCCTGGACGGGCATAGTGCAACTGCTCGCGGGCCTCGCGCTCAATCATCGTGGGGTCGTTTTTTAGAGCGCCGATCTGCTTGATATAGCGGTCGTTTTCTTTTTGCAGTACGAGGATTTCCTTATTCAGAGCCCGATACTCGGCGCGTTTCTGATTGAAGACCATCATTCCGTTAGCGGCGAACACGACGTGGACAAACAACCATGCCGCCAGCACGCAAACCATGGCAGTCGCAATGCGCCTTCGATATTCAAACACCCGCGACCAGCCCGGACGAAGCTTGGCGGCCGCCCGCTCCACATAGGCCTCTGCCTGCGGCGCGCGCTTCACGACTGAGCGCAAACTTTGTTGAAGATCGGGCTTGTGCAGTGTGCGAAATTTTTTAAGGCCGTCTACTCGAATATCCATTGTTTCGCTGCCTGTCCTAATTTTGCCAAAGCCTCTTTACTGCCTGCCTCGGAGTAAGCCCTGACCACCGGCTCGGTCCCCGATAGCCGGTAGCAAACCCACGAGCCATCGTCGAATACCAACTTAAGCCCGTCGGTGCGGACGACCTCTTTTATCTTGTGTCCGGAGAAATCGCGCGGCTCTTGCTCTATTTTCTTAGTGAACTTCGCTTTGACCTCCGCCGTCAAGGTAAAGTTCTCGCGTTGCGGGTAAAAGGAACCAACTTTGACAAACAGCTCCTTCAATTGTCGTCCAAGAGGCTTGCCTCGCTTCGCCACCATCTCGCAGCAGAGCAGGCCGGCAAGCACGCCGTCCTTTTCCGGAACGTGATGACGGATGGAAAGGCCGGCGCTCTCCTCGCCTCCAATTGCGATCCTGTCGGCCTTGATGAGTTCTCCGATGTACTTGAAGCCTACCGGCGTCTCGTGCAGCTCGACTCCATGATGCTTGGCAAGGGCGTTAATCATGTTCGTGGTCGCGACGGATTTCCCAACACCATTCTTCCACCCCCGGCTTTCCACCAGGTAATCGAATAGCAGGGCAATGATGTAGTTAGGCTGAACGAATGTGCCATCTTCATCCACGATGCCAAAGCGGTCCGCGTCGCCATCGGTGGCAATGCCGATATGGGCGCTAGTTTCGCGCATTTTCTTTCTGAGGTCATCCATGAAGTGGTCGTCGGGCTCAGGCGCGTTCCCTCCAAAAAGAACGTCGCGATAGTCATGGACGCTGGCCACCGCAATTCCCGCCTCGCGCAGAAGCAGGTCAGGATAGCCCCGGGCGGCCCCCCAGAACGGATCGTAGACAACTCGCAGGCCCGCCTTCTGAATGGCGTCGAGATCAATAATCTCGCGCAGCCGATCTAGGTACATCGCGCGAGGATCAAGCGCTTGGGTCTTAGCAGATTTCGCCTTGGAACTGATTTCGGAGGAAGAATTTTTATCGGCGTCGTACTTTTGAATTTCAGTCTCGATCGCTTTCGTCACCTCCGGCAATGCGGGCGCGCCGTCCGCGGTAGAAACTTTGATCCCGTTATATTGTGGAGGATTGTGCGACGCCGTGAAATTGATGGCCCCGTCTGCATGTTCCTTGATGACGGCGAATGAAATGGCGGGAGTAGGCGCAGGCTCCGCGATAACCACCGGAGTGATGCCATGGACGGCCAGAATCTCGGCAGCCATGGAGCAGAAAGTCTCGCCCAGGAAGCGTGGATCGCGCCCCACGATCACGCGCGCTCCCGTTGGCTTTTGCGATGCTACATAGCGCGCGATTCCATGCACGGCGCGGCGTACGTTGGCGAAGGTGAACTCTTCCGCCATGACTGCCCGCCATCCCGAAGTCCCAAACTTAATTTGCGTTGTCATCGCTACCTCGGAGGATATTTAATGTCGCTGGTAGAGTGCCCTTGGATGCGAAACTTTCCATCGACGGAGTGAGAAAACCAATTATATGACCGACAAGAAGATCATGCTGACGGCCGTGGGTTCGCAAGAAGAGACACGAAAAATCGCACATGCGTTGGTCGAAGAGCGCCTGGCCGCTTGCGTGATATCATTCCGCGAATTGAGTCCGTTTACCGTTGGAACGAAAAAGTCGAAACAGCGGAAGAGTGGCTGCTACTGATCAAAACCAATACTTTCAACGCGGGACGAGCCGGGGAATTGGTGAAGCGATTGCATTCCTACGACTTGCCTGAATGGATCTGTAAAGGTATCAGCGAAGGCAGTGCAGAGTATCTAAAATGGATGGAAGAATCCGTGGGAAACGAGCCGAAATGAACGCTTCAAACCTGCTGTCATTCCGAGTCAACGGAGGATTGTTTGAATTCTGCCGCGCACACGACGAGATACGCAGATATTCCTCGGGACTTCAAGACGGGAGACTCCACTCACCAAGATGAAAATGCTAAATAGCCGCAAGTCCTTCTTCCAAATCGCCGATGATGTCTTCAACGTCTTCGATGCCGACGGAAATTCGCACCATGCCGTCGGTAATCCCAATTTTCTTACGTCCTTTTTCGCCCAGGGCCGCATGCGTCATAGTGGCGGGATGCGAGATGAGCGTCTCTACACCTCCCAACGACTCGCCCAGTGAACAGACCCGCACTTTTTTCAGCAGACGTTTGGCGTTTTCCAGCGAGCCGGTTTCAAAGGTGATTAAAGCGCCGAATCCCGTCATCTGGCGCTTAGCAAGATTGTGTTGCGGATGGCCGGATAGCCCCGGATAAAGAACCCTTCTTACTTTCTTATGTCCCTCTAAAAAGTCCGCAACGATTCGTCCGCTGGTATCGTGCTGCCGCATGCGCACACCGAGCGTTTTTACACCCCGCAAGATCAGCCAGCATTCGAAGGGCGAAAGAATCGCTCCGGCGGCTTTCTGCACGAATCCCAACTGCTCGGCCTGTCTTTCATTCGTGCACACAACCACTCCGCCCAGGCCATCGCTATGTCCATTGAGAAACTTGGTGGTGGAGTGAAGAACCATATCCGCACCCAGCGCGATCGGCTGCTGAAAATACGGCGACATGAACGTGTTGTCCACCACTAATTCAGCTTTACTGCGCTTGCACACCCGGCTGATGGCGGCGATGTCGCTGAGCGCCATAAGAGGATTAGTGGGGGTCTCGACGTACACCATCTTCGTCCTCTTGCGGATCGCCTTTTCAACGGCGTGGACGTCGGACGTGTCTACATAAGTAAATTCGAATCCGTAGCCTGACAAAACTTGATTAAAGAGCCGAGGCACCCCGCCGTAGAGATTGTCACCACAGACGATGTGGTCTCCGGATTTGTACATCGTGCAAATGGCGTTGATGGCGGCCATCCCGCTGGCAAACACGCGCGAGGCCACCCCTCCCTCAAGCGACGCCAGATTCTCTTCCAGACGAGTGCGCGTTGGGTTGGAGACGCGCGCGTACTCGTATCCTTTATGCTTGCCGATTCCCTGCTGCACGTACGTGGAACTGGCATAAATTGGGACGTTCACGGCGCCGGTTTCGTGATCTGGCTCCTGACCGGCGTGGATGGCGCGAGTGGCAAAACCGAAATGCTTTTTCTTGGACATAAGTTTGGACATAATGACAGTCAGGCGATTTACAAAAGGAGAAAAACGAGACCTCAGTGAGAAGGGCTTATATGCCGCCTTCAAATATTTTCTTTGACAAGTACCGCTCCGCCGAATCCGGAATGATGGTGAAGACCCGCTTCCCCGGTCCGAGCCGCAATCCGATTTGCACGGCCGCGTAAGCGTTTGCACCGCCGCTCGAGCCTGCGAGCACGCCTTCACGCGCCGCCAGTTCTTTCACCATGCCGAAGGCTTCAACATCGGTCACCATCAGGATTTCGTCACATACCGACGGATCGAAATTTTTGGGGATGAAACTCGAACCAATCCCTTCGACTTTATGTTTGCCGGGCTTGCCTCCGCCCAGAACCGAGCCCTCGGTCTCCACTGCGACAGTCAGCACCTTAGGAATGTGCTTTTTGAAATAGCGCGCAACCCCGCTGAAGGTACCCGCAGTACCGGTACCCATCACGATCGCATCCACATCGCCTTCCATCTGCTCGAAAATTTCCGCAGCCGTGGTTTCGTAATGGTATTCAGGGTTGGCAGGGTTTTCGAATTGAGCGGCCATGAAAGAATTCGGATCGTTCGCCGCCAGCGCTTTAGCCTGGCGAATCGCCCCCTGCATACCTTCTTCGTCCGGAGTGCGAGTCACATCGGCCCCCAACGCTTTCATAATCGTGACCTTCTCTTCGGAAAATGTTTCCGGCACGAACAGCGCAACCTTGTATCCGCGATTAACTCCGATGAGGGCCAGTCCGATACCGGTGTTTCCTGCGGTCGCTTCGACGATCGTTCCGCCCGGTTTTAGCAGCCCCTGCTCCTCGGCGCGCTTGATGATTCCAATCGCGGCGCGATCTTTCACACTACCGCCCGGGTTCAGATATTCGAGTTTGGCAAAAATTTGCGCGCAGCCTTTAGGAACTACCCTGCGCAATTTGAGGACGGGGGTTTCCCCCACCAGTTGGGTGATGTCATCCGCAACCCGCAGGCGGGTTCCCTCTATGGTTTTCATTGGCACCTATACAGACTACGGAAGGGACGGCGGAAGCGTCAATC
>JBDUDA010000175.1:0-6470 GCA_040003205.1 Acidobacteriaceae bacterium | reverse complement strand
CCCGGTCCGCAAACGGGTAGCGACGGCAAATCTCTTCCGCCAGATCAGCTTCCGGTGCATGAGACATGCCGTACATGGTGCCGGATAGGAGCTGATCAGCAACAGCCTTTATCACCACAGGATGCCGGTGCCCTACAACGAGAGCCCCAAAAGACAGGTTATGGTCAATGTACTCATTACCATCGACGTCCCAAACTTTTGATCCTTCGGCGCGTGCGATAAACAGGGGGTAGGGGGCGTACATGCGAGAATTGCTAGCTGTGCCCATTGGCATTACATGGGAAGCTTTCTCCCACGCAGCCTTTGACTTAGGCGTTCTGCTTTTGTAGAGCTCAAGTTCTTTTTCCAGCACTGTGACCGTCTTCATCTCAGAGCTTTCCCCCTAAATTACAAATCATGGCTGCCAAGAGCTTTTTGTTTCAAATCCGATGAACGACGCTATCGGGGAAATTCGTCCTGCTCACTCCGCGATACTGCTTACGTAGCAGTTTGCGGGCCACTATCGGCAACGAAGGGGCCCATGCGCCTGTCCAAGCAATAGTTTACAGGTGAAAACGCCCAGCGCCTCTGTAGGGACACCAAATGTGCAACAATTTGCAGTTTGCAGCTAGTTTAATGCTTTTGAACCCTAAGCTTGGAAGGAGGAATTCGAGCCTGAAACTCAATAACTTCTATGCAAAGTCTACGATTCTCAAAAAACCAGATATGAAGTCTCAAATCAAGATAGCCCCAAAACTGCTTCTGGGAGTCTTCTCAATCCGGGTTCGGAGCTCTTACGATTTGAATTCTTCGCTTCGCCGTCCCGATAGTTACCAACGATATCACTCCCACGCAGCAGAAGTGGTGCCACCTCGTTGCTTCATTTAGACTGATTGTTTTATCGGTGCCCATATTCGGGAATTCTTTAATACACCTGCTTGTAACTAGACAATAACACGACGAAAACTTATGCATTTTGGTTGGACTGACGAGCAACTGGCGTTGAAGAAAGCCGTACTGGACTTTGCCCGGTCGGAACTTGTCCGGCGCGACGATGGCGGTGACGCCGACACTCTGTGGAGTGAAGGCTGGAAGAAGTGCGCAAATTTTGGGATTCTCGGCCTGTTTTTTCCGCAGTCCTATGGCGGACAGGAAGCTGGTGGGCTTGGCACCGCTCTGGCGATGGAAACACTGGGCACCGTTTGTCCGGATGCGGGTTTATTGTTTGCTTTAAGCGCGCAGATGTGGAGTGTTCAGATGCCTATATGGCGCTTTGGAAACGAAGATCAGAAGAGCCGATATCTTCCCAGGCTAATAGATGGGAGTTTGATAGGCGCCCACGGTATGACGGAAACGGAATCCGGATCGGACGCGTTTTCCTTGCGTACGAAAGCCGTTCGCGACGGAGATTCCTACGTGCTGACCGGATCGAAGACATTCGTGACTAGCGCTCCGGACGCCGACTTCTTTGTGATTTTTGCGCGCTTGGCCGACCGGCCGGCAATTTTCGGCTTGACTGCTTTTCTCGTCGAGCGCTCCTGGGGTGTTCGGGTAGGCTCGCCCATCCACAAAATGGGTTTGAATGGCGCCCCTATGGCGGAACTGTACCTCGAGGATTGCCGCGTCTCTGAGGCAAATCGTCTGGGTGGAGAGGGGCAAGGGGCGCGAATTTTTAATGACTCGATGGAATGGGAGCGCACTTACATCCTGGCGTGGCAGATCGGTACGATGGAGCGGCAAATCACTGAAGCCGTCAATTACGCACGCGAACGCAAGCTAAGCGGCAAGCCTATCAGCGGGTTTCAAGCTGTTTCTCATCGCATCGTTGACATGAAAATCCGACTGGAGGCTGCGCGTCTGCTTCTTTATCAGGCAGCGTGGCTGAAAGCCGAGGGCAAGCCTGTCGGCATGGAATCCGCGATCGCGAAGGTGTACGCGGCCGAAGCAGCCGTCGCCAGCGCTTTGGAAGCGATTCAACTGCATGGCGGATACGGATATGCCACCGATACCGGAATCGAGCGCACTTTAAGAGATGCCATCGGTGGGAAAATTTACTCAGGCACTTCGGAAGTTCTGCATAACATCATCGCCCATGAGCTTGGACTTTGAGCTCTATCTAACAGGAAATATATCCGGATGCCATCGCGTCGTACCCTGAATAGCTTTGTTAGTGAAGCCGCAAGGCGCTGGCCCAATCGCCCAGCTTTAATCGAGGGGAATACCGGGCTGACTTGGGCCGAACTCGACCATACCGCGGGGCGAGTAGGAGCGACCCTGGTCCGGTTCGGAGCAAAGCCAGGCGACCGGGTTGCTCTATGTGCTGAAAAGTCCATCCAAATTATTGCTTGCATTCACGGTGTGTTGAAGGCAGGGTGCGTGTGCGTTCCAATTGACCCAGCATCTCCTGCGGCACGCGTCAACGCTGTTCTTGAAGATTGCGCTCCGGCCGTGATCATCGGTTCGTCTAAGATGCTCAGAAACCTGGATGGATCCTTTTCGGCGGTCCGAATCTCAATTAACGAAAGCGTCGAAGGTGCGCAGTCATTGCAGGAAGTGATGGCAGTGGAACCTGTTTCCTCAATGCCATCGCTCGGGCTTACGGATCTCGCTTATCTTCTCTACACTTCTGGCTCGACGGGCAAGCCTAAAGGCGTCATGCTCTCGCACGAGAATGTGAGTGCGTTTGCGACCTGGGCAGCGGTGGAATTTAATCTTGGTCTAGAAGACCATGTGGCCAGTGTGGCGCCTTTGCACTTTGACCTATCAACATTTGATCTCTACTCCACGGCATGGAGCGGTGCCGCTCTCTACATTCCTCCCGGCATGCACTTGTCGTTTCCAGTTCGACTCGCCGAATGGATGGCGGCACAGCGAATTAGCATCATGTATACCGTTCCTTCGTTGCTGGCGATGATCGCCGAGCGCGGCGATATCAGGCGGAATAAATTAGAACAGTTGCGGTTACTCTTATTTGCCGGGGAGGTTTGCCCGCCACGCCTGTTATCCACGCTGCTTGATCTTCTGCCTCAAGTGGAATTCGCGAATCTTTATGGCCCAACCGAAACCAATGTGTGCACATTCGAGCGTATCGACAGAGAGCATTGGGACCGTGTGTCGCCCCTCTCCATCGGAGTGCCGTGCGACGGCACCCGGGTTTTGCTGATTGATGACGGTGGAATCGCAGTCGATAAAAAGGGGATAGCCGGGGAGTTGTGGGTTGCCGGACCGACAGTAGCTCTGGGCTATTGGAGATCCGACAAGAATGATGCAAGGTTTATCCAGCATGATGGCATCCGCTGGTGCCGCACCGGTGACTATGCCGAATATGACAATGACCGCCGACTTGTCTTTCACGGGCGGCGCGACCACATGGTGAAAATTCGTGGACAGCGTGTGGAATTAGGGGAAATAGAAAGCGCACTTCTTTCTCATGCAGGAGTCGCAGAGGCTGCTGTTTTGGTTGTCGGCGAAGGTCTGGTTGCATTCGTTCGTCAGGGCAGTAACCGTCTCTCAAGCGCAGAGCTGCAAGAGCACTGCGCAGGCAGGGTACCCCGCTACATGGTGCCCGCCGAAATCAGGGTGTTGGAAACAATGCCCCATGGTTCCACGGGGAAAATTGATAGAGTAGTATTACAAAGGATGGCGGAATATGGATGACGTCGAGCAATTTGTGATCGATTACCTGCGCTCGCGGCCTTTGGCGGGATCGAGAGCAGTCGGCTTGAACGGTGAAACCCGTCTCATGGAATCGGGGATTCTGGATTCTCTGGAACTGATGTCTTTAGTCAGCCGTGTCGAGCAGCATTACAGTTTCAACTTGCCGGAAGATGAATTTGTGCCCGAAAATTTCGAGACTCCCCACAGCATCGCGCAAACCATCAAACGAGCAACCTCAAGTCGCAAGTGAATCACGGGTCGAGATTGCGAAACACATTGACGACCCCGGCCCAGCAGTGCCGCAGATTGGCAAAAATTTGCACACAGGTTAAGCTTGCAGAAAATAGAGACTCTAGCGGCCTCCCTAAGCTGTTGAAGGACAACCCTGATCCGTGCCTTGCTAATATACTCAGGCAGAAAGGGAGGGAATAACGATTGCAATAGATACTTATATAGTTTCTTGGTACGGTTCTTCTAAATCTTACGGGGACACCTTGCCGGCCATTTCCACATTAGTTCTCAACTTGGGCCCTCTCCGCCTTCATCCACCAATCGTTACTCACCCTGATGTAGATTTTTGGGTAATAGGATCAGGAGGAAAATGATGTCGGAAACAATCGCCTCCGGGTTTCAACTTTCGCCTCAGCAGAAGCACCTGTGGCTGCGGGGAGCAGAGGAATTTGCGTTCAATTCCATTGTCGCCTTCTTGCTGGAGGGCAAACTGGACGCTGAGGCGCTTAAGCGCAGCTTGCAGGAAGTTATAGCCCGGCACGAGATTTTGCGGACCACCTTCGAGCGTCGTCCGGGAATGAAAGTTCCTGTACAGATTGTGAATGAGAATCTTGCGCCTTTGTGGGCGCAGTCCGACATTAGATCGCTTCCTGCAGACCGGCAGAGATCGCATGTCGACCAAGTCGTCCGACAAGAACAAGGCTCGCACTTTGATCTCGTCCGTGGTCCGATAATCAGGGCAATGCTGGTGATGCTTGCGTCAGAAAGGCACGTACTGGTTTTAAATACCCCCGCGCTATCCGCTGACGTCGCGACTCTGCGCAATCTGGTCAGCGAAATCGGCCAGCATACCTCTACCGCATCCGATGAAGAAGCATTTCAGTATGCTGACTTTTCTGCCTGGCAAAACGAATTGCTGCAACGGGAAGACGACGATTCGAAGGCGGGAAAGCAATTTTGGAACAGCCTGCTTGCAGACACCGTTTTAGCGGTCAGATTGCCCTTTGAACTGAATCCGGTCGAAAGTAAAGGATTCCAGGCGGAGTCCATTGCGATTCCGGTTCCGGCGGAAGCCAGTAGAGAATCGACGTCGTTCTTTGCTGCCTGCTGGCAAGTCTTGCAGTGGCGACTCACGGGACAATCAAAGATCGTGGTTGGGGATGTGTGCGATGGGAGAAATCATGAGGAGGTCGCGGGAGCCATGGGACTGTTTACCCGCTCGCTCCCAATTCCCTTTGCATTCGATGGCGGCAGCAACTTTGAAACCGTTAAGGCGGAACTCGAAAAGATAAAGTCCGCGGCTTACGATCAGCAGGACCACCTGCCTATAGACGCAAGCAGCCAAGACCTTCAGATATCATTCTTGGCGGAGGATGTACCTTCAAAATATCAAGCAGGCGGACTGTCGTTCTCACTTCTTGAACAGGAAAGCGCCAGCCAGCGCTACCGGATGCAACTACGATGCGTGAGAAACGGAGCTGTGAGCGCCCTCGAAATCCGCTATGACCCAAAATATTTCTCGCGCTCGGCGACCGAGCATATCGGCGAATGTTTGTCGGTGCTAATGAAGAGTGCGGCACAAGACCCCACGTCAGCAATCGCTGACCTTGCGATTATCCGGGACGCCGAGCGTCAGAAGGTCTTGCAGGAATTCAACCGGACAATTACCGATTTTCCCAACGCTCAGTGCATCCACTATATCTTCGAAGCACAAGCCGCCAGAGTACCAGATCAACCCGCGCTGCGTTTCGGCGAAACCTTCCTGACATATACGGAACTCAATGTTCGCAGCAACCAGCTTGCACACATGCTTCGCAGGAATGGGGTGAAGGCAGACGTTGCAGTAGGACTTTGCCTCGATCGTTCTGCAGATATGATCGTCGCCCTACTCGGCATTATGAAAGCGGGCGGGGCGTATGTACCACTCATTCCCGATAATCCGAAGGCGCGGCTGGCACATCAACTTTCTGAAATCAAGTCTCCTGTTTTGATTACGGAAGAGAAATACTTGACTCGCCTGCCGGAGTTTTCCGGACAGATCGTCTGCCTCGATGGCGACCACGACTTGCTCGTGAAGGAGCCGGTTAACAATCCGGAACACATCAACACTGCGCAGAACACGGTTTACATAATTTATACGTCGGGATCGACCGGACTTCCAAAAGGGGTGGCGGTCTCGCATTCCAATCTGGTGAACTATGCTCAATCCATTTCACAAAAGTTGAATGCGGAAGCCGACAGTCTTAGCTTCGCGACTGTTTCCACGCTTGCCGCCGATCTCGGCAACACCGCGATTTTCCCATCATTGATCTCTGGCGGATGTCTGCATGTGATCGCATACGAAACCGGAATGGCGGGCAATCTTTTCAGCGAGTATGTGAAGCGTTATCCCCTGGACGTTTTGAAGATTACCCCGTCGCATCTCAGCTCTTTGCTTGCTTCTACCGAGGGAGGCTGCGCTCTGCCGCGCAAATACCTTGTACTTGGAGGCGAGACAGCCAGTTGGGACCTCGTGCGCCGTGTTCAGCAAGCAGGTAAATGCGCCGTGATCAATCACTACGGCCCAACCGAGGCCACCGTGGGCTGCTGCACGTTCAGCGTGG
>JBDUDA010000021.1:0-21948 GCA_040003205.1 Acidobacteriaceae bacterium | reverse complement strand
AGCGAAAGATCAGCTTCGCTCAACATGACAAAGTAAAAGAAGATTGCAGAAAAGCGGGTCCCTCGACTTCGCTCGGGATGACAAACTTAGCGGCAGTCTCGCCGCGTCTTACTTCTGCTGTGCATAAATTTCCTTCACTCTTTCCAGTGTGTCTATTTCTCCAGGCAGTTTATCGGGACGCAACCGCACAATTCTGGGAAAACGCAACGCATACCCGCTGTCATGGCGGTCAGAGACCATCATGTTGTTGAAAGCTACCTCGATCACCATCGTTGGCTCGACCAGCAATCTCATCCCTTGATCTTCGACGGTATGTTCCAGGAACCACTTCGTCAGTTCGGCGATTTCTACGTCCGTGAGTCCGGAATAAGCTTTGCCGATATTTACCAGCCGCTCGCCGTCACGCACCGCAAATGTGTAGTCGCTCAAAACTTTGATTCGTTTTCCGTGTCCGTATTCGGCCGCGGTAATGACTACGTCGAGCGTGGCTAACTCGCGCTTGAGCTTGAGCCATAACTTCCCGCGACGCCCCGGAGTGTAAGTTGACAGCGGAGCTTTAATCATCAAGCCTTCGTTGCCGCGCGCCTGCGCCGAGTCGAATAACTTGTCGAGCTCTTCGGGCGATGACGCGCGAAAGACCGGCGCGCGCAGTATTCTCGTCGCAGTCCGAATGCGGTCAGCGTCGAATCCCAATTGGCTCTGCGGAAGCCCCGACATGGGAGCCACCGCTTTGCGGGGAGACGCCAGAAGGCCATTCAGAATTCCGCCGCGCTCAATCAGCGGACGATCAAGCAACAGCTCATCTTGTTTATAGAGCACATCGAAGATGACGTAGGCGACTGGAACTTCGCGCAGCATTTGCTCGCTGACCTTCTTTCGTCCCAGCCGTTGCTGCAACGCGCTAAAGGGAAGAGCGCGTCCATTTTCGTGCGAGTCGCTTTCCAGGTGGCTCCAGGCCACAATTTCCCCGTCGAAAATTACATCTTCTGAGAATCCTGCCAGCGCATGCGGCAGTTCGGGGAAAGATACGGTTATGTCATCGCGAGTGCGGGAGAAGATCTTGACCTTGTCGCCCGAGCAATGCGCCTGTGCGCGGATGCCGTCATATTTATCTTCGACGAGCGCGTCTTCGAAGTAACTCAAAGCCTCTTCGGAAGATTGCGCTGGACTAGCCAACATGAATCCGAGAGGATGAAAAAGTCGCATGCGAGCTTCGGGCAATCTTCTTGCAGCGGTGAATTTCACGGTCTCGCCGATATCGCCTAGCAGCATGTTGGCTCGTTGGACCTCGCTCAGAGCCGCGCCGTAAGCTTTTGCGATCGCGTCTTCAACCAGACTTTCTTTGAGGCCGATGCGGAGGTCTCCGGTGATGATCTTTACGATGTATTTGGCCTCTAGCGGGCTGGATCGCAGCAGCAGCTCGCGAAGTTCGAGGGTTTTGGCCGCAGTCCCTCTTGCGGATGCAATTTTGCGAAATCTTTCCTGCACTTCCTGAATGCTGATATCGGAGCTCTCAGATTTGACGCGCAGAACCTCGCCCGCGACGGAACCTAAATCTCCATGGCGCCGGTAAGCTTCGCTTAGTTCGGCTTCCGTTTTGCCTGAAAGTTCGGCAACGATTCTCCAGAGCAGCGAGCCTCCAATTTGCAGGGTGGCTTCTTCCCATAAAGGGAAAGGCCTTCCGGAAAGAAACACCGCCGCGGACGCCGCCTCATCTGGCTGGCAGGTTTGGAGATAGGTGGCTACCAAAGCAGTTTTTTCTAGCTTTTTAGTAGTCCCAGCGATTTTTTCGCAGGTCTCGGCTAATCTCTTCATAAAAATGGACAAAGCGTAATGGAACCAGCTACTTACGCGAAGCTTTTTCCCTTTCTAGATGTGCTACTCTAAAGCTCGATACTTTCCTTCCCCAAGGATCATCCAACTCTTATGCGATTCTGGCGTACATTATGGCGTTTTATGATCGCCGTGCAGTTGCTCCCCGCGCTCGAAGGCGGCGAGGAGACGCTGGTCGGCGGCCAGGCGGTACTGGAAGGCGTTATGATGCGCTCTCCGCATGCCTGGGCGATTGCCTGCCGCAAACCTTCCGGGGAAGTCTCTACTCATAGCGAACCGCTGGAGCGGCTTTCTGAAAAACGTAAGTGGATGGGTTGGCCAGTGCTTCGCGGGGTCGCAACCTTAGGTCATGCCATGACGCTGGGATTCCGCGCCCTGAGATTTTCGGCCAATGTTGCTTTGGAAGAAGTCGAAGGCGGCGAGTCTGGTTCGAAGCCGCAGCAGGCTGTTGATCCCCAAGTCGCCAAGCAGGATGTCAGCAAAAAGCTTGAAATCAGCGGATGGATGGCGACAGTAAACATCATCCTGTCGGTCGGCTTTTTCATTTTCATGTATAAATTTCTGCCGCTGGTTGCCGCCACTCAAATGAAGCGGGTGAATCCGATTTTCGGACAGCAGATCATTTTTAATCTCGTGGATGGTGTGATCCGGCTGGCGCTTTTCCTGCTGTTTATCTGGGCAGTGTCGCTGATGAAAGATATTCGCCGCGTCTACCAGTATCACGGCGCCGAGCACAAGACGGTCTTCGCGTTTGAAAATGGAGACTCGCTAGCTACCAGTTCAGTGCAAAAATACTCGACCTTTCATCCTCGCTGCGGAACCAGCTTCCTGATGACGGTCATGATTATTTCGATCCTGGTTTACACTCTCATCCCCGTGACGACGTTCTGGGCACGCTTTGCTGTGCGCATTGCGTTATTGCCGGTGATTACGGGGTTGTCTTACGAAATTATCCGCTTCGCGGCCAAGCATCGCGGCTCCTTGTTCGCCCTGATGACTGCTCCCGGACTTTGGCTGCAGCGGATTACTACCCAGCCTCCTTCCGACGATCAGGCGGATTGCGCAATTGTTGCGCTGGAACATGCCATGTCCCTCGAAAAACAGCATGGCGGCGAACTTGTGATTGCCTAGCGGCCTGCCTGCAACTCTTATTGTCGAGGATAGGGATCCTTCGACTCAAAGAGCCATTCGCAAGCGAATGGCTCTTTTTGCTCATGATGACAATGCTGGCATTATCATTGTGATGTTGAGCGGACGGAGTCACCCTGGCGACGAGGGGAGTCGAAACATCCCTATGCGAAAGAGGATGCCGTCAATCTTTTAACGCTTACAATGAATTGATAATCGAGACTGAAGAGCGCAATCTTCAGCGAGAGGCTGACCCAGCATGTTCGAACGACTCGACCAGATCGAAGCCCGCTACGAGGAACTCACGCAGGCGCTTGCTTCGCCCGATATTGTAAACGACTCGGGGAGATATCAGAAGACTGCCAAGGCGCATAGCGAGATCGTGCCCGTTGTCGAGCTCTACCGGGAATTCAAAGACTTGCGTCAGGGGATCACCGACAGCAAGAAGATGCTCACGGATGAAAAAGATCCCGAGATGCGTGCCTACGCCGAAGAGGAGCTGAGCAAGCTGGAAGCGCGCGTCGGCATCGTTGAGGAAGAGCTGAAAGTTCTGCTGCTGCCCAAAGATCCCTATGACGAGAAAAACGTAATCCTCGAAATTCGGGCCGGAACGGGTGGAGATGAGGCGACACTTTTTGTTGCCGAGATGTTCCGCATGTATACGCGCTTCGCCGAGCTTAAGAAGTGGAAGGTCGAAGTGCTCTCGACTTCGGAATCTTCAGTGGGCGGGATGAAGGAAGTCATCGCCATCATCGAGGGCGAGCGCGTTTTTTCGCAGATGAAATACGAGAGCGGAGTCCATCGCGTACAACGCGTGCCGGCCACCGAGCAACAGGGACGCGTACACACTTCAGCCATCACGGTCGCGGTTTTGCCGGAAGCCGAAGATGTTGACATCAAGATCGAAGCCAAAGATTTGCGGATTGATACTTTCTGCTCCTCGGGACCCGGCGGGCAGTCGGTGAATACGACATATTCTGCAGTTCGCATCACACACATTCCCACTAACACGGTTGTGAGCTGCCAGGACGAGAAATCGCAGATTAAGAATCGCGAAAAAGGTATGCGAGTGTTGCGCGCGCGTCTCTACGAAATCGAAATGCAAAAGCAGCAGGACGCGCTCGCCAAAGAGCGTAAAGCCCAGGTGGGAAGCGGCGATCGCAGCGAAAAAATACGGACCTATAACTTCCCGCAGAATCGCGTTACCGATCACCGCATCGGGATGAGCATCCATCAACTTCAGGAGTTGATGGATGGCAAGCTGCAACCTCTGGTGGATGCGCTCATCACGCACTATCAGGCGGAGAAGTTGAAGCATGAAACCACCTCGGTGAGTTGATTCCTCCGCATTCAGCCTGCGAGACGCGAAGTTAAACTCAGTCCCCGCTTGTGTTCCAATCAGGTTGTGACCCTCCGCGATGCATTAGCTTCTGCAATCCAGCGTCTTGAGGATTCGCGCGTCGGCTCGCCGCGCATGAACGCCGAATTGCTCATCATGTTTGTTTTGGGTTGTGATCGCGCCTTTCTCTATGCGCATCCGGAACGAAAACTTACCGCCGACGATGCGGAGCGATTCGAGAAAGCCGTGGTCGAGCGTGCCCGCGGAGTTCCTTCGCAATACATCACTGGCCATCAGGAATTTTGGGGGTTGGATTTTGTCGTCACTCCGGCGGTGCTGATCCCACGTCCAGAGACAGAGCATTTAATTGAAACGGTTCTACCGCTGGCGCGTGGACTGCCGAATCCGCGAGTCGTTGACGTTGGAACGGGCTCTGGATGTATTGCGGTTGTCCTCGCGAAAGATCTGCCGCATGCGGAAATTAGCTCGACCGATATTTCTCCTGCGGCGCTCGAAATTGCCCGCGCCAATGCCACAAGACACACAATGCAGGACCGGATCAGTTTTCGCGAAGCAGATTTGCTCGACGGAGTTCCGCCGGAATCATTCGATTTCGTGGTTTCGAATCCGCCTTATGTCGGCGAGTCGGAAGAAGAGCAGGTGCAACTTGAGGTGCGCAAGTTCGAGCCGAGAAATGCTGTCTTTGCAGGACCGACCGGGTTGGAAATAATCGAGCGGCTCGTGCCGCAGGCGAGTTCTGTTTTGCGTCCCGGGGGATGGCTTGTGATGGAAATTAGCGGGAGTATTGCGGCCGGCGTTTCCCGGCTCTTGAGCGCCTGGCAGGAATTTCGAATCACGAACGACTTGCAGGGGATTCCTCGAATCGTTAGCGCTCGGAAAAAATGATCTTGCGACTAGAGTATTTCCCGCTCATTCCCTGTTCGGCGCGTTATCTGCTGGCGGTCAAGATATTCGAGTAATGGGATTGCATACTTCCGGCTAACGCCAGTCAGCTCTTTGAATCTTGCTACATCGAGTTTGGGGGATTTTGATTTTTCAGTCGCAATAAGCTTTCGCAAATTACTGAGTGCCCCCTGATGAAAGACGAGGTCGTCCGAAATCTTCGTCAGAATCTTGTCGCGCAAAAGTAAGGTAACCAGTTTTTGTGCGCGGACGCGGTCCACCTTCAAACTTGCAAGAACCTCTGGCAACGCTGGCACCTTGAGGCCGGCGGAGCTGAATGCTTGCTCAATGATTGTTTTCGATTCCTCCTCTTCCCCTTTCATGGTGACGCCTTGTCCTGAAAGATGAGCCAGGTCGCCGGAAATCTGCACAGACTTTTCTTTCACCAGCAGATCGAGTACGAAAGAAAAGACTTCGTGGCCGACATTTAGTTGTTCACGCAATGCTTCTTTCTTGATGCCGCCGACTAACCGATTCTGCTGGTGAAATTTACCGATTGCGTCTTTAATCTTCGATCGAAGTTGAGTGAGTCCACTGGCTTGGACGAATAGCTCGCCAATGGAAACGATCGTGCCCGCTTCAATAAGTTTCCGAACATGTGTTGCGATTATCTCTTTTCGCCATCCGGTTTCGGCGACTGCTTGTGAGAGCGCGAGCCCCTGCAAATTCCTTCGTGCAACACGCGCTTCCAAGGTTGTTACCGGCTCGCCACGGGCGAAGATTTCGAGTGAAGATAAACGGCTTTCCGGCGACGACTTTTTCAGCGGCGAAGCGTCGAGGACCACGCCTCCACCGATTGTGATGACGGGCGAAAACTGGCGAAGAATGAATCGGTCGCCCGGCAACATCAAAATCGGCTTCGCAAGACGAAGCTGCGCGAACGCAGTCTCTCCGGGACCGATTTGCTTTGCATCGGTGAGCACGACGGTCGCGATTGTCTCAGAAGTGTAGGCGTGAAAATGCACGCGGGCGCGGTCGTTCAGGGCCTTGGCGGATTTCAGCAGCGACAGCGAAACGTCCAGCCGCATCGTGGAACTTAAAATTCCGGGGACTGTCAGCACGGCACCGCGCGCGAAATCATCCAGCGGAAGTCCCACGACATTCAGGGCGGTGCGTTCTCCGGCGCGCGCCCGGTCTGCGGATTTGCCATGCACCTGAACTCCTCTCACCCGCACCTGTTTTCCGCTGGGGAGAAGTTCTAACTGCGTTTCTTTGTGAATTTCGCCCGCGATCAAAGTCCCCGTTACAACGGTGCCAAAACCCTTCATGCTGAAAGCTCTGTCAATTGGCAAACGAGTCAGAGCGTTGGAATCTTTGGCCGGGATCTCGGCCGCAATCTTCGCTAGCGACTTTTTTAATACGTCGAGACCCGCCCCGGTCTTGGAGCTTACGGGGATAACAGGCGATCCATCAAGAAATGATCCCCGCAGGAATTCGTTCACTTCAAGTCGCAACACTTCCAAAGTCTCTTCATCCACTAAATCCGCTTTCGTCAGCACCGTGATTCCCTGCCTTACGGAAAGCAGGCGCAGGATGTCGAAGTGTTCGCGCGTTTGCGGCTTAATGGATTCGTCCGCTGCAATTACCAGCAGCACCAGATCAATGCCGCCAATTCCCGCGAGCATGTTGCGGACAAAGCGCTCATGGCCTGGAACGTCCACAAAACCGAGCCGGAGAATTTCACCATCGGGACCAGGAAGTTCAAGATTCGCAAATCCAATATCAATGGTGATGCCGCGGCGCTTTTCTTCCTCCAGGCGATCGGCGTCAATCCCCGTCAACGCTTTTACCAGCGCGGTCTTTCCGTGATCAATATGGCCAGCCGTTCCGATGATTACGGATTTCATTGCTCACAGTATAAGCGCGGTTTTTCGGACGGATGCGACGACACGGACGCGATGACTTTCTCTTTCCAGCCGCGCGCTGAAAATGCGACAATAGTATTTCCAAGGCATTTCCCAACCCTATGACTGCTACTGCTGCATTTGCTATTACCCCCGAGGTCATTCGGGAGCACGGCCTCACCTCCGACGAGTACAACAAAATCAAGCAACTGCTGGGTGGACGCGAACCGACGCGCACAGAGTTAGGAATATTCAGCGTGATGTGGAGCGAGCACTGCTCCTACAAATCTTCACGCGTGCATCTTAAGCGGCTTCCAACGCGAAGCCGGCGTGTTCTTCAGGGCCCCGGAGAAAATGCTGGAATCATTGATATCGACGAAGGCTGGGCCTGCGCGTTCAAGATCGAATCGCACAACCATCCTTCATTTGTGGAACCGTTTCAGGGAGCCACTACCGGCGTCGGCGGCATTTTACGGGATATTTTCACCATGGGGGCGCGTCCGGTTGCGGTGATGGATTCACTGCGCTTTGGTCCCATCCAAAAAAACTCGGGTATGCAAAAAGGTACGCACTCGGGTCCTGACGAAGAACTCAAACAGAAAGAAATTCATCGCAACCACGCAATTTGTGAAGGTGTAGTCGGAGGAGTCGCGTCTTACGGAAACTGCTTCGGCGTTCCTAATCTCGGCGGCGAAACGAAATTCGAATCCTGCTACTCGGGAAATCCTCTGGTGAACGCCTTCGCGCTTGGCCTGGTTCGGCGTGACCAGATTTTTTATGCCAAGGCGGCAGGCGAAGGCAATCCGGTAATTTACGTTGGGTCCAAAACTGGACGAGATGGTATCCATGGCGCAACCATGGCCAGCGAAGAATTCAGCGAAGGCTCAGAGGCGAAGCGTCCGAATGTGCAGGTGGGCGATCCGTTCATGGAAAAATTGTTGCTCGAGGCCTGCATCGAAGCCATGCAAACCGGCGCGGTCATCGGCATTCAGGATATGGGCGCAGCGGGACTGACGTGTTCCACCTGCGAGATGGGCGCGCGCGGCAGCGTTGGATTGGAAATCGAATTGGACCGCGTTCCCCAGCGTGAAACCGGCATGACTCCTTACGAAATCATGCTGAGTGAGTCACAGGAGCGCATGCTGCTGGTAGCACAAAAGGGACGAGAAGAAGAAGTGTTTCGCGTCTTCGAGAAGTGGGGACTGGACGCCGTCGAAGTCGGCCACGTCATAAAAGAAAATACTATGCGCGTGCTCGAGCATGGAAAAGTTGTCGCGGAAATTCCCAACGAAGCGCTTACAGATGATGCCCCAGTATATAAGCGTCCGCTGGAGCGTTGGGAGCCGCCGCTGCCCCGTGAGAAGCCTGAGCATGTTCATTTAGGCGAGGCCCGTGATTTAACTCAAGATCTAAATTCGCTGCTGCGAAGTCCGAATATTTGCAGCAAACGTTGGGTGTGGCAGCAATACGATTCGATGGTGCAGACGAATACCGTCGAGGGCCCGGGCCAGGGCGATGCTGGAGTGATTCGTATCAAGGGCTCGCAGCGTGGTCTCGCGATGGCGCTGGACGGTAACGGTCGCTGGTGTTATCTCGATCCGAAACTAGGGGCGATGCACGCGGTGGCCGAGGCGGCGCGAAACGTTGCGTGCTCCGGCGCTACTCCCGTTGGCGCAACAAATTGTCTGAATTTTGGAAACCCTGAAAAGCCGCACATTATGTGGCAATTTTCGCAGGTGATTGACGGCATCACGAAAGCCTGCGAAGAACTTGACGTTCCGATCACCGGAGGGAACGTCAGCTTTTACAACGAAACTTTGGGCGAGGGAATTTATCCCACGCCGGTGCTGGGGATTGTTGGCATCATCGAAGATGTTCGCAAAGCCACCTTCCCGCATTTTCGCGAAGCGGGCCGAGCGGTAGTTCTGCTGCGGGGCTCCGAGCAGGGAGACATTGTGGACGCGGAATCTGAGTTCGGCTCATCGGAATATGCCAAAGAAATTCTGGGACAAGTATGGGGATTTCCGCCAGCGCTCGAGTTAGAGAAGGAAGCAGCATTGCAGAAAGCTATTGTGGAAATAGCGGCTGCCGGACTGATTGATTCCGCCCACGATTGCTCCGACGGAGGGATTGCGATCGCTCTGGCCGAGTCATCCTTCCCGCAAGGCATTGGAATTAAGGCAGATATCCCTGGCAATGACTTGCCCGACGAATTCCTCCTCTTCGGCGAAGACGCCAGTAGAATTCTCATCTCGTGCGACCAGAGTAATCTCTCGCGAATCCAACAAGTAGCGCTAAAATATGGCATCTCCTCCCAACAGATCGGCGTCACGGTGCCAGCAGAATTTGAAATCAAGATTGATGGCCGCGCAGTGGTGTCGGCGAGCATCTCAGAGATGCGTCAAAATTTCGAGAGCGCACTGACGAAAGCTTTGGCAACAGATCCGGAAGCGGTTTTGGTATCGAATTAGATTTTGATTCGCTAGAAGGCCAGGAAATCAAATGACTCGGTCCGATAAATTTCGCGATGAGTGCGGGGTGGTGGCGATCTACGCCAATCCCGAGGCCGAAAAACTTGCCTACCTGGGCCTGCATGCGTTGCAACATCGCGGACAGGAATCGGCTGGCATCGTCACCTCGAACGGCATGACGCTGAACATGCACAAGTCCATGGGCTTGGTCACGGATATCTTCAATGAAGAACAGCTCTCGCGGCTGCATGGCACGCTGGCCATCGGGCACACGCGATACTCGACGGCGGGAGATTCGTCCCTGCTGAATGCGCAGCCCATCCTGGTGCAATCGAACAAAGGCATGATGGCGCTGGCGCACAACGGAAATCTGGTGAATGCGCCGGAAATCCGCAGCCGCATGGAGAGTCAGGGGTCAATTTTTCAAACCAGCAGCGACACCGAAGTGATTGTTCACCTGATCGCTTTGTCGAAAGAGCAGACGCTTCCGGAAGCCATGGCTGACGCGTTACGCAGAGTGGAAGGTGCGTTTTCTCTGGTGATGATCAGTCCCGACCGAATCTTTGCGGCGCGCGATCCGCGCGGATTTCGGCCATTGGCGATGGGAAGGATTCCCGCGCTTCCCGGAGAGAAGCAAGACACTGTCGTCTTCGCATCCGAAACGTGTGCCTTCGATTTGATCGGTGCGACTTATGTGCGCGAGGTAAAACCCGGCGAGCTCATAGTCGTGGGTCCGGAAGGAATTACGTCTCGTTTCTACGCTACGCCGCTCGCGCAATCGAGCTGCATTTTTGAGCATGTTTATTTCTCGCGTCCGGATAGCCGTGTTTTTGGACGGGCAGTTCAGGAAAGTCGCGAAGAACTTGGACGCCAGATGGCGAGAGAAGCCCCCTCCGATGCGGACATCGTTGTGCCGGTGCCCGATTCCGGAGTGACTGCCGCCATGGGATATGCGGCGGAAAGCGGCATCCCGCTGCGCTTCGGATTGATTCGAAATCACTACATTGGACGCACCTTCATCGAGCCTCGCCAGTCGGTACGCGATTTCGGAGTGAAATTAAAGCTGAACCCGGTGCGCAGTCTGCTGGAAGGTAAGCGCGTTGTTCTAATAGACGATTCGATCGTGCGCGGGACGACCAGCCGTAAGATTGTCCGCATGATTCGCAGCGCCGGCGCCCGCGAAGTGCATATGCGGATATCTTGTCCACCGACAATTTCGCCGTGTTTTTATGGCGTGGATACGCCGTCGAAAAAAGAACTGATTGGGGCGAATAAATCGATCGAAGAAATTCGCGAGTTCATCGGTGCAGATTCACTTTCATATCTTTCGCTCGAAGGGCTCAAAAAAGCCTGCGGCGATGGCGAGAAGACTACTTACTGCACCGCTTGCTACACCGGAAAATATCCAACCAACTGGGTGGATGTGGAAGAAATTCATCCAGTAGCCGTCAGCAAGAATTAGCCAACTCTGTCATCCCGAGCGAAGCCGAGGGACCTGCTTCTTCTTGGCCGCCAGTGTTTTACCACTACCCGCACCCACCGAAATTTGATCAGGGAGCCGCGTTTGTGAAGCAATCCATAAAAATTATCGGCGCGGGCCTTGCCGGCTCAGAAGCTGCCTGGCAGTGTGCCCGTCGCGGCATCGCGGCGGAATTGTTCGAGATGCGTCCAGTGCGTTCCACTCCCGCGCACCAAACGGAAAACTTCGCGGAATTAGTTTGTTCGAACTCGCTGAAATCAGAAAGTGAAAACACTGCGCCCTGGCTGTTGAAGGAAGAGCTGCGGCGCGCTGGATCACTGCTCCTGGCCATCGCTCGTGAATGCGCTGTCCCTGCCGGACATGCGCTTGCCGTGGATCGCGAGGCTTTTGCGGCGAAGGTTACGCAAGCTGTTTCTTCCGAGCCTTTGATCACGGTGCGACGAGAAGAGGTGACGCGTATTGACGAAGATCAGATCACGATTGTTGCGAGCGGACCACTGACGTCCGACGCTCTTTCGATCGAAATCGCGCGGCTTAGCGTTCCGGCGGAAGTAAACGGAAACGATGTTTCCAACCTGTATTTTTACGACTCCATCAGCCCCATCGTCGAGGCCGATTCGATTGATATGTCGAAGGTGTACCTGGCGGCGCGCTACGACAAAGGCTCCGCGGACTACATCAATTGTCCGATGACAAAAGATGATTACGAGCATTTTTGCGACTCGCTTCTCGCCGCTCAATCGGTCGAAGAAAAAGAGTGGGAAAAGCTGAATTATTTCGAAGCCTGCTTGCCGATTGAAGAAATCGCCGGCCGGGGACGCGACACGCTGCGCTTTGGTCCTATGAAACCAGTGGGACTGAACGATCCTCGCACCGGACGACGACCGTACGCCGTGGTGCAGTTACGTCAGGAAAACATCCGCGCTAATTCCTACAACCTCGTAGGATTCCAAAATCACTTGAAGTTCGGAGAGCAAGCACGCGTATTGCGATTGATCCCGGGTCTCGAAAATGCGCGTTTCCTGCGCTACGGACAAATCCATCGCAACACTTACATCAATTCACCGTTGTTATTGTGTGACACGCTACAGATGAAACAGCATCCCAGTGTTTTGTTTGCCGGGCAAATATGTGGAGTCGAAGGCTACGTGGAATCAATTGCGACCGGACTCATGGCGGGAATTCAAGCCGCCGCCTTGCTAACCGAAACTGCGCCGGTGGCGCCTCCGCGCGCGAGCGCTTTTGGGTCGCTCGTCCATTACATCACTCACGCAGATGCGAAGAAGTTTCAACCCGCTAACATTACATTCGACTTGCTGCCTCCGCTGGCAGAAAAGATTCGCGACCGCCAGGAGCGCCACAAGAGTCAGTGTGAATTGGCTCTGCGCGAGTTTGATGGATGGGCGCTTGGCAATTCTCTCGGGACCGTCGCAGCTGCCTGACGATGCGTAACCTCGACGCTGCATTCCAGAAATAGGGATGTTTCGACTGCGTTCGCCGCTGTCGCGACTCTCTCCGCTCAACATGACAGGGCTGGTCTTTTTCTGAAGATGGTCCAAGGCTCGGTCCTAACAAAACAAGCTTTACGTGGAAGAGCGGCCATTCATGGCCGCGTTAGAACGCGCAATGTCAGCCCTTCAGGGCCCGACATCGCAGGGGCTAGAGCCTGTAATCGAACCATCCTCAACGCGGCTCTCAAGAGCCGCCCTCCACGGTCGCTACTCATGTGACGAACGTAAAATTCTCCTCCTCCCTTACAAACCTCGAACAAAACCTTCTCTCCGTGCGTATCCCCCTAACAGGAACGCTTCGCGGCTTACGTTCTGCCCCAGGCTGCGTCCAAATGAGCAATGGTCCTGCGCGATCTTATTAGCGACGTGCTGCGAACGCTGTGGGCGCACAAGCTGCGCACATTCTTGACCATGTTCGGGATCGCGTGGGGAATCGTCTCAATCGTCTTGATGGTGGCGGCCGGCGAAGGACTGGAAAAAGGTCAGGAAGAACAAGCCCGAAATTTAGGGAAAGATTTGATGATCGTCTTCCACGGACGCACCAGCATGCAAGTGGGCGGAGCGCGCGCGGGACGCGTCGTGCACTGGGAGGACGACGATGTTGCAGCCGTGCAGGCGCAGTCCCCCGACTGCGAAGATGCGATCCCAGAATTGGAGCAGGACACTGTCCGCGTGCATAGCAATTTCAACAATGCTGCTTTCACCGTCACGGGGTCGTATCCGCCCTTTGGACACATTCGCACACTCGATGTTGGCCAGGGACGCTTTTACAACTGGGAAGATCAGCGGGAAGCGCGCCAGGTCGCTTTTCTAGGCAGCGATGCCGCGAAACAACTTTTCCCCGGACGCAATCCTGTGGGCGAAAACATCTATCTCAACGACTCTCCCTTCGTGGTAATTGGCGTCATGGCGCAGAAAAAGCAGGACTCCAGCTACGACGGATGGGACGTCAACAAAGTCTTCATTCCATTTTCTGCAATGAGAAGAGACTTTCCGGATAAAGCTCCGGGCACGCCGACCACTTTTGACCAGCTGCTGGTGACCCCCAAGTCGGTGGAGCAGCATGAAGCCTGCAAACACGAACTGCGAGCAGCATTGGGCAAAATGCATAACTTTGATCCCAAGGATAAAGAAGCCTGTCCGATCTGGGACACAGTTCAAGAAGCCAAAGCCTTCCGCCAGATGACCGACGGAATGAAATATTTTCTGGGCGCGGTTGGCATCGTCACCCTATTTCTTGGCGGTCTCGGAGTGATGAACGTCATGATGGTGGCGGTGCGCGAGCGCACGCGCGAGATCGGAGTGCGTAAAGCGCTGGGCGCTCCCGCCCACACCATCCTGAAACAGTTTTTTATCGAAGCCCTGCTGATTGCATTCATCAGCGGAGGATTGGGATTAGGCGTGGCATACGGACTATGTGCTCTGGTCAATCTGTTGCCGATGCCTGACTTCTTCGCGGGACTGATTACCACGTGGCAATCCGGCGCGCTGGCCTGCGGATTATTGGGCACGATTGCAGTCTTGTCGGCGTTGTATCCCGCGCGCAAGGCGGCGTCTATTGATCCCATCGAGGCATTGCGCTTCGAAGCGGGAGGCTAGCGAATCGGCAACCGCATGCTGACTGAAATCATCCTCGAAGCGTGGGTAGCGCTGAAGCGCAACTACACTCGAAGTCTTCTCACCATGGTAGGTGTGGTGTGGGGCATCGCCACGGTGACTTTGCTCATCGCGTACGGCAGCAGCTTCCGGAACATTCTGGTGAGCGGTTTTGACGCCTTCGGCAAAGGCGCGGTCATCTGTTGGCCGCAGCAGACCAGCGAGCAGCCAGGCGGGCAGCGCGCCGGAAAGAAAGTTGTTTTTGAAAAAGCTGACGTGGACCTGGTGAAAGAAACTGCCCCGCTGGTTAAGCACGTTTGCCTCGAAACCGTGAACCGGCCCGGAATTGCCTATGGCGACAGAATGTTGGGCACCGCGGCAATCAGGGGAGTGTGTCCGGAATATGGAGACATGCGTAATGAAGTTGCCGCCGAGGGTCGGTGGATCAGCAGCAGCGATGAGCTCGAGCGCCGCCGGGTGTGCTTCATTGGAGGACGCGTCCGGGAACAACTCTTCAGTGGACGCCCGGCAATCGGCGAGACGGTCCTCATCGGCGGCGTGCGCTTTACGGTCATTGGCGTCATGCAGCGCAAAATCCAGATGAGCAATTATTTTTCCAGTGATGATGAGTCAGTGTGGATTCCGTATTCGGCCGCCGGCGATCTCTGGAATACGCGATATGGGGCGGTGCTGCTATTCGAGCCCGTGGCTCCGCAATTCGAGAAGCGTGCAATGGCACAGGTGCTGGCTGCGGTGGCAAGCAGGCAGCAATTTTCCCCGACAGATAAGAAGGCCATTCAGATGTTCGGACGCGATGAGTTTCGTCCGGTGATTGACGCTTTGACGATTGGACTGCAAGTGCTGCTCGCTTTTGTCGGCACACTGACACTCGGCATCGGGGGCGTGGGCGTGATGAATATCATGCTGGTTTCGGTGGATGAGCGCATCCGCGAAATCGGATTACGGAGAGCGTTGGGCGCCAAGAAGAGTCACATTAAATTGCAATTCCTAGCTGAAACCCTGCTCATCATGTTGCTGGGAGGCGCCATCGGCGTGCTGATCTCCTATGCAATTGCGGCCGCGGTTGGAACGCTTCCACTGATGGGTCCACTGTTTGAGGATGAATCCGGGAAGGGCGACATTCATCTACGGATTTCGTTTCTGACAGTAACGCTCTCCACTGTTGTGTTGATTTTTGTCGGGGTCGCAAGTGGTCTGGTGCCGGCATTAAAGGCGTCGAAGCTGGATCCGGTGGAAGCTCTGCGTTACGAATAATTGTCACTCGGAGCTGTCCATCGCCGATAACTGCCGCTTCCCAAAAGACTGTCACTCTGAGCGCAGCGAAGAATCCCTGAATTGTGTTGTGCAGGCTGCAAGAAGCAGGTCCCTCGACTTCGCTCGGGATGACAGCTACAAAATTACTTAGTCGCGGGCGCGGTTCTTGATCCAGATCGGTGTGCCAATAAATCCAAAAGCGCGGCGGATTTGATTTTCTAAAAAACGCTGGTAAGAAAAGTGCAGCTTCACCTTGCGATCGGTGAAAATCACAAAAGTAGGCGGAGAAACTCCTGCCTGCGTCATGTAATAAATTTTAACTTGCTGCTTCGCTGGAACCGACGCGCGATCAAAATCCACATTTTTCACGAAGCGGTTCATCTCCCCCGTGCCGATGCGCTTGCGGCGCTCGGCGGCGACTTTTTCAATCATCGGGAAAATCTTATCGGTGCCAATCCCGGTAGCGGCGGAGATAAAGAGCACGGGTGCGTAGCTTAGAAATTTCAGCCCGTCACGCAACCGGTCCTCATACGCTTCGCGGTCGGCGGGACGTTTACTATCCTGCATGCGCGCGGCCTTCGATTGCGTGACCGGCTTTTTCTCGCCGCTGATCACCAGGTCCCACTTATTCACGATGATGATGACGGAGCGACCGCTCTCGTGCGCGTATCCGGCAATCGTTGCATCGAGGGCGCTGACGCCTTCGGTCGCGTCAATCACGATCAAGGCGATGTCGGCTGCCTCAAGATGTTTACGCGCCATAACGACCGAGAGTTTCTCGGCCATGAGGTGCGTCTTGCCCTTGCGCCGGATGCCGGCGGTGTCAATAAAGCGAAACTGCTTTCCATCACGCTCGACAATTTCGTCTACGGCGTCTCGGGTCGTCCCTGGGATCGGAGAAACGATTGACCGCGCCGAACCTGTGAGGCGGTTCAGCAGCGTGGACTTCCCCACATTCGGATGTCCAATAATTGCAATTTTCGTTTCTTTAGGGTCGGTATATTTGTCCGGCTGCGCATTGCCCTCGGCAATGTCGTCGCGCAACTCGTGCTCGGCGGACCTGACTTTCGCCTCGGTGGGCTTCAGCGTTTCGAGCTTGAGGGAATCGAAGATGGCGTCGAGAACTTCGTCCACACCGCGGCCATGCTCGGCGGACACCGCGAAAATGTTTCCAATTCCCAGGCGGTGGAATTCGTCTATCAATCGTTGTTGTTTTTCGCTGTCAATTTTATTGACGGCAAGAAAAAGCGGTTTGCCGCCGCGAATTAAAATTCGCGCCAGCTCGAGATCAGGCCCTGCAAGCTCGGTACGTCCATCCACGACAAGAATTACCGCGTCAGCTTCTTTAAGCGCGACCTTCGCCTGCCGAAAGATTTCTGCGGGAATAAATTCCTGCTCGTCAGGCACGATGCCGCCGGTATCCACGATGCGCAACTGCTGTCCGCGCCAGTTGGCTTGTCCGTACAGGCGATCGCGCGTGATGCCCGGCTCGTCGCCCACGATGGCGCGGCGCGATCCGACGATGCGGTTGAACAGCGTGGACTTGCCCACATTCGGACGCCCCACAATCGCGATTGTCGGAACGCCGACCGCGAGGTCGGAAAGCGAGTTGGAATTAATTCGGGTCATTCAGTGTTTCAACGTAATCGAGAAAACGAGCGCCAGATGCCAGATTTGGTTGGTAGCTTATTATAGTGTTATTCGTGTCTACTTCCTCGCCTTCGACGCCTTCCCCAGCAGTCGCCGCTCCGAAACGAGGGTTCACGCTGCATCAATTCTTCGCGCCCGGCGGAGCGCTTTCTCGAACGCATCCGGCTTATGAATTTCGTCGCGGACAACTGCAAATGGCGCAGGCCGTGGAAGAAGCGCTCGAGCAGCGCCGCCACCTGATCGTCGAAGCAGGCACCGGCACTGGGAAGACGCTGGCCTACCTCGTCCCCATCATTCGCTCGGGCAAGCGCGTGATTATTTCCACGGGCACGAAAAATCTTCAGGAACAACTGTTCAACAAAGACATCCCGTTCCTTGAAGCAGCATTGTTTCCGAATGGAGAAGGCAAACTCAACGTCTGTTACATGAAGGGACGCAATAATTATCTCTGCCGCAAAAAGCTTTACGACCTCACCGATCAGCCGGTGTTGAGCGGCCTCGAAGAAATCGAGCACTACCGCGCCATCGCGGCGTGGGAGCAAGTTACGAGCACCGGCGATAAATCGGAACTCGCCGGACTTCCGGAAGCCAGCGCGCTGTGGCACAAACTCGATGCCCGCTCCGACACTTGCCTGGGTCAAAAGTGCGGTGCTTGGGATCGCTGTTTCATCACCGAAATGCACCGGCGCGCGATGGAGAGCGACATCATTATCGTCAACCATCATCTATTTTTTGCCGATCTCGCGATCAAGCAACAGGCCGAATACGCGCCAGATGCGGGCATCCTGCCGGAAGTTGGCACGGTGATTTTCGACGAGGCGCACGAGTTGGAAGACGTTGCAGGCAGCTACTTTGGAGTTTCCGTCAGCCACCTTCGCTTCGAAGAATTGTGCCGCGACGTCGAGGTTTCGTTGCAGAGAAATCGCATGATGTCGGCTTCGCTATCGGGAGCAGTGAAGAGCTTGCGCGATCGCTCAACATTCTTTTTTGCGTTGTTGCCTCCTGGAGATGGCCGATTTGCCTTTGAGAATCGTCGCGAATTTCTGGAGGAGAATGGCGACGAGTTCATGGCCCTCCAGCAGTCGCTGGGACGCCTCGGTTCAGAGCTGGAATCGCTGTCTTCCAAGCCGGAGGAAGTGTTTAATTTTTCCCGCCGCGCTCAGGAACTTCAGGTGCAGATCAGTTTCCTGATGGAATCCGAAGACCGCAACACTGTCTTCTGGATCGAACGCCGTCGTGGAGGCCGCGATAAATCGAACGTATTTTTGCAAGCTACGCCGATTGATGTCGCTCCCATCTTGAAGGCTTGCCTGTTCGACAAATTGGAGTGCGCTGTGCTGACTTCCGCCACTCTAGCTGTGGGAGGCGGATTCGAATACATGCGCCGTCGGCTTGGACTTGAGCACGTCCGGGAAGTCGTGCTGCCATCGCATTTTGACTACGAGAGCCAGGCGCTGTTTTATGTTCCCCCCGACTTGCCGGATCCTCGCACCCCACAGTTCGCGGCCAAAGCGGCAGACAGAATTCGCCGCCTGCTCGAAATCACGCGCGGACGCGCCTTCGTACTCTTCACCAGCTACGCCCAGATGAACGATGTCTATAACCGGCTGTGGGGCGATCTCGAATTCCCCATGCTGTTGCAGGGAGATGCTCCCAAAAGCGCGCTGCTGGAGGAGTTTCGACTGACTCCGCACGCGGTTCTGTTTGCGACATCTTCCTTCTGGCAAGGCGTGGACGTTCAGGGAGAGCAATTGAGTTGCGTGATTATTGACCGCCTGCCATTCGCGGTGCCGAGCGATCCGGTAGTTGCCGCGCGGGTGAAATCAATTGATGCTGAAGGCGGAAACGCTTTCTTCCAATTTCAAGTTCCAGCGGCCGTGATTACGCTGAAACAGGGCTTTGGACGCTTGATTCGCTCGCTGCACGATCGCGGACTGCTGGTTCTGCTCGACAATCGCATTCTTAAAAAGCAATACGGAAGAGTGTTCGTGGAAAGTCTACCGAGCTATCGCAGAACGACCGAGATGAAGCAGGTTGAGCAGTTTTTCGGAGTAGAGTAAAGCCCCTTACCCCGCTATACGCCGCTCGCTTTCCGGCTTAGCTGATCGCGTACAATATAGAGTTGTGTTGGCACTTTTATGCGGACTGTGCCGCGGCCAAGCGAGGAAATGCATGTTCGAAGTAACGGTTGAAGACACGTTTGCGGCGGGGCACTACCTGAGAAACTACAAGGGTAAGTGCGAGAATCCGCATGGCCATAACTACAAAGTCCGGATTACGCTCTCGGGAAAGGAACTCGACAAAGCTGGGCTGTTGCTCGATTTTAAAGACTTGAAGGAAGTGATGAAACACGTGGTGGACCGTCTCGATCATCAGATGATTAACGATCTCGATCCGTTCAAGGTCCTGAATCCTTCAGCGGAAAACCTCGCCAAGTATTTTTACGATGAGTCCAATGGACGCCTGCAGTCGGTCACTAACGGAAGAGTCCAGATTAAAAACGTCACGATTTACGAGACGGATACGACCACCGCCACCTATTCGGAATGAGTTGCGCGTAGTCTCAATCGCGCGGGCATCCCCAGCTGTTTCCGAGGCGAATCCGCGTTAAGTCTCATGCAAATTATTGAAATCTACAAATCGCTACAGGGAGAATCCACGTACGCGGGCCTGCCCTGTGTCTTCGTGCGATTGATGGGATGCAACCTGCGCTGCAACTGGTGCGATAGCGAGTACACTTTCACCGGCGGTCATCGCATGACCACTGATGAAGTGATGAACGAGGTACACAGCGTAAGCCGGGGCGCGGAATTGGTCGAAATAACCGGCGGCGAGCCAATGTTGCAGGAGAAAGAAGTTGTCCCGCTGATGCAGCGATTGCAGGACGAAGGTTTTACGGTGCTGATCGAGACCAGCGGCGAGCGTCCGCTGGAGTCGATTCCTGCCGGAGTGATTAAGATTGTGGATGTAAAGTGTCCAGACTCGGGCGAGGGTGGGACATTTCGCATGGAGAATCTGGACACTCTCAGGTCCACGGATGAAGTTAAGTTTGTCCTGAGCAGTCGTGCCGATTATGAATTCGCACGCGACTTTGTTGCCGCCCATGAGTTAAATCGCAAGGTGAATGCGGTACTGTTTTCTCCGGCATTTCGCAAGGGCGCGACCGGATCTCGCGATACTTCCCATTGTTTGCTCGATCCGCGCGATCTTTCTCAATGGATGCTTGACGACGCGGTTCCCGCCCGGCTGGGACTTCAGATTCATAAATTTATATGGGATCCGGCACTGAAGGGCGTATAAGGTTGCTTCGGTTCTCGTCAATATCGTGTTTTCGTGTGGCTTGCAGATGCCATCTAACAACATGATGCCCCGCGTATCATCAGTGGTTTTGTTGAGTGGTGGAATGGACTCTTGCGTGTGTGCGGCCCTGGCAGCCCGCGACTCAGAAACCGCCGCCGTACATGTTAGCTACGGGCAGCGAACAGAGACACGAGAACGAAACGCATTTTCCGGGATTTGTGACCGGCTCGGAATCAGGCGGCGATTGGCGGTCCGAAACGAAGCCTTGGGTGTGATCGGTGGGTCGGCTTTGACGGACCCGAGCATTGCCATCCCACAATCGCCGGATGGGACCGTCCCATCTGTGGGAAGCGAGATTCCGGTGACCTATGTCCCTTTCCGGAATGCGCATTTTTTAGCCGTGGCAGTGAGCTGGGCCGAAGTGCTGGGAGCAACCAAAGTATTCATTGGCGCGGTCGAACCGGATAGCTCTGGATATCCCGATTGCCGCCCTGCCTACTATCATGCGTTCAACGAAGTAGTGAAGAGTGGCACGAAGCACGGAGACATCGAAGTTGTGACGCCTTTGATCGCGATGCGGAAGGTCGAAATCGTGGAGCTTGGCCTTGAACTTGGGGCTCCCTTCGATTTAACGTGGTCGTGCTATAGCCGCGAAGATGCGGCATGTGGAGTGTGTGATAGTTGCCGCCTGCGCCTGAATGCGTTTGCCGAAGCCGGGGCTCGGGATCCGATTGCATATGAATCGCAAAGTTACGTGGGCACAAATTTAAGGAACTAATTCGTAAGTATTGTCAGCCGGAGGGCCTGAAAATGAAGCAACGATTGTTAAAGGAACGATATGTGATGCTGGCGGTTTCAATCTTAGTATTCGTATCTTTCGCGACCCAGGTTTTCGCCCAGGCAACAGGATCGGTTAAAGGCACCTGCAAAGATTTGGAGGGAAAACCTATCGCGGGCGCGGTAGTGGACTACAGCAACCAGGATAACGGTCGGAAATACAGCCTCAAGACAAACGGAAAGGGCGAATATTTTTCTTTGGGTATTGAGCCAGGGAAATACACGGTAACGCTGACAAAAGATGGCAAGCTATTAGACCAGATAAAGAGTTTTCCGGTGTCGCTGGACGAGGCGACGATGGACTTTGATCTGAAAAAGTCGCAGATTCAGGGCGCGCAGCAACAGGGAATTTCCCCGGAACAGCTGAAGAAAATGCAGGAGCAGCAGGCCAATCAACAAAAAGAAGTCATGACGGTAAAGACTCTAAACGAAAAGTTGGCAGCCGCTAATACAGATATCCAGGCTTCAAACTTTGATGGAGCAATCGCCACTCTGACCGAGGCAACTCAAGTCGATGCCAATCGCGATCTGTTGTGGGCAAGGCTGGGGGATGCTTATCTTCTGTCCGCACCCAAACAAACCGATGCTGCCGAGAAAGCAAAACGCTACGGTGAGGCCGTCAACGACTATCAGAAAGCCGTGGATCTACGTCAAAAGGCTTTAGACGCGCAAACCACCAAAACACCGGAAGCTAGCAAAGATCTCGCGGGCTATTACAACA
>JBDUDA010000174.1:0-6562 GCA_040003205.1 Acidobacteriaceae bacterium | reverse complement strand
GATTTATCCGGCAGGCTATGCCAGCACTCTATCCGTGCAGGAACTTGCCAACGTGAATGCCTGCACGATTCCGGGGGTCAACAATCCATATGCAACCAACGCTCCCGGCGCAAATGGTGTGCCTTGCACACCTGTGGTGACGAACTCACAGGCAGGTCTGCCAAAAGGCCTGCGGGAGTCGCCGCAGTTTCGCTTCATGCCACGCTTCGGATTCGCCTATCGTCCTTTCGGCAATGATCGCACGGCGATTCGCGGCGGCGCCGGATACTACAACATCACGACGACCGGCGCGCTCTTTTACGCCACCACCCAGACCCTCCAGTCGAATTTGCAGAACTTCGACAATTCCATTCAAAGCGGTGGTGGCGGTCCGGCTTTTGCGTTTCCAAACACAACAACCAACACCAGCACCTTCGCCCCCGCTCTTGGCAGCCTGTACTTTTACAGCGCGGTGGATACCAAGTGGCGCGATCCTTATTCGCTTCAAACCAATCTTTCCATTGATCACGATTTCGGACACAACATCGGCGCTCGCGTCTCCTACATTGGACTTCACACCTGGCACCTGGTCTGGCAGCCACAGTTTAACCAGCTCAAGAAGTCTTCAACCACGCCCTCGAGTGATCCCAGTCGCGCTTCGGAACTTCCCTTCCCCAACTTCTTTCAAATCACCGATCGTAGCACCTCGGCGCAAGCTGACTACCACGCTTTGCAGGGGGAAATTTCTCACCGCATGAACAACGGACTATCTTTTGATAGCTCGTACACACTGGCGAAAAATCTCTCCGACAATCAGGGCAGCTATGGCAGCTTCAACGGAAGCGCATTTGTGGATGAGCAGGGCGGATACAGTCCTACCGACAGCTTCAATCGTCATCAGGACTACGGCAACGTAAGCGCCACCCGACGTCACCGCTGGCTCACGACCATGATTTACGAGTTGCCGGTGGGACGCAGCCGCCGCTTCGGATCGAACATGAATCGAGTGGCAGACATCGTTTTCGGAGGCTGGCAATTAAGCAATATTTTCCTCTTCCAGAGCGGCACTTTTCTAACAGCGTTTATTCCCAATGGTTTGATTGATCCTTCTGGAACCGGGTCCGGCACGAGTTTGGGTGGCGCGTCGCAGCGTCCGGATATCATCGGTAATCCTAATAGCGGTGGACACAATCGCAATCACTGGTTTAACAACAGTGCCTTCGCCTGCCCCGGACAGACCGGATACGCATCGGTAGGACCCGACCCCAATACCGGTGTGACACCATGCGATGTTGGAGTTGGCTCGGCTCCCATCGGCCGCTTCGGCACCGAGCACGTTGGCGACCTCGTCGGGCCTGGCACGGTTAGCCTCTCCTCCGGTCTAAGCAAGACGGTCACCCTTACGGAGGGAGTTGACCTGCGTTTTGAAAGCACCTTCACGAACGTCCTGAATCACACCAACCTGGCCGATCCGCAACTCGATGTGACCCAGGCCAATTTTGGACAAATCACCCAGTCGCGCGGCTCTGACTTCGGAGGCAATCGTACCGGTCAGCTTTCGTTGAAGCTGGAGTTTTAAGTCGGAGAAGCTCTCCGCGCTGCAAACCGTGCGCCTGACTGAATCCAGAACAGGCTCACGGGTTAATATTTCGCCTCCATCCGAGCAGACGCATTCCGAAATTCGAGACGTAACATTCGCAAGCAGATCGCGTATGAGCGAGGCGAAGCCCACAAACGTCCGCTGGTGGATGGTAGCGATGCTCACCGGCTTCGCCTTCGTCAGCTATCTGCAACGAATCAACATCTCGGTGGCAGCCGAGTTGATGGGGCCAGAATTACATCTCTCAAAAATCCAGATAGGCCAAATTTTTAGCAGTTTTCTAATTGGCTACGCCATCTTTCAAATTCCCGGCGGGATGTTAGCGGACCGCGTCGGCACCCGCATCATGTTAGCTATCTCTGCCGCGTTGTGGGGCGTATTCACGATATTCACGGGAATGGTTCCATCCTCATTGAGCGCTACGGCTGGTGGCATTTTTTTAGTTTTATGGCTGGCACGCTTTTTGCTGGGCAGTGCGGAAGCTACGACCTATCCAGTGGGCGCACTGGCAGTCCATAACTGGTTCCGACCGCCCGGACGCGCCTACGCCAATTCATGGATGTTTGCCGGCACCTCACTGGCTGCTGCCTTCGCGACTCCTTTTGTATCCTGGCTTATGCTGCGTCTGGGATGGCGTTCTGTGTTTTTCCTGACATCTTTGCCGGCGTTCGTGATCGCGTTCTTATGGTGGTTCTTCAGCACAAATACTCCGCAGGAACATCGCTCAATCAATTCAGCGGAACTGGCAATCATCAATTCGAATGCGGAGCCACTACCTGGGGCCCACGGTTTCAAAAGCGTGCTGAGTGATCGCAAAATCGTGCTGCTTTGCGTGAGTTACGTGGCGGAAGGCTATCTGCTATTTATTTTTGTTTTCTGGCTCTACATCTATCTGGTGGAGGTTCGCCATTTCAGCATGATGAATGGCGGTCTCGTCGCCGCCCTGCCATGGCTCACGGGATTGGCGTTTACTCCCCTGGGCGGCTATATTGCAGACCGCATTGCAGCCCGTCGCGGACGTCTTCCAGCCGCAAAATTGATGATTATGACCAGCTACGTAGTTAGCGGAGTGCTTTTGTTTGTCGCCGCTTATGCCCCGAAGAGCGGCTTATGTGTCGTCGCACTCTGTTTAAGCGTCGGGTTTCTGATGGCGGCCGAAGCTTCGTTCTGGGTTTCTGCGACCTATCTTGCTGGCGAACGGGCGGGGGCAGTGTCTGGGCTGATGAACACGGCCGGGATTGTCGGTGGCATCGCTTCCACTTCCCTTATACCCATTCTGGTCGCACACTTTAGCTGGCCTGTCGCTTTCGGATCGGGAACGCTGGTTGCAGTCGCGTGCGTCTCGCTTTGGATCGTCATCGCAGCGCCTGATAGCCCCCGAGTCGGCCGGCTTTCCGGAAACCTTACTACACTGGATGAGGAATCATCATCACGATGAACGGATATCCCCAAATCTCGGCGGAAATTGACCGTCTCCGCACCCCCATGACTGAATTTTTGCAGCGACTTGTGCAATTGCCCAGTCTTCCGGGCGATGAGCAAGCGGCACAACACTTTCTCGCTGCCAAGCTCCGCACGCTGGGTTGCAAAGTTGAAATCCTGAAGTCAGATTTCGCGGCGCTCGAGCACCACCCGGCATTTTCGGATGACGGCGTCCCTTTTGATGAGCGTCTCAACGTCGTGGGCGTGTGGACAGGCGGCTATCCCCCTCAGACTGCACCGAAGACTAACGATCAAAATAAGGGGCGATCGCTCATCCTGAACGGACACATGGACGTCGTTCCCATCGGCGACCCGAAGCTCTGGAAATTTCCGCCCTGGAGCGGCGCGGTCGAAGATGGCAAGCTTCATGGTCGCGGCGCGTGTGATATGAAGGCCGGCCTCACTGCCGCTATCTTCGCAATTGAAGCGTTGCGCAATCTTCATTTCGAACCCCAAGGCCCTGTGGTCTTCGAGAGTGTCATCGGAGAAGAAAGCGGCGGAGTTGGCACGCTCACGACATTGATTAACGGCATACGCGCCGACGCCGCAATCATCATGGAGCCCACGCGACTCCGCTCCTGCCCGGTCCATGCGGGAGCGCTCAGCTTCCGTATCAAAATCACCGGACGCGCTATTCATGCCAGCATGAAGCGTTTCGGCGTGAGCGCGGTCGAAAAGTTTCAGCAGATGTTTTCCGCGATTATGGCGCTGGATCGCGATCGGCATCTGCATTATGAAAACAAAATTTTCGAATTTGACGACAACATCGCTCCCATCTCGATTGGGACGGTCTCTGCCGGTGACTGGCTCTCCACAGTTCCGGAAACTCTCGTAGCGGAAGGGCGTTTTGGAGTTTTCCCCGGAGAACAAATTGCCGACGCCAGGGCAGCGCTCTCAAGATGCCTTGAGAAAATTACCGCCGCAGACCCGTGGCTCAGAGATCATCCTCCGACGCTGGAATGGATTGAGGGCCAGTTCGAACCGGGGCAGACTTCATTCGCAGAGCCGATCGTCGAAGCTCTCAGCGAGTCCCATGCAGAGGTCATGGGCTCGCATCCCAAAATTCAGGGTGTCCCTTATGGGTCAGATCTCCGTCTCTTCACCGAGCATGGGAAATTGCCTGCCGTGCTCTACGGCCCGGGCGATGTAGCATTTGCCCACACCGTCGAGGAGCACGTGGAACTCGAAGAAGTCTTCTCCTGTTCAAAGGTTCTCGCGTTATTGGTCACCGAATGGTGCGGCGGGCATTTTGCTACCACTTAAATTGCGCGTTCCACGACGCCAGAGTTATCTCCGGAGAATGCCTTGAACGTCATCGTGATTGGCCTCGGAGCGATGGGCAGCGCCGTCGCGCAGCATCTGGCGGAACGGGGCTGCCGAGTGCGCGGCTTCGACCTGTTCACCCCGCCACACTCGCACGGATCGTCGCATGGACTCACCCGTATACTCCGGCGGGCGTATTTCGAAGATTATCGCTACGTTCCCTTGCTGATCAGGTCATTCGAGCTGTGGCAAAAGCTTGAAGCTGACAGCGGAGAGCGTCTGCTGCACTTACCTGGAGCTTTGGTCGTCGGTCCTGTAGATGGACAACTCGTGAAGTTGAGCGCGGCCAGTGCCGCGCAGTTTGCGCTTCCGCATGAACTTTTAGACGCTAAAGAATTGCAGCGACGGTATTCAGTTTTCAACATTAAGCGGGACACACACGGCGTACTCGAACGGAACGCTGGCTACCTGCTGCCGGAGAAGTGCGTCGAGCAACAGCTTCGCCTCGCCGCTAAATCAGATGCGCAGCTCCACACCAATGAGCCCGTTTTAGATTGGCAGGCTGAAAAGAATGGCTCGGGCGTTAGTGTGCGCACGGCCAAAGGAAACTATTCCGCCGATCACCTGGTCATCACCGCAGGTCCGTGGGCGCCGCAGGTTTTGGCCAGCCTTGAACTGCCGCTGCATACGACCCGTCAGGTGGTGTATTGGTTCAGTCCTTCAGAAAGTATTGACCCTTTCCGCGAAGACCGTCTGCCCGTTTATCTCTTCGAAGCGGAAGGTAACGACGAACTTACGCTCTATGGATTTCCTTTGACGGGGCCGGACGAGGAAGGAATTAAAGTAGCCTTGCATGGCAGCAAAGAATTTTGCACACCAGACACCATTTGCCGCGACATACGCCCAGCCGACGAGCAGTCCATACGGAAGCGGCTTGCAAAGACTATTCCCGCCCTCGCCGGACGCATGCTACGCGCGGAGACCTGCCTCTACACCATGACGCCGGATGAACATTTTCTTCTTGGCACGCTTCCAGAGACCCCCAGGGTTAGCATCGCAACCGGCTTCTCCGGACACGGCTTCAAATTTGCTCCCGTCATTGGAGAGATTATGGCCGACCTGGTTTTGAAAGGAAGCACTACATGGGACCTAAATTTATTTTCGCTGACCCGCTTCCGAAAAAATCAACCAGACTAACGCCGGCTCAAGCAGGGGCGAGTTCTCCGTGAATGCGGAACGCTTTTACCACGCGCGTGATAGTTCCCTTTGGGCTGGGATCATCGGGATCAACTCCCGCGTTCACACTCAGGTGATAGGCCAGAAGCTGGGCAAGCGGAACTTCGAAAGGAGTGCGCAACGCGTCGGGTAAAAACGGCGCGATCGCAGGAATGCTCCAGTCTCCCTGTTTTGCGGGGGACGGATCGTCTCCAACAATTATCAGCCTTCCCAGTTTTTTTGCTCTCAGGTCCGCCAGAACATCTTCTTCGTAAAGGCGCTTGTGCGGATCAGAAGACAGAAAACAGAGGATGGGAGTGTCTTCCCGCAAAAACCCCACTGCCCCATGGCGAAAGCCGAGAAAAGTTTCAGCCATGGCCAGCACTCGGCCATCGGTAAGCTCGATGATTTTCAACACGACTTCTTTGGCGAGCGCCTGCATGCTGGATGTAAGAACGACGATGCGATCTCTACAAGTGCGCGCAATCTCCTCAATCAAACAATTCGAATCCTGGAGTCCACGTTGCACGCGAATACAAATATTTGGCAGGTGCTCTGCGAATTGCTGACTGCGAAACAGAGAAAGGCCCGCAAGAACTACATTGGAGAAGGAGCCTGTCATGGCGAGGCTGCGATCGTTCGTCCTCGGATCGAGTACGATCACCTGAACGCCGGGTACATGAGCCAGGCGCCCATTTGCATTGCACACAATCGCCACTTGATGCACCTGGGGAAACAATCTTTGCATTTTCTCATTCACCGCGGTACTCTCTGGGCTATCGCCCGATCTCGCTAAAGAGATCAGTAATCCTCCCTCCCGAAGTGATGGCATGGCGGCCTCGATCTCGGCTTGAGATCGAATTAGAAGATCGGTAGTTGGAATTGCCCTCGCCAGGGGCCACGCCTCCGCAATGGCATAGGCAGCGTACGCTGAGGTCCCGGCGCCTGTCAGGATGACCGGTAATTTTGTCAGTCCCGGTGGCAAGCCGGCTGTTCTCACGCGTTCAAGCGTGGTTGGCCAAA
>JBDUDA010000173.1:0-6614 GCA_040003205.1 Acidobacteriaceae bacterium | reverse complement strand
CACATTCCATCAATCAGTCGTTCTACCCCTCTACGAAAGCCACTTCCTACAGCTATGGAGTACATTTCCAGATGAATGGGGATTTGTATGCACATCCCTACTATGCTTATGTGGATCAGTTGACCTATACAGCCTGGTAACCAGCACTGGTTTGAAAATAAAAGGGCCATTCTTTAGGAATGGCCCTTTCTATTGCTTGCAAATTGAGCATGACCGGAGCTTTCGGCGCCACAGCTAGCCCGGACAGCAGTGCAAGGCAGGGTCATCCGCGGTCGAATGACACTAGAGACTCAACCTCACTTCGGTCCGAACACTACCAGCTTGGTCTGCGTCCCCACATAGACTTTACCGTTGATCACGGTTGGAACAGCCCACTTGGTTCCTGCGCCGATCCCCGAGCTTCGATAAAGTTCGTTGTTCAGGTCAGCCGCACTGTAAGCATGCAATGAAACTGAAGAGGAACGATCCACCGCCCAGACGATTCCATTCGAGTTTCCGTTGGACGACACGACCGGCTGCGCGCCTGGAAAAACGAACGTAAAACTGCCTTGCGACGTTGGCGTTGAGGATAGTTTTCCCGTGGCAGGATCCAGGCTGAACCTTTTTATGACGTCATTGTTACCGACGAAATACAGGTTGCCCTTCCAGTAAGCGGGCGTCGTAAAACAGTGGTCATTCGCCTGAATGCCTGAAGTGCCCCCGACGACATTCGGCAAACTTTGAATGATCTGGCTATCGCTGGTAGTGCGGTGGTGGCCCATATTATCGCGATCCACCACATAGATAGGCGACGGCTTGCCACAGCCGACCAGTTCGTGCGGAAACGCTCCCGGCTGGTCAGGCAGCAGCAGTATGCCTCCTGCTCCAAAGTCCAGATCCGCCTTGGAGAGTTTGGCCTGATCGTAGGGCGTGAAATAATCCACTACGTTCAAATTTGGCGTCAGCCGTATAAAGCTACTCGATAAATTCGTGTTCCCATCCCATGTGCCATTTCCGCTGGCGACGTAGATATCCCCGCTGCTGTCGGCGGCAATTCCTGCGCCTCCCATCCAGATACCACCCTCACTTCCGGAAGGCGTGTTGTTCCACGTCGCCACCTGGGCTAAAGAGGTGGCGCTATAGGCAAATACCCAACCGTGATAAGGCATGTGGTCGCCATGCGAGGCAAAGGCGAAGTAGATGTTCCCGTTGGCAAGCAGCAGACCTGTACGCTGCAATTGCTCCGTCGGCTGGAAGCCGGGAGCGCTGAGGACCACGGGACTTCCTGGTCGCTCGTTCCCGTTGGCTATATCAAGCGCGTGCAGCCTGAAAATGACGCTGCCGTTTTCGAGCGTCTCGCCAACCAGATACATTGTCCTCGACGCCGGATCAATGACTGGAGTCGAAGTAATTCCAATCTCAGGTCGGATACTGCTGCCAACCAGCGCCTGCGGAACGGTGCTGCTGCCGGGCGGGATAATGCTGACCTGCCACAAGGGAGGTTCCGACATATCCGCGTCGAACGCGTAAACAGTGTCATGCTCAGTTTCGACAAACACTACGTTGTGGGTATCTCCTGCAATCGACAAGTTGGGCATGTAGAGCGGTTGGGCGTAAACAAAACCATCCACGGGATTGCTGAACATGAAACCAAATTTCGAAGAATTTACCGTTGCGGGTGTTAGTACGGTTTCCTTGTCTTGCTGACCGGTCCGGGAGTTGTCGTTCTTCCATGTCGTATAGCTGAGCGAAGAACCGGCGACCGTTACCGCGATTTGTGATTTATGGACCACGCCGGTAGCGGAATCCTTCGCGGCGATTGAAATCTCGTGAAAACCGTTTGCCAGCCCCACGGTTGTATCAAAGACATTGGTATTTCGCTGGATGGTGCTGGGGTCGCCATCCAACCAGAGCTTCATGTAGGTGGCGGGCGCGGTGCCGTTAAAAGCCGCCAGCAAATGCAGGGGTGAGGAGACGGTCGCACGGTCGGCGGGATTCTGAATGGTGACGGTATTCGCCTTGGCGATGGTGACTGTCGCCGTGCCGGCGGCTCCTTTGGAATCGGTAGCCGTTACCGTGAAGTTACCGTTAATTGAGCCTGCGGTGTAAAGTCCGCTGCTGCTTATAGATCCTCCGGTGGCAGACCAGGTGACAGCCAGGCCTGCGCTGTCGGTGGCGGTAAATCGCTGCGTGCCCCCAGGCGGCAGGCTGAGAGACGGCGGTGCTATCGAGACGGCCGCACTCGCAACCGTAATATTTGAAGACGTGGTGAAGACGGTTCCGGTGCCGGCATCTTTCGCCTGAACCTCAATGAGGTGGGATCCGTTGGCAAGAGCAATTGCAGCATCGAAAACATCGGTACTGTGTTGCACCGCGCCCGCAACATGGTCTACCCAAACTTTCATATAAGTTGCAGGAACGGTGCCGTTGTAAGTTGCATGAACGTTAATTGGGGAGGCGACGGTCGATCCGTTTGCGGGACTGGCGATGGCCACCGTTCCGGCGAATGACGAGGAAGAAGATAATGATGAAATGAGAGCGAAGAGAAAGACAGGAACGAACTTCATCACAACACCCTAAAAAATGGATTTGAGAGTTTGCGCGGGACGTTCTAGGGTCGCGGGCTTGGGGGCGGGCGAAGCACAGTGTACACGATCTCTATCGCAGTTCACAAAGCAGGCAGACTTGATTGAAAGTGGCGCGGGCGGCGTGTTGCGGAGAAATTAGCAGGTTCTCCACAGCATTTCGGGGTTAGCCCGTTAAGGTTTTCTTCAGGTTGTAAAGCCTAACTTCAGCCCGCTGCTCTGATGTGAGAACTTAGGCGAAGTTGTTTAGCGTTCGCAACGTACTCCGATAGAAATCAGGAATTGTGAATTACGGTGCAATCTTTCGTTCGGCGTTGGTGGCTTTGCTAAGAAATAAGATGCGCAGCATTCTCACAGTGCTGGGTATCACTATCGGCATTGCGGCCGTGATCTGCGTTGTCGCGATTGGCGAAGCGGGACAATCGCGCGTCGAGCAGCAATTGAACAACCTGGGCGACAATTTCGTTTGGATTGAAGCCGGCGGTCGCGCCGTTAACGGTGTCCGCACCGGCACGCACGACACCAAGACGCTGGTAATGGCCGATGCCGTGGCGGTAAAAAATCAGGTTTCACTGATTAAAGCCGTTTCGCCAAACGTGGATGATCCGGTACAGGTGATCTACGGTAATCAGAATTGGCATACCTCCTACCGCGGCGTTACGCCCGAATACTTCGAAATCAAGCGCTGGTATGTAGACCAGGGAGCGATCTTTTCGCAGGATGACGTGGAGCGCGCAGCCGATGTCTGCACGATCGGACGGACAGTGCGCGACCAACTTTTTGGCGTGGAAGATCCGATTGGAAAAGTTATTCGCGTCAATAGTCTCCCTTGCAAAGTAGTGGCGACGCTTCATCCGAAAGGGCTCTCGCTGTCCGGGCAGGACCAGGACGACACCATCATCCTGCCCTATACCGTAGCGCAGAGAAAACTGAAGGGTATTACCTGGCTGGACGACATCCTCTGCTCCGCCGTATCACAGAGCGCGGTGAAGATGGCTGGACAGGAAGCCACAGCGGTGTTGCGTGACCGCCATCATTTACGACCGGAAGAGGAGGACGACTTTAATATCCGAAATCCCGAAGACGTAATTCAGGCGCAACTCGATGCTAGCAAGACACTAAAAATACTGCTGATCGCGATCGCGTCCGTCTCGCTCATCGTCGGCGGAATTGGGATCATGAACGTCATGCTGGTTTCGGTGACCGAGCGCACGCGCGAGATCGGGGTACGAGTGGCGATTGGGGCGACTGAAGAAGCGATCCAACTTCAGTTTCTGGGCGAATCCATCATGCTAAGTCTCGTCGGAGGCGCCGCCGGGGTGTTGTTCGGACTCATCGGATCCTACCTGGTCGGCCAAACTCTCGGATGGCCGATACAAATGTCTCTTGAAGCCGTCGTGGTCGCCGCCATGTTCTCCGTAGCAGTAGGCGTTTTTTTTGGATACTATCCAGCGCGCAAAGCGTCCCGGCTCGATCCCATTGAAGCACTGCGGTACGAGTAGAGTTCTATAACCCACTATGAAAATAAAACTCAGGTGGTTGATCATCGCAGCGGTGATATTGCTGGTTGCCGCCGGTCTTTATTTTTTACTGAACAGTAATGCCCAGGCACAGCATTTCACCGCGAAAGTCGAACGCGGTCAGATCAACGATGTGGTTGAAGCTACCGGCACCATTAACTCGGTCATCACGGTGCAAGTGGGATCCCAGGTTTCTGGAACCATCGCGAAACTCAATGCGGATTTTAATTCTCGCGTGCGCAAGGGAGAGATCGTCGCGTTAATTGATCCCGCACTGTTCAAAGGCGCCTTATTGCAAGCTGCCGCTGACCTGGAGAATTCGAAAGCGAATCTCGAGTCTGCCCGCGCAAATTTAGAAAAGTCCAAAGCTGCGTTAGTGCAGACCAAGGCAGATTACGATCGCGCCGTCGGATTAGCCAAGGACGGAGTAATGAGCAAGCAGCAACTCGATCTGGCCAAATCAAACTATGATGCCGCCAACGCATCGGTGAGCGGGGCTCATGCAAACATCACTCAAGCGGTGGCGCAAGTCAGTCTGAAGAAAGCTGCGGTCGCGGTGGCGCAAATCAATCTCGATTACACCGTCATTCGCTCGCCGATCAACGGCACCGTGGTGGCGCGTAATGTGGATGTCGGACAAACCGTCGCCGCCTCTCTGCAAGCGCCCACAATTTTTACAATTGCGCAGGACCTCACCAAAATGTGGGTGTACGCCAAGACCGACGAGTCTGACGTGGACAATATCAAAGTCGGCAAAGCGGTGACCTTCAAAGTGGACGCCCTCCCCAAACAAATATTCCACGGAGTTGTGAGTCAGGTGCGAATGAATCCGACCTCCGTTCAAAGCGTGGTTACATACGACTCGATTATTGAGTTTGCGAATCCGGAGTTGAAACTCTTCCCGGGGATGACGGCGTATGTAACCATCCCTGTGGCCACAGTGCAGAATGTGTTAAAAGTGCCCAACACCGCGCTGAGATACAAGCCGCCCATGGCGACGGAAGAAATTTTGAGCTTGTACAAGCAGTACGGGGTTGAGGAGGGGGAGGCGAAGACCGCTAGTCCCTCTTCGTCTGGGGGCGGCACTGATAGAGGCAGCGCTCAGAATTCTGCACATCCTGCGAAGGCAGACAGCGCCGTAGTCTGGAAGCTGCACACCGACAAAAGTATGGAGCCGGTAAGAATTGCTCTTGGCATCACGGATCACGCTTTTACCGAGGTAACTGGAATTCTGAAAGGCGACCTCAAGGAAGGTGACGACGTGATTATTCGCTCCGTGCTGCCCAATAGTACCGCTCCAGGCGGGGTCAAACATTAGTACCGTGAGCGCGCGATCTCCATGGAAGTGATGAACGAAGTCGAAAAACTCGAATCACCCGGAGCCAGGCAAGAGAGCGTCGTAATCCGTGTAGACAACGCCCACAAGTATTACGAACTGGGCGAGACCAGGGTGCATGCCTTGCGCGGTGTGACGATTGAAATCGAGCGCGGCGAATTCGTTGCCATCATGGGCGCCAGCGGGAGCGGCAAATCAACTTTCATGAACGTGCTGGGCTGTTTGGACCGTCTCACTTCAGGGGCGTATTTCCTTGAGGGAATCAATGTCTCCGAGCATGACAAAAAAACCCTCGCGCTAATTCGGAACTTAAAAATTGGATTTGTTTTTCAGGGTTTCAATCTTCTGGCCCGCACCACGGCCTTGGAAAACACGGCTTTGCCGACTCTCTACACGAAGATCGATAAGGCGGAACGCGAAAAGCGCGCAACTGATGCACTGGCGTTGGTTGGCCTGACGAACCGCTCGCAGCATTTTCCCTCGCAGATGTCCGGCGGCCAGCAGCAACGGGTCGCTATTGCACGCGCCCTGGTGAATCATCCCTCCATCTTGCTGGCGGATGAACCCACAGGCAATCTTGACAGTCGTACCTCTATCGAAATTATGGAGATTTTGCAGGACCTGAACGACAAAGGGCTCACCATTGTTCTGGTGACGCACGAACCGGACATCGCGGAATACGCCCGCCGGGTGCTGGTGTTTCAAGATGGCAAGATCCGCAAGGATAATCCCGTCCACAATCGTCCCAGCGCCACCGACGTTCTGAAGACTTTGCCAACACTTGATGACTGAAAAGTTTATTTTTCTAAAGCCTGAAAGAATAAAGATGGCAGAAAATCGAAATGTATCTCGGGCCGCTGAAGCACCGCCCGCAACCCTGACCCGCCGAAAACTTCTTGAGCTTGCCGGTTTGGCAGTTGCTGCGACCGGCCTGCCAGCTCATATCGCGACGGCAAAGCCGCCTTTTGACGGAGAAACTTCGGCCGTGACTGTCAGTCCGGTGATGGAAAAACTCAGCGCCTATATGAGCGAGGCGAAGAGTCGTCCATTGCCAGACGAGGTGAAGGAGAAAACCAAACATCACATCCTGGATACACTCGCCGCCATGATCTCGGGCACTCAGTTGGTTCCCGGTCGCGCCGCGCTGCAATTCGCCACCGAATATGGCGGGAAGGAAGTAGCGACGGTGGTTGC
>JBDUDA010000172.1:0-6693 GCA_040003205.1 Acidobacteriaceae bacterium | reverse complement strand
AACCCGTGTTTGAAGATTGAGAATCTTCCGTCCTAACCCCTAGACGATAGCGCCACATTCACAAAACCGCACACGAATTGCAGGGCTGATTATATCGTCCAGGTTGTCGCGCTCACAACTGTTGCCAAAATCACAGGGGCGGGGGAATCTTGTATTTTGCAATCAAGTTCTGGCGTAGCTGCAGCTTGCGCCGTTCTAGTTCGGCTCTCATCCGCAATAGGGTCTCATCGAACTGGAGACGCGCCTCGTAATCTTTGAACAGTGTCTGTTCCAGCTTTAGCAAGATTAGTAATATCGAAAAAATCTGTTTGGCCCAGCTTGACTCTTCCACTCCACAATAGTTCATTCGCCATTCGATGTTTTTGTCATCTTCGACGTGGATAAACCTTTCGCAAATAGCATTGATGGTTGCGTGAGAACCTTTTTCCGACAAATCGCCCCATGCCTTGTACAACTCATCCAGCCCCGCGAATAGATTCGTTCGCTTGTTAGCCAAAAAAGCGTCTTCGAACGCTTTCGATTCCTCATTTTTGGATAGCCACGTTATCTGCAGTGCTGGATCCTTAAGCATGTGGTGGGCGTGTGCAACAAACTCTATAGGTCCCGTAGAACCGAATACGCCTCTGCCAAACATCCCGACAGCGCGAGTTCCATGCTTATACGCATCTTTGCGTGTGCATTGCTGAAAAGCATCAGCGGAAACATCTGAGTGGGACTACCAGCAACCATTAAGTCCGCGAATTCCCGAAGAAAGACAATATCGAAGGAGATGTAGAGGTCCCATGATTCACGAAATCCTGCAACACTGGCGAAAAAATTCTGGCGCTTTGCGAGATAGTACTTCTTGTATTCAGCGGGAAGATTCTGACTCTCAAATGGGAGGAGGAATTCATCTTCGGCATTTGGGTTTTCAATCACTGCTTTCTGAATCCAGCTTATTGCCATCGGTCGCTAAACGAATCGCTATTTTGGCAGAGAAATCATACACAGATAAAGAAATTACTGATGGAACCTTATTTGTCTAAGTGTTTTTCCTTCTTGACAGCTTCGCCGCTCAGGTTCAGAATCACTCTCTATGGCGAACAAAAAGCGAAATAGCACGAAATCTTCTTAGACTGCTTACGCTCGGAATCCTGTTTTTTGCTGCTCAGTCGGCCCAGGATCACGCCTTCCTGTTCTTATTTTCTGGATGTTCGAGGCCTCGTATGTCGTCGTCTTACTCGTTGGTATCGGCTTCTCCCGTTTCCGTTTCTCCGACTGGGGCTTTGGCCTCGGCAATTTCACTTACGCCGCTGGATTTCGAGTCGGTCATTCAATCTGGCGATTCGAACGTCCGGTCTTCGATTATTCGGTCTGCGAGTGTCCGATCTTCTAGTGTTCGATCGGATGTCCCCTCTGCAAGACAGGCGGAAATTCATCCGGTAATTCGGTTTCCGGAGAATCCGCGCGCGGCTTTATTGCAGCGGCCCTCTTTATTAGAACGCTTCGCTGCGGTGCAGACGCTTTCTGGGGTGACGTCCGCGGCGCGGTTGGAGGTGCGGCCTGCGCCGGAGATGGTGGCGAGCGGCGTCGCCGCGATTGACGCCTTCGCCGGGGGCTTGCCGCGGGGATGCCTCTCGGAAGTTTTCGGCGCGGCCTCCTCGGGACGGACCAGCGTGTTGCTGGCGGCGCTGGCGGCGGCGACGCGGCGGCAGGAGGCGTGCGCGCTGGTGGATGTGAGCGATGTTTTCGATCCGGTGTCGGCGGCGGAGGCGGGCGTGGATTTTGAAAAGTTGCTTTGGGTGCGCTGCGGTCAGGGAAAAGCGGCGGTCAGGGGAAATTCTAGTTTTCGAAATGCGAATTCGGATTTTCAGAATCGTAATTCGGGTTTTCAGAATAAAGACCGTACCGGACGCTCGTCCGGAGAAGGCCCTGTGGAGCAGGCGCTGCGGGTGACTGATCTTTTATTGCAGAGCGGCGGATTTGGCATGGTGGCGATTGATCTGGGAGACGTTCCGCACAAATTCGCGCGCCGCATTCCGCTGACTTCATGGTTCCGCTTTCAACGCGCGGTGGAGCATACGCCGACCGTGCTGTTTGTGGTGGCGGAGAATCCCTGTGCGCAGACGTGTGCAACCTTGCTGCTGAAAGTCCAGAAATATGCGGGGGAGAAATATGAGCGTCATCAATATGAGCATCGTCAATATGAATATTCCGAACAAACGAGGGCCGCGTCTCCCGCACACGCGCAGCTGATGGAAGGTTTTGAGGTGCAGGTGGAATTATTGCGGGCGCGCATGCAGCGCAAGCCGGTGGCCTCGGTGACTTCGTTCCGCAGCCACGCCGCCTGGGCCGGATGATTTTTAGAATTTGTGCGATCACACACTTTGTCCGCAAGAAAACTTTCTTATGCCTTTTGCCTGCATCTTCGTACCAGATTTTCCCGTGGAAGCGGTGTTACGCGCCGAACCGGAATTACGTTCGCAGGCAGTGGCTGTGCTGGCGGGCAAACCTCCGCTGCAAAAAGTTTTTTCAGGAAATGACGAAGCGCGCCGCGCGGGGGTCGAGCCTGGCATGACGAAATTGCAGGTGGAAGCTTGCGCGGGCATGGTGCTGCGTCCGCGATCGGCTTTGCAGGAAACGGCTGCGCACGCCGCGTTGCTCGATTGCGCACAGTCGTTTTCGCCGCGGGTCGAGGATGCGGGCAGCGACACCATCCTGATTGATCTGGCCGGGCTTCAGCCGCTATTCGGATCGCGGCCAAAAATTGCGCTCGATATTGCGCGCCGAAGTTCCGAGCTTGGACTGGAGGCGAACGTTGCGGTGTCGTCGAATCCGGATACGTCGGTGCTTGCCGCTCGCGGATTTTGCGGTGTGACTGTGATTCCCGAAGGGCGCGAGTCTGAGCAGTTGGGAACATTGCCAGTGGAAGTGCTGTTCAGGAAATCTGATGCGGACGCCGGAGCCGAGCGCTTGCTGGATACATTGAGCCGCTGGGGAATCCGTAATCTGCGTGCGTTGGCGGCATTGCCCGCAGTTGCCCTCAGCGAGCGGCTGGGACAAAAAGGGATTCAGTTGCAGCAACTGGCGCGCGGAACGACTTTCCGCACGCTGGTTCCCGTGGATGCGCCCCTGATTTTTGAAGAAGCGGCGGAGTTGGAGCATCCGCTGAGATTGCTGGAGCCGCTGGCGTTTTTATTGGGCCGATTGCTGGACCAGCTCTGCGCCCGCTTAAGCGCCCGCGCCCTGGCGACACAAGAATTGCAATTGCATTTGGAGCTGGACCATAGCTGCAAGAGTGATGATGGTTCAGATGAAAACTCCAAAAACGGTTTCCAGCAACCTGCGTCCCCGCTGCCGCACACTTTTGTGCGTACGCTGCGGCTTCCCGTCCCAATGCTCAACGCGCGCACTTTTTTAAAACTGTTGCAGTTGGATTTGCGGGCGCATCCCCCCGGCGCGCCTATCGTAAAACTTTATTTACGGGCAGAGCCTTCGCATCCGCGGGCGGCGCAGGGCGGACTTTTTCTTCCTCCTACGCCGGAGCCGGAAAAGCTCGAGCTCACGATCGCGAAGATTGCCGCCATCGTGGGAGAAGACAAAGTTGGCTCGCTGCAATTGCTGGACACCTATCGCGCGGAAAGATTTCGCATGCAGCGATTTGTGGTTAGTGATTCTCAGAAGAGTAATTCGGCGAAAGCGAAATCCAATCCGCAAAAACATTCTGAGGGGACGCAAAGCGTCAGTCCCCATAAATTGGTTACGGCGTTGCGCATCTTCCGGCCTCCTCTCCAAACTTCAGTGACACTGCGCGATGGCAAGCCCATACATGTTGTCGCACGCAAAGAAATTAATGGCGATGTTCTTTGGACGGCTGGCCCATGGCGCTCTTCCGGCGATTGGTGGGAGCAGGACGGATGGGCGCGCGACGAGTGGGACATCGCAGTGCAGCAGGAAAGTGGGATCGCGCTGTATCGCCTTGTCCGCGATCTGCTTAGAGCGCAGTGGTATCTGGAAGGAAGTTACGACTGAATTCGTCGCGACGTCCGCATGTACATCGAACTGCATTCCCGCTCGGCCTTCAGCTTTCTTGAAGGCGCTTCCCTGCCCGAAAACCTGATCGCAACCTGCGCGCAGATGAACATGCCTGCCATGGCCCTGCTCGATCGCAACGGAGTATACGGGGCGCCGCGTTTTTATATGGCTGCCAAAAAAGCCAGCATCAAGGCGCATATGGGCGCGGAGGTCATGTGCGACCAATTTTCCCGGCTGCCGCTTTTAGTGCAATCACGCGCGGGATATCAAAATCTCTGCCGCCTGATCACTATGATGAAATTGCGGACGCCGAAGAATACATCCAAAGCAGCAGACTCAGATCCTAATAAAGAAGGCTCGGTTCGCGAACACGAATTGCAGGAATATTCCGCGGGACTCATTTGCCTCACAGGATCTGAAGATGGGCCGCTGGCCGCCGCTTTGGCCCAGGGCGGAATGCCCGCAGCAAAAAGCTGCGTTGAGCGGCTGACGAAAACCTTCGGCGACGGAAACGTCTACATAGAACTACAACGGCATTTCCATCGCGAGCAAGAAGCGCGCAATCGCGCCGCAATTGAAATCGCCGCTTCGCTTCAGCTTCCGCTTCTAGCGACAAATAACGTGTGTTATGCGACTTTGGAAGAACGACAAATTTGCGATGTGTTCACGGCTCTGCGAAACCATCGCACTTTAACTGATGCCGGACGCCTGCTCACTCGCAACTCCGAGCGCATGCTGAAATCTCCCCAGCAAATGCAGCGGCTATTCGCCGACCTTCCGGAGGCGATTGCGAATAGCGTCGAGCTTTCGTCGCGGCTTCAGTTCACGCTGGAACACCTGGGATACGAGTTCCCAAAATATCCCGTGCCCGACGGCGAGACCATGATGTCTTTTTTGCGGGAGCGCGCGCGCGAAGGATTTCAGCAGCGCTATGGGCGGGGTGGCGTTAATCCAGATATCAAACTTCGCGCCCGCAATCAAATTGAGCGCGAGTTAAAGCTGATCGAGAAACTCGATCTCGCCGGATATTTTTTAATTGTCTGGGACCTAATCCGGTTCTGCCGCGAGCAACACATTCTGGTGCAGGGACGCGGCTCAGCGGCCAATAGCGCGGTCTGCTATTCCATGGGGATTACGGCGGTGGATCCCGTCGGTATGGAATTGCTCTTCGAACGTTTCCTGTCGGAAGAACGCGGCGAGTGGCCCGACATTGATCTTGATCTTCCCAGCGGCGACCAGCGCGAGCGCGTGATCCAATATTTATACAAACGTTATGGCGAGCGGGGCGCGGCCATGACTGCGAACGTCATCACCTATCGCAGCCGAATGGCGTCCCGCGAAATGGGTAAGGCGCTGGGCTTCGATCCGGAAACGCTGGATAAAGTCTCCGCCGCCGTTTCTCACTGGGAATATCGCGATTCCCATGACACTTTTGATCGTCGCCTGCACGATGCCGGCATGGATTTAAATCATCCTCGCATACGCAAATATTTCGAGCTTTGCATTGCCGTGCAGGACCTGCCGCGCCATCTCGGACAGCACTCCGGCGGCATGGTGATATGCCAGGGACAGTTGGATTCCATCGTGCCGCTCGAACCCGCGTCCATGCCGGGGCGCGTGGTGGTGCAGTGGGACAAAGAAGATTGCAATGATCTCGGCATCATCAAAGTGGATTTGCTGGGACTGGGAATGATGGCAGTGCTGGAGGATTCGCTTGTGATGATTCGCGATCATTATGGCGACGAGGTAGACCTGGCGTATCTTCCCGCGGATGATCCTGAAATATATTCGACTTTGCAAAAAGCTGACACCATCGGAATGTTTCAGGTCGAGAGCCGTGCCCAGATGGCGTGCTTGCCTCGCCTGAAGCCGCAACATTTTTATGACATCGTGGTGCAGGTTGCCATTATTCGTCCCGGCCCGATTGTCGGACAGATGGTGAATCCTTATTTACAGCGCCGGCAGGGACGCGCGCCGGTGGAGTATCCGCATCCTTCGCTGGAGCCGGTGCTGGAGCGCACTTTGGGAGTTCCGCTGTTTCAAGAACAATTGCTGCGGATCGCAATGGTAGCCGCCAATTTCAGCGGAGGCGAAGCTGAAGAGCTACGGCGTGCCATGGGATTTAAACGTTCGCAGGCGCGCATGAAAGAAATCGAGGCCAAGCTGCGCGCGGGCATGACGCACAATGGCATTTCGCAAGAGGCCCAGGAGCAGATTGTTTTATCCATCACGTCGTTCGCGTTGTATGGATTCCCTGAATCGCATGCTGCCAGTTTTGCGCTCATTGCCTACGCCAGCGCATTTTTGAAGTGTCATTATCTGGCTGCCTTCACCGCTGCCCTGCTGAACAATCAGCCGATGGGATTTTACCGTCCTCCGACAGTTGTGAAAGATGCACAGCGTCACGGACTGAAAGTTTTGCCCATTGATGTAACCAAGTCTCAGTGGCTTTGTACGCTGGAAGACGTTGCCAACGATCCGCTATCCCGAAATATTCCGCAGAAGAAACCGAAATTGCGAATCGGCCTGCGCTATGTTCGCGGACTGCACGCGGAAGCTGTGCAAGATCTGGTGCGGCAACGCAGCGTCGCTTCGTTTGATTCGATTCGCGATCTTGTTCGGCGTGTGCCTGAGCTGCGAAAAGATGAGTTGAATACTCTCGCCGCGATCGGCGCTTTA
>JBDUDA010000020.1:0-22392 GCA_040003205.1 Acidobacteriaceae bacterium | reverse complement strand
CAATTCGACCGAGTCGCTTCATGGCCAAAATATATTGATTGAGAGCCACGCGGTCCGCTGGGTCCTCGTCAAGCGCGCGTTTCAGTTCAGCAGCCGCCGCATCAGGTCTGTTGGACTGTAAGAGTAATTTCCCGAGGGCTGCATGCGCCTTCGCCAACTTGGGATCAAGATGGATGGCTTTCCTCAACAGGCGCTCCGCTTCCTCCTTATGGCTGCGTTCGTCAGCGTTGGAATTTTGCAGCAGCAGATCGGCCAACAGAAAGCTCAGGCGCGCATCGCTGGGATTTTGCGCCAGACGTTTTCGGATCAGCGTCGCGGCTTTATCAATCTGGTCCTGCTGGCGGAGAAGCAGCGAAAGACCGACATCGCCATAACTGGCGTTGGGCTGCAGGCGTCGGGCCTGCTCGAAGTCCGCACCAGATTGTTCGAGATCCGAGGTCTGTGCGGCGATCGCACCCCTCAAGGTGAAAAGTGCCGCCGAATCCGGAATGTTCGCAATGCCTGCGTTGACTACATCCCGAGCTACTTCGAATGACTGATGTTCCAAACAGAGCGAAGCCAGGTCCACATAATTCTGTTCGTCTCTGGGGGCTAACTCCGTAGCCCGCCGGAAGGACGCAATCGCTTCGCTAAGTTTTTCTTGTGCTGCGTAGATGTTCCCAGCCAGGTTGAGGGTCTTCGCATCTTCGGGAATTGTTTTGATTGCTTCCAGCGCCTGAGCATATTGCTGCTCCAAAAAGAGCGCCAGTCCGAGCTCGAATTGAAGACGGCGGTCCTGCGGCGCCATCGCTGAGGCTGCTTGCAAATGAGCAGACGCAGAATGCGCATCTCCAGTCTTGAGCTGACATTCGCCCCAGTGCTGCAACGCAACCGCATCTTTAGTGGATTCTTCTCCCGCTGCAGCAAAATGGCGGTCGGCGCAGGCACAGTCTCCCTTCTCGAAGGAGACCTCGCCCGCCATAGCATGAGCCGTCAAGTTTTGGGGGTCCTGCTCGAAGATGCGCGCAAGATATTCCATCGTCTTCTTGCCATGCGTTCGATAGCTTATTTCGGCGGCGCCTTCGAGTGCCGCCAGAAACTTCGGCGAAATCGCAAGGGAGCGGTTAAAACTCTCCAGTGCCTCCTCATCCCGGTGTAAGGCTGCCAACGACGCTCCTCGAGCGGCCAGAAGCCTGGGATTATTTGGCTGCTGCTTTAGGTTCAGTTCGACTTCGTCTAACATTCGCTGCGGGTTGAAGGCAGGGCCGTCAGCTTGTGCGCATAGGTCCCCGGAAATAAGAACTAGGCTCACAATTAATAAAGCAATTCGCACTTTGTTAGCTTACACAATCCGCATGAGCGGGGGCGGGCGCAAGATCGCGCCTGCCCCGCTCAACTCAGAAAACAAGCCGCGCCCCAAGCTGGATTACACGCGGCGCATAAGTGTCGGTGGACTTACCAAACTGTGGATCGTTCAGATCGGAGTGAATGTTCTGTAAATTCACTCGATTCAGAACGTTGAAGAACTCAAACCGCAGTTGCAGATTCAATTCGTCATCCCACAAGTGAAAGCGGTTATTCTTGATCATGCTGGCGTCAACATTGATGAAACCCGGGTTGCGGTAGGTCGCTCGCTTCAGATTACCTTCCGTTCCGGGAGTCGGAATCCCAAAGGCCGAGGCAGGTGCGATGCCGTTGATGTACTGCTGCCGCGAGAAACTCGACAGGCTGGCTGAAGGCCGGTTGGGGAAGTCATAATTTACGCCATCAGCATTAAAGTCGCCCCCGTTCGAAAAATCAGTTCCGTTGAAAATGGTCATCGGGTTTCCCGACTGCAGAATCGCCACGGAAGCAATCTCCCAGCCACCCAAAACCGGCTTCAAGAATCGCTGCGGAGGCGATGGAAACTCGTACGTCCCCGAGAGAGTGAAGCGATGGGTTGCATCCCAATCGGCCGGGGCCTCGTATTGACTGAGGTTGTGTTGAGTCGGGACCGAATACGCTGGGTCTCGGTTAACGCGAGAACCTTGTTGTCCGTAGTCCGTGACACGCGACAACGTGTAGGACGCTTGCCACGAGGCGCCTCTCACTGTCTGCCGGACCGCAAAGATTCCGGCGTTGTACTTGATCTTGTTCCCGTTGAATTCGTAGTACATGGTTCCGAAACTCGGATTCAGCCGGTCCAGTGTGCCATCAAGCAGGTCACCGGCGAACCGGTTGACGTCGCTACCGATTATTCCGTTGTAGGTGTAGGAGCCGCTATAAGTTGCGCTGGCTACCAGGCGTGCTGGAAGTTGTCGCTCCACTCCAAAGGAATAGATCAGCGAGCTGTCAGCCTTGATGTTGGGGTCAATGCCATTGGCCTGCGCGCGGATACCGACCAACCCTCCATGAGAGTCCAAGGCCCCTATTGGAATCGTTGGAAACGGAAATCCAAACGGAACCACATCAGTGGTACCGAGCGCAAACAGCGGCGGGATGGGGTCACCTTGTCGGAACGTCGGTGTTACCAGACCAGGCGGGTTCTGTCGGACTCTATTATCTTCACCCAATGGAATCCAGTTATGGTAAAGACCAAAGCCACCGCGGAATACCATCTTCCCAGCGCTACTAGGGTCATACGCGAACCCCATGCGAGGGCTCCAGTTATTGTTGAGCCGCCCGGCGTAGGTGTGTTTGACAGCTCTGACTGAGGCATTGGCCACGCGAGTATCTAAATTATTTCCGCTTGCAAGAAATACGTTGCCTTCTTGCCCGGTCTTTGAATCTGGATAAGGGTTGCCATAGTCATCCCAGCGAATTCCCAGAGTAAGAGTCAGATTCGATTTAACTCTCCATTCGTCTTGAACAAAGATTCCGTGGGTGTTGAGTAAATGGCGATACGCGCCATCGGCTACTTTTCCGGTGAGCGGATTGAAGTTGACCCCGCTCTCGAGGGTTGGATTGTCCTGCACTAAAGCCAGCAAATTCGCGAACTGGAAGTGAGGCCGATAATATGGGCCCGCGAAGCGAGCATCGTCGTCGCCTTTCCAGAACTCGTATCCGAACTTGAACGAGTGTTTACTCTTCACCAGGCTGACAACATCGCGCCAGTTGTAATTGTTTTGAATGAAAGTTGCCGGTCCCCAGGGACCGTTAATGCCTTCTTGATTGTCAATCCCGATGTCCGGAACGTGGAACGGTATATTCTTCGAAAATCCGCTACTCCCTTGAACGCGGATCTGGCCGTAGCCGAAGTCGTTTATCAAGTTGGCCGAAAAAATGTGCGTATAGCCGATTTGGTATGCCTTGGTGTTGTTGTTTGGCACATCGTGAAAACCCTGGCGGATCGCAATATTCTCCGTGTCTAAATCGGTTCTGTACAAGCTGAAGTACAGGCGGTCTTTGCTGAAATACTGGTCGAGCCGGACATTGTATTGGATGGCATTGCGAAACGGGCTCGGCTTGAATGACACGCTGTCAATGACCGGCAGGTTACAAGGAATATTTCCTGTCGAAGGAGTTCCGCAGCCGGAGCCGAAAGCCTGTTGCGCGGTCTGTAACACGCTGATGAATTTTGTGTCAAAAAGCGGGTAGGTATTGAGCAAGCTGGTGCCGATGGTGCCGGGGAAGGCTGACTGGGCGAACTGGACAAATTCCGGGCTCTCAACCGTATGAGGCGAAGCAGCCTGGGAAATCTGCCCTCGCAACAGCTCCACGGACGCAAACCCGAAGGTGTGGTTCTTGATAATTGGCCCGCCGAAAGTTCCGGTTACATCGCCCTTCTTGAATGGCTGGTAGTCGGTGGTTTGGAAGCGCGATCGCGCCCAGAGATTCTGATTCGTGAAAAAGTAGGACCCGGTGCCGTGGTACTTGTTGGTGCCGGATTTCGTAGTCATTTCGATTTGGACGGAACTTCCGCGCCCGTGTTCGACATTGAAAAGGTTGGTCTGAACTGTCAGCTCTCGAATGGAATCCGCATTCGGAGTCAGGTTCGCGGTGCCCTGAAGAATGTTGCTGGTGATGTTCAAGCCGTCAATCGTGAACTGGTTTCCGCTGGAGTTGCGGCCGTTTCCGCTGGCGTCCACAGTTTTCTCAGTTCCGAAGTTGTCTTGCTGATCTGCGGGAGCTCCGCCGCCAACCGCCCCGTGTCCCGTGATTCCCGGAGCAACCGCAACCAGGTTGAAGAAATTTCGACCTGCTACCGGAAGGTCTTGCAGTTGCTCGGTGCTGATCGTCGTTTGCAAGCGAGAGTCGGACACATCAATGGTCGGAGCCTCGGTGGTAACGGAGACAGTTGTGCTACTCGTTGCGATGGCCATCTTGAAATTGAAAGCAGACACCTGGCCTGTAAAAATCGTGACCTTCACCGTCTCAGCTTGAAAATTTGGCGCCGACGCGGAAAGCTCATAATTCGAGGGCGGCAAACTGGAGAAATGGTAGGCGCCCGTGTCGTCGGTCGCGTCATTAACAATGACTCCGGTCGCGAGGTTTTTTAAGGTGATCTGAACCTTGGGGATGCCGGCGCCACTGGGATCGGTTACATTTCCTTGCAGCCCGCTGCTGAATTGGGCAAACGTCAAGCTGGAAAAGACCAGGAAAATACCCAGCACAAGACTAGCCGACCTAAATCGTTTCATGCAATCACCTCAACCTTTGAAGGATGTAATCGGTTACAATTGCTAACCGCGGGGAGCCTATAATTGTTTCAATTCAACCGCCTGAGCAACATGAACCACCCCCGCGTAGTGCAAATGGACTATATGAAATTTCGTCCTGTAGTTTCAACGCTAAATTCCAGTTTGGCCTACCGACCCTAATGTTTACTCAGGTAACACCTCGAGGTTGGGGGGTAGTTGCCCTCGCTTGTTTGCTTTCGCTGGCGAGCACAGCTGTGATGCTCTCGGTCGGCTGCCATTCGGATACTGGCCCGACAATCGCGCTCATTCCTCGCACCTCGGGAACGGGGCTCTGGGAACCGGCCCATCGAGGCGCCGACACAGCCGCCGCGAAAATTGGTGCCCGTATCTATTGGAACGCGCCCACTCGGGAGGATGACGTGGAAGCGCAGATTGCTCTGGTTGAGCAAATTACCAGGAGACGTTATCAGGGACTCGTGCTCGCCCCGGATCAGGCGTTGGCCCTGATCACTCCGGTTCACCGCGCGATGGAGGCTGGGATTCCCACAGTCGTCGTCAGTTCGCAACTGGCGATTCCCGGTGGAGGCAGGCTCTCCTACGTCCTGAATGATGATGAGGCGGGAGGCCGCCTCGCGGCCCAACGTGTCGCCGACCTGCTTCATGGAAAGGGCTCAGTCGTGGTTCTCGGCGTGAATCCAGATATCACCGGGATCATGATTCGCGCGCGCAGTTTTGAACTGTTCCTTGCTCAGAACTATCCCAGCATTCACGTCACGATGCGAAGAGGGGCGTTCAACATTCTCCACGAACAACAGATTGCTGAGGAAACATTGAGAAATGATCCGGAGGTTGAGGTCGTCGTTGGACTGATGTGGGCCTCAGCCCGAGGCGCAATCTCGGCTCTTGGAATGATGCCGTTAGGTCGCAGAGGCAAAGTCATTGGGTTCGATCCGGATGGAGCTCTTCCCTTCGACACTGAGAGCTTCGATTCAGCCATCATGCAAGATACGAGAGCGATGGGCGAGCTCGCGGTGGACCTTATTGGTGCCGAACGCCTTGGACGTCCAATGCCTTCTTCTATCAAACTTCAGCCTGCTCTCGCCACCCGCCAGAATATAGACACTCCCGAAATTCGCCGCCTGACTTCGATGGAGTGGAAACCCGGCTCCTGGAAAGGAAGTAAGACGCTCCAATGATCGCCCGCCTACAACCCTATTACTTGAGGCTTGCGATTTCGGCTGCGGCGATTCTGGCGCTGCTGGGGTTGGCTCTGTCTGTGTACTTCCATCATCCGACGCGCGGCCTGCCTTACCACGACTCTTTCGCGAACGGTAAAGCGGATGAGTGGACTGCATTGGGTGGCACTTGGGACCTGATAAACGGCGCAATCCGCAACGACTCGGATGAGCGCGGCGCGAAGCTGCTCGCCGGCTCGTCCTATTGGCGCAACTACTCTATTGAGGCGGACGTCATGCTGCTCGGACCCGAGGGCGACGCGGGATTGGTTCTGCGGTCAAGCGACGAGGAAGAGGGCGTGGACTCTTACAGGGGATACTATGCAGGATTGCGCAGTCTCGACAATTCCCTCGTGTTGGGCCGAGCCGACCACGAGTGGCTTGAAGAAAACCGGAAGCTCGATCTCGCGCAGGGGGGGATTCAGGCATTCCAGTGGTACCACCTGAAACTGCTGGCATACGATTGCCAGATCGTGGTGAAGGCTACTATGCCCTCGCAGGGAAGCGTCACATCCATCGCCGCGAAAGAGAAAGACTGCATCAAGGCAGGACGTGTGGGTTTGCGCTCGTACTCTTCCGGTGGAGTTTGGAAAAACGTTGTGGTTCGTTCGGCAGCGCGCAACGACCTGGTGGAAATGCTGGCAACGCTTTCTCATCAGGAATCTTTTAGCGCACAGCCATCTACCCAGAGCACGGAGTTTTCTGACTTGGAACCGGGTAGCCGAAATGAGCAGCAACGAATATCTGGTTCCAACGAAAGTTTCCAGCCCATTGGCGGCCTTCGCCTGTTCCCGTTTTCAAATACTCAGTTCGCAACCGTGCGCGGCGTTGTCACTCTCATGTCGCCAACGCTGATTGTGCAGGACACCACCGGCGGCGTGTCAATTCCCAACGCTAAGCAGCCTCCGCTAAAAATCGGAGACGAGGTGGAAGTCCACGGCCGAGCGCATCCGGGCGACTTTAGTTCGACGCTCGAGGACGCTAGTGTGCGACTCTTGTGGGCGCGTTCTCCCATGCCGGCCGTATCGGTTACTGCATCCCAAGCCGCAACCGGCGCGTTCGACGCAAACTTTATTGAACTCGAAGGCCAGTTGCGCGGCAAACATTACGGCCCCAATCACACCCTCGTACTTGACTTCGACGCCGGGCCGGAGTCGTTTCGCGCCATCGTCAACCGCGGGCGGGGTGACTTTTTCTTCAACGAGGTCAAGCTAAACAGTCTGCTCCGGTTACGCGGCATTTGCGTCGTTGACTCCCGCTACACGCAGAATCTCACGCCATTTGTGCTCCTGTTGCGCTCCACGGACGACTTGAAGGTGCTCGCCGGTCCCCCTTGGTGGAGTGCCAAACATCTTGTCGCGATAGTGATCGGCTTTTTGATATTCGCCTTATTGATGAACTTCCTCTACGGGCGCGTCGAGCATTGGAGGCTTCGCGCTGTGGCTGACGAGCGTGAGAGGCTCGCCCATGAAATGCATGACACTTTGGCGCAGAGCTTTGCCGGCATCGGCTTTCAGCTTGAGGCCATTCGAAACGGCGTCCCCGGCGACCTTCCAGTCATCCATCGGCAACTGGATTTAGCCAGTGACCTGGCTCGCCACAGCCATGAAGAGGCGCGCCGAAGTATCGCGACTTTACGTCCAGCATCACTTCAGTCCGGAGAACTGCTCACGGCGCTCGAGCGTTGCGCGCTTCGCATGGTGGAGGGAGGCACGGTGCAGGTCGTAACGTCGCGCTCGGGTGATGTACGAATTATGCCCCTCCGCGTCACCGACACGCTTTACCGAATTGGACAGGAAGCGATCGCCAATTCTGTGCGCCACGCGCATCCGACCGTCATCAAGGTCTCGATCCATTACCAGAAGAACCTCGTGCGACTTCTGGTTACCGATGACGGCGTCGGATTCAAGCAAGAGGACGATCTGCGAGGTTTTGGGCTGGGAGGCATGAGGAGACGCGCCGCCAGCATCTTTGCGACTTTACAAGTTGTAAGCGCTCCGGGTGACGGGACCCGGGTTGAGATCACCGCATTCCTACCGCCGCGCGCCACCGTTCTCTCGTGGCCCAATGTTTTTTGGAAGAATCTCACGGAGCACCGGACAAATGTTGAAGAACCCAGGCGGCAGCATCAAAATTCTTATCGTGGATGACCACCCCGTCGTCCGCGCAGGCCTTACTAATATGCTGGACACTCAGCCGGGATTCCAGGTGATCGGCGCGGTCTCCACCGGCGAGGAAGCGATAGAGATGCTGAAAGCCGGCTCCAACGACCTATTGCTCCTTGATCTGCGCATGCCCGGAATGGGTGGCATCGACACGCTGCATGCAATAAAGCGTTTAGGCCTGCGGACCCGCGTCATCGTGCTTACAAGCTTTGAAACGGATGAAGACATTTATCGTGCTGTACACGCTGGCGCGCAAGGTTATCTCCTCAAAAACACATCGCAGATCGAGATGGTAAACGCCATCAAAACGGTGCATGCGGGCAATAGGTATATCCCACGCCATATCGCGTCGCGGCTGACGGAACGCATGATGCGGACCGATCTTACGGCGCGCGAGCTCGAAATACTCAAGATGCTTGCGAAGGGCCTGACTAATAAACAGATTGGGCGAGCACTGCAAATCAGCAGCAACACTGTACGCAACCATGTGAACAGCGTCATCGAAAAGCTTGAAGTTTCCGATCGCACTGAGGCCGCTACGACAGCTATCTATCGTGGGATCATTGACGTTGACGAGTGATTTCCCTGCCTACAACGAGTCCTAGGCGCGCGCGCAAAAATCTATGGATCCTATATAGGACAGATGGACTATGCGCCGTTCGCCGTATTTGGCTTAGGATGTGGCGCGGCCTTGCTGGCCTGTTTATCCTGCATCAATTTTCTGTAATGGAGGAGCTTCGCCTTGGCTAACTCGCGAATTTATTCCAGTCGCCGTCGGTTCCTAAAGCAACTCGGCGTCACCGGTGTTGTTTCGTTTCTGCCAGCCGACCGCCTCTTTGCATTCGCTAACGCGACAGCTTCGGCTTCGATTTCCCGGGCGGCGATAAAGAATCGCGCACCACTTGCGCAGAGCGCGTTTTATCCTCTGCCACTTGGTGCCGTGAGTCCGACTGGATGGTTGCGTTCTCAACTTCAACTTCAAGCCGACGCTCTGGGAGGACATCTGGACGAGACTTGGGCCGATGTCGGTCCCAACAGCGGATGGTTAGGGGGCACGGGCGAATCCTGGGAACGTGGACCCTACTTCCTCGATGGGCTCGTGCCACTCGCATACCTTCTTGACGACGCGCGACTAAAGGCGAAGGCGCAGAAGTACATTGATTGGACGTTGAACAATCAGGCCGCGAACGGAATGATCGGGCCGCACTCGAACGATGACTGGTGGCCGCGCATGGTGATGCTTAAAGTGCTCACCCAATACCACGAGGCGACGGGTGATCCGCGCGTGGTTGAAGTGATGGGGCGCTACTTCGCATATCAACTCGGTGAACTCCCCAAGCGCCAACTACGTGACTGGGGCAAGTTTCGATGGCAGGACGAGGCGCTCAGTGTTATCTGGCTTTATAACCGGACGGGAGACGCGAAGTTGCTTGATCTCGCTCGGATGCTGCACGAGCAGGGGTTCGATTGGCAGGCGCTGTTCGCGAATTTCAACTACAAAGAACCGATCACGGCAAAGTACATCAAGCTGGAAGAAGGTGAGGGGCTGAAGGACCTCGCGCTGGCTACACACGGTGTAAATAACGGACAGGCCGTCAAGTGCGGGCCTGTCTGGTCTTTAGTATCCGGCTCTGCAAGCGACCGGAAGGCCGTGATGCAAATGATTGGGGAGCTCGACAAATATCACGGTTTGCCGAATGGAATGTTTTCTTGCGACGAACACCTCGCGGGACTTAATCCATCACAGGGCTCGGAGTTCTGTACCGTGGTCGAGTACATGTACTCTTTGGAGCAGTCCCTCGCCATCCTAGGCGATCCCGCACTCGGCGACCGGCTCGAACGACTTGCGTTCAATGCACTGCCGGGAACGATGACAGATGACATGTGGGCGCATCAGTACAATCAGCAGCCAAATCAGGTAGAGTGCAGCGTCCACCATAAACCCTGGATGACCGACGGGCCCGAGTCGAATTTGTATGGACTGGAACCAAACTTCGGATGCTGTACCGCAAACGGCCACCAGGGATGGCCAAAATTCGCTGCAAGTTTATTCATGCTGTCACAGGACGACGGTCTGGTGGCGGCGGCGTACGCGCCTTGCGAAGTGCATACCGTCGTCCGCAACACCCAAGTACACGTGGCGCAGGACACGCACTATCCTTTCCGCGGCACCGTCAGCTTGAAGATCAGTCCGGCGGCGCCCGTTGCATTTCCGCTTCAGCTGCGAATTCCAGCGTGGGCGGCAGGGACGAGCATCAAGGTTAATGGGCGTTCAGAACAACCTCCAGCGCCCGGTACTTTTGCCAGAATTGAACGCACATGGAAGCCGGGTGATCGCGTAGAGATCGAGTTCCCGATGGAGCCACGTGTCTCACGCTGGTTTCATGACTCGGTTGCGGTAGAGCGTGGGCCGCTGGTGTTTTCCTATGGCATCGGAGAAGGTTGGCTCAAGCTGCGCGATCGCGGCATGACCGCCGATTGGCAGGTCTTTCCCACCAGTCAGTGGAACTACGCGCTGGCGCTGGACGCAACGTCGCAGTCCCAAGGCATCACTGCGACTGAGGCGGATATGAGTGACCATCCGTTCAGCGGAAAGACCACGCCCGTGAAGCTTCATGTAAAAGCGCGAAAACTGCCGGAGTGGCGTGCAGAAGATGGAGTTGCTGATCCCGTCCCGCAAAGCCCAGTGAATAGTACTGAGCCCGAAGAGACGGTGACGCTGATTCCTTATGCCGCAGCGAAGTTGCGCATTACAGCATTTCCCCAACTAAAGATTAAGGCGCCATCGGCTTAACTTGGGAGATGTCGTACTTCTTTAACCGATAAGAGTGGCATTATCCATTAGCAATCGACATTCAGGATTCCGGGGGCTCTTAGTGTTCGGAATTCATCATCCTCCATCGGACGTTTAGTCGTTTTGAGTGGCTTGCGCTATAAGATGGTGAAGTCATTTTGGTGGGTTGATGAACATATCAGAGGTTGCGAAGCGCGCCAAAGTCTCGACTGCGACCGTGTCTCGAACGATTAATGGGAAAGGGGTTGTACGTCCGGAGACCGCTGAGAGGGTTTGGGATGTCGTTCACGCCCTTGGCTATCATCCTAATACTCACGCCCGTGCCCTGGTTTCGGGACGCAGCCAATTGCTGGGGTTGATCATTTCTGATATCACCAACCCATTTTTCCCGGAACTGGTTAAAAGCTTCGAGCAGGTCGCCTTGAAGCATGGATTCGAAATTATCGTGGCGAACACGGGCTATGATCCCGAACGCATGTCACATTGTGTGCGAAGGATGTTAGAACGCAAGGTTGATGGAGTCGCGGTCTTCACGTCAGAAATGGAGGACGGGCTTATCGCTCAACTCGAAGAGCGTCGAATCCCGATTGTATTTCTCGACACGGGACAAGTTCGTAATCGCATCAGCAATATCAAAGTTGATTATGAAAAAGGAATTCACGAAGCAATCGAACACCTGTTTCACTTGAAGCATCAGCGTATTGCTTTTATCAGCGGTCCGCTTGAGCTTCGTTCGGCGCAAATTCGTCGGACAGCATTTCTTAAATGGCTCGACCACTACCAGCTTCTTTTAGATGATCACTTGATCGAAACGGGAAACCACAAAATTGAGGGCGGAGAGGCCGCAATGCTACGGCTTCTAGCTCTCACAAGACGTCCGACCGCGGTGTTGGCATCCAACGATCTCACAGCAATTGGCGCACTGCGGGCCATATACAGCGCAAATCTCCGGGTGCCGGACGATATCTCCGTCATAGGTTATGACGACATTGATTTCAGCCGGTTTACGCAGCCGGCGCTGACGACAGTTCGTTTATCACGATCAGAACTTGCCGACAAAGCGCTTGAGGCGCTGACAGCTGTCATTGGACAGAAGACCGTAAGCGGCCGCGAATTTCTTGTCGGAACTGAACTGATTGTCAGAGGATCTACGACAGAGAACCGAGAGAATCCTGCGGAATTCTCGCAGATGCCGGAGGGTATGTCCGAGAATGAGCAGCGACAACCGCTCGTTTCTGTTTCAGGCCGACTACCCGTATCAACGAAATAGCGGGAAGTTTGACGAACTTGCACGAGCCGCGGCGTCCTTCGACATCAGGTCCGAAGTCGCCCTTTGTCCTAATGCTGAAAGTGTAAGCGATCATATTAAAAAGTTACTGCCCATCCAAAATCAACAATCTCTCAGGCAAGGTCATCTCATGCGGGTTTCACTCACGCAATTGTTTCTCTTAACCCTAGTTTCTGGCGTTGGAGTTCTCACCGCAACATCTCAAACTCCCTCCGCAGCCACGCAGTCAACCCGTGTCAACATTGATGTTTCGAAGCCCGCTGCTTATACCATCCCGCGCACGATTTTCGGAAGTTTTCTGGAACCGATTGGCAACTCGACCTACGGCGGTTTAGTGGCCGATGTGATCGAGAACCCAAGTTTTGAAGAGGGTTTGTGGGATGGTGCGCACATAAAAACAATGCTCAGCGAAGAACCGCAGTTGATGCGCGCCACCGAACTCGGCCTTCCGTTGCCGTGGGAACCTCTCGACTACATGCAGGAAAATAGATACGAACCGCGCTGGAATGATGCCGCGAATTCCTATCGTTCTATCTTTGTGATGGGATTGCCTGGCCAACAGGTAGGTATTCGTCAAAAAGTATATTTGCCCGTCGCCAGAGTACTGAAATACCGCGGAAGCATTTATGCCAGGCATATCAGCGGATCACACGATTTAGAGATTTCCTTACGCCAACACAACAAGGCTGAGCACATATTCGCCCACCTTACTCTGCAAGTCTCGAAGTCGGAGTGGACGCGATATGAATTCACGCTCGAACTTCCGCCGTATAAGGTCCCATTCCTTGACCCGGTAGATTTTGTAATTGCCGTCGGCCCGGAAGGTCGAGTGCTTCTGGATCAGGCATCCCTGCTGCCAGCCGATAGCATTGACGGAATGGATCCCGAGGTTGTTTCCATGGCACGGGCGATGACATCTCCCATCATCCGGTTCGGCGGAAATTTTACTTCAGCCTACCACTGGCGCGATGGCATTGGCCCCCTCGACAAACGTGTCAGCATGAAGAACGTAGCGTGGGGAATTCCTGAATACAACACGTTCGGCACGGATGAATTCTTGCGCTTCTGTGAATTGATCGGTGCGCGTCCACAAATCGCGCTGAACCTCGGCAGCGGTACCCCCGAAGAGGCTGCTTCATGGGTGCAGTATGTAAATCAACATTGGGGAGACCATTCAGGCGGACTGCTTTGGGAGCTGGGAAACGAGCTTTGGGGAAAATTCCAGGTGGGTTATCCCGGCCGGGAACAAGTGGCTGAGCGGACCAAGGCTTTCAGCCAGGCCATACGCCAGGCAGACCCAAGGGCGATTTTGATTGGCACGGGCGCCGACGAAGACGCTTATGCGGACTGGAACGCCGCGCAATTGTCAAATGCCGGCTCTCTAGATTATCTGTCTACTCATTTCGTCGTCACGACCAAAGATGTCGTCAAGAAGAATCCATCTGACGATTTTCTCGCCATGGCCAACTTTGCATTGCCGGTCGGGATTGAGCGAAAACTGCGCGATATGTATACGCAAATTCAATCTACCGGGACCCGTGATCGCGTAAAAATCGCCTTTACGGAATGGCTGTTTTGGAGCGGAGATGACAAAGGGCCGAACTATAACAATATGGGCGGGGCGATCGAATCCGCGGGCTTTCTCAACATGCTGATGAGAGTTGCGGACTTTGTTCCGATTTCCGACATGACTGGCACAATTTATTTTGGAGGAATCAGGAAGGAACGCAGCCGTGTGTTTGGGGTTCCATCGTACTGGGCTTTTCGTATGTACTCCAATACAGATGCCACGCAGCCAGTCGAAGTAACGACGAACTCCGAAACCTATAACTTGGAAGAAGGGTCCACTCGCCTTCCAACCATTACCGCAGTTCCGTATCTCGATATCGTGGCCGCAGTTAACAAGACAGGCGAAACGCTCACGCTGTTTTGCGTCAACCGTCATTTAACGAGCGATATCACTACCAAGATCTCAATCAGTGGCTTCAAACGCGCGTCGGAAGTCACGGCGCAGAGCCTTTATGCCAATAGTATTTTTGAAGAAAACGACGATATAAACCCCGAGGCTGTGCATCCGCAGGGCAGTAGCGCAAGGGCTGATGGATCACGTTTGAACTTTACTTTCAGGCATGAAAGCGTAACCGTCCTCACTCTGCGCCGAGCCAACTGACTGGTCCGCATTGTGATGTATCTTCGCGCTTCTACAGACGCGAGTGCTCCTTGAGATTTAAAGTCGGCCATACAGTCTCGCTTCGCTGATCACGCTGTCACCTCGCCCGCGCCGTCGGCGGCGGCAGAGACAAACCCATTCACGTCGCGTAAAGAATATGATTGCGAAAGAAATCGTATTTAAACCACGCGTCTTCTCATCGAATCGAAGCCGAAGCTATGTCCGGTTGAGACTGCACGTGAGATATCCGCTTTGCGGGCTGCGGGGTGAGAAACCATGCAAGGCATGGAAAACTTCTGAAGGGCAGACGTGGAGCGGGCAATAAAGTACAGTACGTGGTATTGCCAACGCCGGAGAAAGAAGATCACCTAGTTGCAGGTGCGGCGGCGATTCTGGCATCAGCGGCCGGGTTGGAAGCTAGTTGACTAAGCCAGGCGATTACACTCGTTGAGAAATGTGGTTGTTCAAGCCGGTTAGACCGCGACGCTTCCCCATGTTCGCGGAATCACGGCTGGAGAATTTTGGGGATTCTCTCTACGTTGATAAAGATATGGTAGGAAAGAAGAGACTTGAACACCTGACCTATACCGTGTCAAGCGTTGCTCAGACTCACAGTTACGAAGCTGAATCACGTTTTCGGAAACCAGGGTAGAAGCGCGCTCGTCCTTTTTTTGTATTCGGCGAAATCAGGGTTCTCGGACATTTTTTTCTCAAGCATCGGAATCCCTGAAACCTTCAGGATTAAGATGGTGATCGTTAGCGGCCCGATAATCCCAAACCACACACCCGTAATTCCCAGCTCCACGAACCAAATTCCCCACCACTGCACAATCTCCCCGAAGTAATTAGGATGTCGGGTGTATCGCCACAATCCGCTTTGCAGTAATTTGCCGAGGTTATTCTTATCTTTCGTAAATCTTGCAAGCTCCGTGTCTGCCGCCGACTCGAAAAGGAAACCGCCGAGCCAGACGCAAACGCCGATACCCCCCAGAAAGCCAAACATTCCGCCGTCGCTTCTATTGATAATCAAAACGGGCAACGCGATCATAAACAGGAATGCGCCTTGCAAAAGATAGATCTGCGCATAGGAACGCACATAAAACCATTTGCCCCACTCACGCCGCCAGGTTTGATAACGGTAGTCCTCGGCTTTGCCCCGATTACGCCTATGGATGTGCAATGCAAGACGCAGTCCCCAGACGCTCACCAAAGTACTCACCAGGGCTCCCCGTGTTCCAGACGATCGAAACAGGGAAAAGGACGTCCAGGCAAGGACCACGAAGCCCAGGCCCCAAGCTACGTCGGCTACGTCGTTCCTTCTCCGGAGCAATGAGACGACGAACCAAATACTCATGTACGCCCAGAGCACGAACGCCAGCGTTGGATAGTAGTTCACAGACCGATTTTCGCCGCGATTAGATAGGTTGCCACTGAAACGGACGACGCCAGCACCATCCCCCAGAGCAAATCCACGACTGTTAAGGCAAGCGGCCAATTTTTAAGGGTGGCAAGATTCGTAAGATCATAGGTCGAATAGGTTATGAGACCGAACAAAGCGCCGAAAACCAGTGCGCGCACCCATGAACTTTTCTCGGTGGCCGGAGCGACAACAAATAACACCAGACCCGCTACGAAAAGCAGATAAAAGGAGATAGCCGCCAGCCAATTAACGTTAGTTTTCATTAGAAATCCGATTTGTCTGGTGTAGAAATTCTTCGCTGCTACGCCAAGCCACAACATGTCCAATGCAAAGAAAATCGGCAGAGCAATAAAATAAAGCTTCGGAAACATAACGTCACCAATTTAGCCGTTAGCTACTTTCTATCGTTTCTTCCTTCGAATCAATGTCAATGACTCGCGGTTTGGCGTAAATGGCTAGTCGGGCCGCGCGGAGCCTGTTTGCTTGCGCAGAACGGCGAGACTCGAAAACCATTAGACCAACTCCACAAGAGAAAATCATCGTCACCATGATGCCGAGGCCGAAGATGATCGGGTCTGTCATGTAAAAAGGGGGTTAGAAGTCAATTTCGAGATCGAATTCTCGAAAGTCCCCCATCCACTCCAATTACCTGACCCGTTATCCAACTTTGCTGGGGATCCAGCAACCACTCCATCGCTGAAGCGATGTCATCAGGCTCACCGATTCGACCTAGGGCATGCATTCCGGCGGACCCCTTGGCCATCACTTCATTCTGCAGGAGCTTTGCGGTCAGTGGAGTCCGTGTCATTCCAGGAGCAACACAATTGACTCGAATTTTCTTAGAAGCATAAGACGCAGAGGCCGCGAGGGCGAGTCCTTCGATGCCTGCTTTAGCCGCTGAAATGACTTCATGGTTAGCTAGCCCGATCCTGGCGGCAGCAGAGGAGGTCAGCACAACGGATCCTCCGTGATTCGCCATTGTGATCGCGGCTCCGCGGACCACCGCGAATGCTGATTTTAGATTAGTACTGATGGCGGCGTCCCAATCTTCCTCGGAGAGTAAATGCGCGGGCTTGAGCGTCAGGGACCCGACACAATTGGCTACTCCGTCTAAATCACCGAACAATTCTTCCCCGTGCTTGATGCACGATTCCACCTGTGCCAAATTGCTGGCATCGAGAGGAAAAGTCTCAGCGCCAAGCTCCGCCGCCAAATTCGCTAGGCGCACCTCATCCCGCCCTGCCAACAGCAGTTGTGCGCCTTTTTTGGCGAGCCGCCGGCAAAGGGTCGAACCTATGCCACCGTACGCTCCGAATATTACGTATGACTGAAGCATGTAAGCTACGCGGTTACCACGACCGAGAACCTGGACCACCCTTGAAGGGCCCGACAATTTCAGATGTCACCCAGCCACCGTAAAACTCTCCTTGCTGAGGCAATACGCGTTCTTCATCAATGAAACAGGCGTCCACACGATTCACGTAGAAGGCCAGATGGCCACGGATAGATTCGTAGCCCAGTGAAGGGTCCTCGTAGCTCCAGGCTGCGTCCGGTGAAACTTTCTCGCCTACTCGCAACGTCCAATAGGAGGCAATTCCTTTGAACTCACAAAATGTGCGGCGCGGGGAGACGTAAAGCAAGTCCGAGCGGATATCAGCACGGGGTATGTAATAAACGGGGGGATGGCTGGTCTCGAGTATTCTTATCGCAAGCCTCGTTTCAGCGATATGTTCACCAGCAAACTGCACGCGAATCCGCCTCGCTGCTGCTTCGGCACGCGGCGGACGCGGATAATCCCAAACCGATTCCTGAATCACCAAGGACTCCAGAGTATTGCACAGGCATCCCACTTGTGGATCGCCGCCTGCGGATCACTCTTTATAATAGAGATCTGCGTCGCGGACCAGGATTACTTCCCCTAGAATTAACCTTACCTCAAAAAGACTTAAGTATTCCCCAGATACGTGATGCGCTTTAAAACCATGTGAGTGTAAAGACAATCAGATGGATCGATGTTTCTCTCAGGGAAAAGCAAAAGAACAGTTGCCCTGGCCCCTCTGCGGAATCCGTGTGAGAGATTGCCACTTACCTTTACAGGCGCAGCGTTGTCTTAATACGCGACTTTCTGCTCGCTAATTATCGTGACATTCAAACGATTTCAATTTGCACCAGTGTTCATGGATCTAGCCTGGAGTCTTCACGATCTATAGAGACGACAGAAGTAAGAGGAGAACGTTTGAACGTTTACAGGAGGAGAAAATGAGGAGAATAATTCTTGTTGCAATCATGGGTTTATCATTCGTCGGGATCTGCTTTGCTCAAGCCGCCCCGGACACCAATGGCCCGTCCTCGGAAATAAAGCAGAACAAATTGGAGCTTCGTACGGTGGTTGGGTGCCTTTCTAAAACTGCAAACTCTTATGTGCTCACTGGAGGAGGTCCCGGCCCCAAACAGTTTCGCATTGTGGGTGGCGATACCTCACTGTTAGAGGGAAAGATTGGCCACACCTTCAAAGTGGTGGGAATGGTTGGTAAGAACGACGCTGTCGACAACATGATCACGCCATACAACGAAGGAAGCACAATCGGCGTCGGCTACAACACAATCGTCGCGCAAGAGACAAAAGAAGTTTATGCAAACTGCAGTGAGCCGGGCAATGAGTATGCGGGAGACCACCAGTAAAGAGAGGGTAGAAAGGTGGCATGCTTACAATCCTGTGACAGGAGAAGGTCGGCGCCTGACTAAGACCATCAGGTGGTATATAAATCGCAACAACAGTATGTAAAGAATGAAGCTCATGACGGGACCAACCAGCATCCAGACCACTACCGCGCGCAGCGTGGCAGTCCACAGCATAGCGACCGCACCTAGCCAGTCTGCCCTCACGAGTCAGCATCTGTGCCAATGATAGGTGAAGTGGCCGCGCGCGAAACAGAAAAGCTCCGGCCCGCATGAACGGCAGAATAAGAATGAGCTGCAACGGATAAACGAACCAGTTAACCAGTTGAATGGACGGGAAATTCAACTTGAAAACTATGGCAGCGGCGGCGCATAGCAGAGTCGTCAGGCCGAGCGCAGGAAAGATCCCGAGCACGATTCCGATAGCGAGGCTGAGAGCAATTTTTTCTGGCGTAATTCCCTGCTTCAGAAGGGAAATCAAGGGGTGGACCAGCCTTCTATAAAGGGCTTCGTATTTCATCAGGTTCTAAGCGCCACTTTCAGGAAAGCATCCGCCTGCAAAGTTAGTCTATGGATGGAGTACGATGCTTGCACCATAACGGATTGTCGCGTGACCCGACGAAGTCCATCTTTGAAGCGCTTTGCCCCACTGAAAGCACAACATTAGTCACTCGCCTGAAGGGACAATCCACTTACCAGCGTGCTTCGTACCTTTAGCACAGACACCTTAACTTCGGCGCATCGAACAATCCGAAAGGCACAAGTCTTGATAGATCTTCGTACCTATCGTTTGGGAACGGTAATACCCTTTCTTCTGCTGCACCTTGCGGCATTGGGCGTGTTCTTCGTGCCGTTCCGCTGGTATCTCGTGGAACTCACGGTGGCAATGTACAGCGTGCGGATGTTTGCGATTACTGCGGGTTACCATCGCTACTTCAGCCATCGTACTTACAAACTTAACCGCCTCTGGCAGTTCCTGATGGCCTTCCTCGCCGAAACTTCCGGACAGAAAGGCGTGCTATGGTGGGCGGCGCATCACAGGGTTCACCATCGGCAAGCTGACCACGAGGGCGATATTCATTCGCCAGGTTTACGCGGATTCTGGTGGGCCCATGTCGGCTGGGTGCTCTCCAATGAGTACGATGAATATGATCCACGGCTAGTTCAGGATTTCGGTAAGTATCCCGAACTGCGCTGGCTTGACAAACATTATTGCGTTCCCCCCATCGTATTGGGAGCTGCGATTTTTGCGCTCGGCGGGCTTCACGCGTTCATCTGGGGATTTCTGGTTTCGACCGTGCTGCTCTTTCACGGCACGTTCACCATCAACTCTTTGGCCCATCTTTGGGGCTCCCGCCGTTTTGCCACCGCGGACGACAGCCGAAACAACTTTGTGCTGGCGATTATCACCTTAGGAGAAGGCTGGCACAACAATCATCACCAGTTCATGTACGCCTGCCGCCAGGGGCTTCGCTGGTGGGAAGTAGACGCGACCTATTATGCACTCAGGCTCATGAGCTGGATGGGAATCGCTCGTGACCTGCGCAATCCCCGAAATGTAGAAACTGCTGAGAGGATTGCGGCATGAGCCGAATCGCAGTCGTTGGTGCGGGCATTTCCGGAATGGCGGCTGCTTATCTGCTCAGCCAGAAGCACGAAGTCTCGCTGTTCGAGAAGGAATCGCGGCTAGGCGGTCACACGCATACACACAATATTGAAACGAGTCGAGGAATATTGCCGATTGACACCGGTTTTATCGTTCATAATGACCGTACTTATCCCAACCTCGTGCGTTTATTCAGGAAGTTGGGCATTGAGCGCCAGCCTAGCGACATGTCTTTCGGAGTATCGTGCCGCGACACAGGGTTCGAGTACAGTACCCGCGGCCTGGGCGGTTTCTTTGGAAGCAATCTCCTTCACCTGCGCCAGTATCGCCTGTTCGCGGAAATCCTCCGTTTCAACCGCGCGGCGCGAATTCTACTTCAAGACCCGGCCAGCGCGGCGGTCACCTTAGGTGATTACGTCCGCGCCAAAGGCTTCGAAGGTGACTTCGCACGCTTCTACCTGAATCCGATGGCAGCCTCGGTTTGGTCAACCTCACTGGAAGAGATTGAACAGTTCCCGGCCTTTACCCTGTTTCGCTTTCTGGATAATCACGGTCTTTTAGGAATCACGACGCAAGCGCAGTGGCAGGTATTGAAGGGTGGCAGCAGCGTTTATATCGCGCCTCTGACCGCGCCGTACAGACAACGCATCCGGTTGGAAGCACAGATCAACAGTGTCACCCGGACTCCGAGTGGCGTCCAGATCGCTTTCAAAGACTTACCGCCGGAGCAGTTTGATGAGGTTGTGTTTGCCAGTCACGCTCCGCAGGCGATGGAACTTCTTAAGGATGCCAGCTCTTTAGAGCGACGTGTCCTGGAAACTTTCCGCACCCGCCGTAACCAGACGGTCCTGCACACCGATTCGCACCTGTTACCCCGCCGTCCGAGTGCGCGGGCATCGTGGAACTATCACCTGGGCACATCCCGCCAAGCCCCAACATTGACCTATCACATGAATCGCCTGCAGGGCCTAGCGACGCGCGAAGATTATTGTGTAACTCTGAACGACGCTGCTTCGGTACGCGACCACAAAATTCTGCATGCGATGGATTACTTTCACCCGCTCTACACCATTGACGCGGTGCGGGCGCAATCCCGCTGGTCTGAGATCAGTGGACATAACCACACCCACTTTTGCGGCGCTTACTGGTTCTATGGCTTTCACGAAGATGGGTTGAACTCCGCCATTCGCGTCGCCGCAAAACTGGGCGTAGCTTGGGATACGGCGATCTGATGGAATCCTCGATCTATATCGGGAAGCTGCGTCATCGGAGGTTCAGTCCCAAGAGCCACGAGTTTACCTATCCGCTGTTCATGGTCTTCCTAGACATTGACCAGCTTCCGGAGTTAATGAAAGTCTCGCCTGTTGCCGGTTATAACCGTTGGAATTGGGCTTCCTACCATGAGCGCGACCACTTCGGCGACCCCAGCAAAACGCTGCGCGAGCGCGTGCAGAAGGATGCCCTGGGAAATGGGGTGGACCTTTCGGACGGAAAAATCTTCCTTCTCACTCATCTCCGCTATCTCGGGTACAACTTTAACCCGGTGTCCTTTTATTACTGTTATGACCGCGCGGAGAAATTGAAACTGATTCTCGCAGAGGTCAGTAACACTTTTGGTGAGACGGAAAATTACTGGCTCACCTCGAGCCGCGAGCAACCTGCCGGGAAAAACCTAAAGTATCGTTTCCCGAAAACGTTTCACGTTTCTCCGTTCTTGAAGCTGGGACACGAATATGAGTGGACTTTTACCCCTCCATCGGAACGCCTCATCAGCCAGTGTGTCAGTCATGAAAACGGGAGGGCGATCTTCGATTCGACTTTGAAACTTCAGCGCCGTGACTGGTCGCGAACTGAACTGAATCGAACTCTCGCCCAATACCCTTGGCTGACGATGAAAGTTATAGCAGGCATCCATTGGGAGGCCCTGAAGCTGCTCCTGAAAAGGGTTCCGGTGGTCTCCCATCCGGGCAAGGGTCACTTCCGGAAGGCAAACACGCAAAATTGGGGGGCATCATGGCGAGTGGATTAACGAATTGTCTTGCGAAGAAGCTGTTTCTAAAAACGCTCGAACAATCAAGCGGCGGCTATCTCGAGATTGTTTGTCCGCAGGAAACCTACCGGTTCGGACTGCCCGACGACCCGCTGCACGCAGTCCTGGCCGTACACGATGAACGCTTCTTTCGGCGGGCGGTCTTGGGCGGGGACATCGGAATGGGAGAAGCTTACATGGATGGAGATTGGTCCACCCCCGATCTGGTGTCGCTAGTGCGATTCGGCGTCCGCAACCTGGACCGGATGGAAGCCGGAAACCAAGTTCTGGGCATATTTAGCAAGACTGCCAACTTTCTCTCCCACCGGCGGAATCGTAATACTCGGGAGGGCAGCAAAAAGAATATTGCCTATCATTATGATCTGGGCAACGACTTTTATCGTTTGT
>JBDUDA010000171.1:0-6737 GCA_040003205.1 Acidobacteriaceae bacterium | reverse complement strand
GCGAACCAACGAAGGGAAACAAAGCCGCCAGCGCAACCCGGTCAGTGGAACGTACCAGCTACCCCCTGACGGCAATCGCGGCACCGGGCGAGGAACTCCTGCTCAGGCTTCTATATAACCGTGCAAGTTTCGACGATGCCACGATTATGCGCATGCTCGATCACTGGCGGACGCTGCTGGAAGCAATAACGGCGAACCCCGCCGGGCGTCTCGCGGACCTTTCGTTGCTCACGGCCGCCGAGCGACGGCAGTTCGCGAACTGGAACCACACCCAGCGCGAATATCCGCGCGACCGCTGCATTCACGAACTCTTTCTGGAACAGACGGCACGCACGCCCGATGCAGTCGCCCTTGTCCATGGCACCACCCGGTTCACTTATCGCGAGATCAGTGATCGTGCCCACCTGATTGCCAACCATTTGCGCCGCCTCGGCGTACATCCGGATATACCGGTGGCGATTCCTATCCGTATGCCAAGCGGCATAATCCCTTTGCGTATATTGACGACGTGATTCAGAGCAGTACAGAGGTCAACAATCTGACTTCGCTGACGCAGTTCAATCAGGACCTGGCGAACGGACAGCTTCCTAACTTTTCTTTTCTCGTTCCGAATTTACTGGATGACGGACACGATGGTCCGCTGCAACTTGCCGATCAGTGGCTGCAACAGTATCTTGCGCCCGTGATTTCGAGTCCTTCATTTCAGCAGAATGGATTGCTGATTATTTTGTTTGACGAGGCCAACACCAACGATTCCACCAATGGCGGCGGACACGTTGCTTCCGTGATTATCAGTCCCAAGGCGAAGCAGGGTTACAAGTCCACAACCCTCTATCAACATCAGAGCACTTTGCGTCTGGTGCTTGAGGGGTTGGGCGTGCCCAGTGTGGCAAGTTATCCGGCGGCGGCAAGCACGGCTCCGGCGATGGGGGAGTTTTTCTAAGACTTCAGGGCTGCGGGAGACCAAGGTGATCTGTCGCGGACCCACACGGAAAGAAGTGCGTCCATACAGGGAATCGTGTATGCGGCAGTGGTGAACAGCGTACCGTAAGGCCTTTTTCCTGTGGAATAGCTGTTGAAACTGTGCCATTCCCTTGAGAGCGAAGCAGGTCCCTCGACTGCGCGAAGCTTTGCTTTGCTCCGCTCGGGACGACAAATTTTATTTATGGGTGACGTTTTAGTTAAGGAGGCTGAAGCCCCTCCCTTTCTTCCCGTTTTTGCCCGCTACGCGGTCGTACACTCCCTTTCGGTAATCCTTAGTAACCATACGAATTTGGGTAACCCGCCGTACAATCACCCTGTTGATAGACCATTCAGGGCGGACAATTCGCCCACGAGAACTGGTCAACTCGCGTGAAAACCTCCCCGACCAGGGAGCAACACACCGGAGCTGGAGTCCGCAATTATATGGCGTTTGGATTTGGGTTCAACAAACAGAAGGTCCTCAGCGCTGCGGAGAAGCACGTCCAGCAGGGCAAACTGCCGAATGCGATTACCGAGTACGAAAAGGTCTTGAAGGCTGACCCCAAGGACTTGACGGTAATGAACACCGTGGGCGATTTGTACGCGCGCCTCGGGCAAAACGACAAGGCAGTTGACTGCTTCAAGAATGTCGGCGATGCATACGCTGGCCAGGGCTTCACGGTAAAAGCGATCGCAATGTACAAGAAGCTCGCGAAGATCCGGCCATCGCTCGAAGGCTCGCTGCGGTTGGCGGAGCTTTATACGCAACAAGGCTTGTTCAACGATTCGCGCGCGCAGTACTTGCAAGTCGCGGAAGAATTTTTGCGGTCGGGGGAACTGGAGCAGGCGGTCCGTATTTTTCAGAAGACTTTGGAGATGGATCCCGAGAACGTCGCCATGCGCAAACGGTTGGCGGAAGTTTACGTTCGGCTGGGAAAGAAAACCGAAGCGTGGCAAATTTTCATTGCCGCCGCAGAAAGTTTGCGCGCCAAGGGCCAATTGGGGCCGGCGGAAGAAATTCTCCAGCGCATGCTGACGCTCGATCCTGGTAATGGCTACGTGCTTCTTCTGCGAGGCCGCACCGCACTCGATGCCGGCGACTTTCCTGGAGCGATTGAGAATCTGGAGAAAGTATCCGACCTGGATAGTCATCCGGATGGCTTGCGCGCACTGTTTCAAGCCTACTTACAAAGTGGAAGATTGCCCGAAGCGGGCACATTGGCGGCAAAACTTCTGGCAGTCCATAACGACGCCGCGCCGCTGAAAAGCTACGCGAGCGCGTTAATTGCGGCGGGAAATTATGAAGATGGGCTGAGGGTCTATCAGCAGCACGCTGACAGCTTGTTGGCAGCCGACACGGAAAAGATTCTTGACAGCCTGCACTCGGTGATTGGACACGTGCGCGACAATACTACCGCGCTCGAAATCCTGATTGAACTTTTCAACAAAGCAGGAGAGAGCACCCACAATACCGAGGTCTATGAGTTGCTGGCGCATGCTCATGCGGCCGCCGGAGAACTCGAAAAATCCCGCCAGTATTACTTAAAGCTTACGCAATTGGAGCCTCAGAACCAGTTGCATGCGGCCAATTATCAGCAGATTGTGAACAAGCTTTCTGATTCCTCGTCACGATTGATTTCTCCTGAGGAAGGCACTGTGCTGGTGGAGGAGTTGGAAGCGACCGCTCCGTTTGTGGAGCAGCGCTATCGCGACGAACTCGCCTTGGAACTTCGCGCGGCTTTGACCGACGCCGAACTTTTCATCTCGTACAACATGCCGGAAAAAGGCCTGGTGCCACTACTTGCCGCTTTCCCGCAGGCACCCAGAGATTTGCGTTTGAACCAGCGACTGGCTGCACTTCATAGCCGTGCGGGACGCTTCGAGGAAGCCGGCGTCTGCTGCCGAACCCTGGAAAGCATTTATCACGACGCGGGGCATCCTGAAGAGGCCAGCCGCTATGGCGAACTCGCGCAGAAATACGAAGATCGTACGGTCGCAGCGACGGAGAAGTTCTCTCCAATCGTCGGATTAGAGGCGGACGCGATTCCTTCCACAGATTTCGCCGTGGTGGATTCCGCAGAAGCCGGCCAGGAATTTCCAGTGGCGGATTTTCAAGTCGCTGATGCACAGGACGAGGCTGACATTACGGCGGCCACTGCCTCCGACTTCGACACTTCAAAACCACTCTCTGCGGCTGCAAGCGTTAGTGCCAGCGGATTGTTCTTCCACACAACTCCTGCGGCAAGTCCGAATATTCCGTCTCCGGATGCCCACGAATTTGCCCTGCAATCTCAGCCAGCGAAAGCCGAGTCTGAGATTGATCTTTCTGGAGAGTGGGAAAGCAGTACGGAGGAAATCGGAGACCAGAGTTCCGTCGAAGCTTCTGCCGGAGGAATTAATGCCGACGACGCCGCGGCAATGGACGAGCTTGCCGGAGAAATCCGCTTCTACCTGGCTCATGGAATGAATGAGCAGGCGGATGGTGCATTTGCAAAACTAGAGCAGAGAAATCCAAACGCTCCCATGCTGGCAGCGCTGCGGGAAGAAATAGCGGCAGGAAAATTCGCTCCGCGGGCGGCCGAGCCCGAGCTGGTCGAGGAATTCTCGCCGGAAATTTCTGAAATACCCCATGTCGAAGTCGAGACTGTAATCCCGGTTGCTTCTTCTGAAGAAGAGGCGACTCAATTGGTGCATGAACCGGAAACTGGATCGCTGGATGAGTTTGTTGCCGACCTCGAAGTCTCGGTAGGCAGCGGCGGATTCCTGCAAGATTCAGTTCAGGAAGAGTCCTCTGGCACGGCGCAGCCGTCGGTGATCGAATCCGCGCTCGACGAAGCCGTGCCCGAATCGCGGCTGCCCGAGTTGGCCATGGAAACTCCCGCTCAGGTCGAGCCGGAAATGGTCGAGGCCGCCGAAATCGTTCCTGAGGTGCAGCCAGAAGCCTCGGTTGAGCCTGTTCAGACCGCCGAAAGCGTTACTGATTCTCAGACCGTGGAATCCTTAGGAGGATTTGTTGCCGACCTGGAAGCCTCGTTAGGAGATAGCTTCCCTGCCGCAGATCAGGTCGTCGCGAGTCATCCTTCAGCACAACAGCCGGCACATCAGCAGCCGGTAATTCCGGTATCGCTGCCAGTGCCCGCTTCGGAAATCGGCATCGGAGCGAGTGCAGCCGCTGGAACCTACTCCGCCATGCACATTACGTCTGCGCCTGCGGCCTCATCTTCGCCGATCACAGTTCCAAGTAACGCCTCGCTCCCACATGCGCCTGCTCCCGCCGTTGCGCAAGCCGGAATTGATCTGGCTGATATGTTCGGTGAGCTGAAGCAGGAGCTGGAAGACGGCGCCACCACAGACGAGGAAGATCCAGAGACGCATTACAACCTGGGCGTTGCCTTCCGCGAAATGGGTTTGTTGGACGAAGCCGTGGGAGAATTCCAGAAGGTTTGCCAATCCATCGAGCGCGGACACAAATTCCCGCAGGTCATCCAAACTTACACTTGGTTGGCACAGTGCTTCCTGGATAAGGGCGTACCGGATGCGGCAATCCGCTGGTACGAAAAGGCCCTGACGATTCCGAAGCTTGACGATGAGGCGCGTACCGCTCTCTACTACGAACTCGCTGCCTGCTACGAAAGTGCGGGAAACAAAAAAGCTGCGTTGAGCAACTTCATGCAGGTGTATGGCAGCAATATCGATTATCGCGATGTAGCCGAGCGGATTACGGCTCTAAAGTCGTAGAATGTGGGGATGCAATTTCTCCCCCCGCTGGGAATGAATTTGGTGATCCGCCTTTGTGAGGCGAAGTTGGGGAGCGCCGCATGAAGGGCACGCCTGAGACACCTGAGCTACCGGAAACCGCGACGCCGGGACTGAGCCTTCCATTGACCACAATCTCTGATCAGCGAGACGCGGCATTGGAGGACCGTTCGCGAAAAAACGCCGCCTCTTCGCACCGCCACCTTCAGCTTTGGTTTCGCCGCCTGGGCATGTTGATTTTCGTTTCCATCTGCGCCGTCGTAGGAGTTGTGCTGGTGATTCTTCCCTGGAGACCAGAGTGGACCGACAATCATTTATTGCTGAGCAATCCCGGACTGCGAGCGTTGGTCACCAATAGTTTTATTCGTGGACTATGCAGTGGCTTGGGGGCGCTCGATATCTGGATCGGCTTCTCGCAAGCCATTACTTACCACGAAGAAAGCCGGGCCTGAAGATCGATCATGTGGACAGAGGCGCGTTAAGAGTGGAGACAGTGTACGTTGGGGATAGGGTCACTCTAACGCAAAAAACTCTGTCATGTTGAGCGCATGGAGCCGCGTCAGCGGCGAGGGGAGTCGAAACATCCCTACACTTAAGAGTATTTGGCGGACCTAGGGGTCCTTCGACCGCAAAGAGTCATTCGCGAGCGAAAGACTGTTTTTGCTCAGGATGACAAACCAGATTTTAGTGCTTCTAAAGCTGACGACAGCACTTACATATTTCAACGAGAGATAAAGTCATGAATAGCGGTGAAGATAAGCGCGCGCCCCTGGCCTACGAGAACACGCCTTTTTTGAATAGTCCAGACGGACGCATTCTGCGCATTCTGTCTGAGTACAGCGAGCCTCTGGCGCGTTTTCGGCGCGAACAAATCCAGGACACGGTAGTGTTTTTCGGCTCGGCGAGATTTCATAGTCGCGTTGCATCGGAAGAGAAACTGGCTAACTTTTCGCGCGAATCCGCGGACGATTCGAACCGTGAAATTAATATGCGGCGCGCTCGTGCAGGCCTGGACATGGCCCGCTACTACGAAGACGCCCGCAGGATGGCGTTTTTGTTAAGCGAGTGGTCGGTCCAAATTCCCGCGCGCAGGCATCGCTTTGTCGTGACCACGGGTGGCGGTCCTGGAATCATGGAAGCAGCCAATCTGGGGGCACAAGAGGCGCACGCCAAGACAATTGGATTGAACATTCATTTGCCATTTGAACAGTCTCCCAATCCTTACATCACGCCGTCACTAAATTTTGAGTTCCATTACTTCTTCATGCGCAAGTTCTGGTTCGCTTACCTGGCGAAGGCGCTGGTGATTTTCCCCGGTGGCTTTGGGACGTTTGACGAATTATTCGAAATTCTCACGCTTGCGCAAACTGAGAAGCTCGCAAAAAAGATTTTGGTTGTCATCTACGGCAGCGAGTATTGGAAGAAGCTGATCAACTTTCAGGTGATGGTGGATACCGGCACCATCTCGCAAGCGGATCTTGAGCTGTTTAAGATTGTGGATTCCCCTGAAGAGGGCTTTGAGTTTTTGCGGGACGGTCTCACCACCTATCACTTGACGCCTGAGCCAAAGCGAACCCGCGAGATTGTACCCGAGATTGCCAAAACCAATCCTTAGACCGCATCCGGATGCCTAACCCGACCCTTAAAAATCTTGCCCAAGCGGAGCTTGGACGGGGCACGCCCATGCTCTATTACATTACCGACAGCAGCAGCTTTGCCGGAAGCGTGGCCGTCCGGCGGAAACTGCTGCTCGAAAAAATTGGCGAGGCGGCACGTTGCGGAATAAATTTCATCCAATTACGTGAAAAAGGGATCTCAATTCCCGAATTGGAACTTTTGACTTCGACCGCTTTTGAAATTATCCACAGGTCTCGCCCCATTGCGGGCCAGATAAACACTCGACTCTTAATTAATTCACGCACCGATGTCGCAATTGCTTGCGGAGCCGACGGAGTTCATCTGCGATCGGACGACGTTTCCGCTAAAAGTGTCTTGGAAGTCTGGCGCGGGCGGACGAG
>JBDUDA010000170.1:0-6813 GCA_040003205.1 Acidobacteriaceae bacterium | reverse complement strand
TCGCTTCGAAGCTTCCATCCCATAGTTGCGATGTAGAACGCAGCCGAACGCGCAGCTGAGAACCTGATTCCATAACAGGTTGGGACCTGTCAAGGAAAGCTGACACCAGTACCCGTGGGTTGAAAAGTTCCCAGCGCTTCAGGTAAGGCCTTGCTTTCTCGGAGCACGTTCACTTGTTGCAACCAATTGACTATCCGGTTCCAACTCGCAAGGGTTTGGGCTACCAAACTTTCTTTTCGATCCGAATTTTTCTCTAACTCAAAGAAAATCGTACTAGTTTCTTCGGCTCGATAAATGCCATCTGCACACTTTATCCCAAGTGGGAAAAGGCCTGCTGCAAACGCTGTTTCTGTTCCGGGGAAGACTGTCTCTATAGTTGGACACATTTAGCAGCAAAAACTCACCGAAGCTAACGGCGGCCGGCACATCAAGCTCGTCGATTTACGCCTCTCGTTCCTTAATCTCGGCCGTCGCGATTTCATTATTCAATTTCCTCCAACTGCTCTTTGTAGGTGAGTTGGTCGATCTCACGCTTGTAAACAAACGCTTCAACTAGGCGCTGCTTACGTTGTTCGAGTTCTTTCACGTACCAAAGCTCGGCCTCATGTAACAGAGTTGCTTGTTCTCGCTTTCTTTTCCAAACGTCAATTAATTGCACTAAATAGGCGAAGGTATTCGGAATTCGGCTGCAACCGCCGAAGAAAATCAAGGAAGATCCTCTCCATTTCGTGGCGCTTCACATTGACCGCTTTGCAGGATCGGATTCTGACAGCGGTCATCGTCCCGGCTCGGTGAATCATCGGCGTCGCGGGAAGGTCATTCGGCGGCGCCTTCGCCCCAAACCTTTTGCCATTCGGCAAAGCCGCTTGGCCTGATCTGATAGCGAGCAAAGTTTCCTTCGTGAAGGCTGAGGAGTTCGGACTCCGCCAAGTCCCTGAACCGTTCCCGCTCCGTTTGGGGAATGTCGTTGTTCTCCACCCACGAGGAGATATAAGCCGCGGCGGTTTTCCGGTCCATTCCTTCGCGTACTACCTCACCGACGATCTGCCGCAGCGCAGCCTTATGCTTGAACCTGAATGGATCGGGCTCGCCCAACGACTGCCGCACGGCGGCGTACCGCGCAGCAGAGCGGTCATAGGCCCATGTGAACACATCCCTGAGCAGATCGACCTGGTTCAGTTCATACACGCCCAGAATCGCATCAGTGTATACCGCGCGGGGCAAGTCGATGAACGATAACGGCGACAGATTGCCCTTAATGAAAGGGATGTTCGCGGCAAGCCGCGAGACGCGCTTGTTAACGTCATCGAACGGCTGCAGGTACGGCAGCTGTACCATCCCAAACAGTGCCTGCTCGAACGGGTCTTTGATCGCCGCGGCCTTGTCCAGCAGCTGATTGAAGCACTCCTCGATCAGCTGCGGCAACTCCAGAGGATGGAAGGTTGACTTCTGTATGCCGACGCCCATACGACGCAGCCTGCCTGGTGCAGATGGATCGGGCAGAAGGTTCTGCGCCAGGATCCCGTGCAGGTTGAGGACCGTATAACGATTGAATCCAATTTCCTGCGCGTCATTGACGAGAAATTCGATCGCATCCTTGTGGTTGACGATCATCTGCGCTTCGAGGCGGTCCCTTCCCTCGGCTGCCTCCCCGAGTTCGATCAGCCGTGTCGTGTCCAGCAGCGAGTAAGTGTTGCCCTCAAGCCGGCTTGAATTCCACGAAAGATCGATAAGTAGGCGGTTCAAAATTTGCTTTGCATAAGTGCCCGCTGCTTGATCGTCAAAATTAGGCTTGCCCACCGCTGCAAGGTGAGCGCGCTGTGTCTCGGAAAGATAGAATGTTTCGTTTGGTCGGTAGGAATCGAGAAACTGGCGGTTGTAGCCGACCGGCTTTCTCCGAGCGATGCCCTGGCTGAGGTGGCGCCGGATTTCCTTGCTGGCGTCAGAAAGGGGAACCGCCACCTCCTCCGCTTCCGCCGCCGGAGCGGCCAGCGCCACCGGCGGCGGGAGGCGGTACTTTGCCCAGCGGTCATCCCCCTCTTTCACGAGCCGACCGACTTCGACGAGATGCCTCAGCCGGTATTGCACCGTGCGCTTGGGTACGGGCGGGCTCAGAGAATTGGCGATCTGCGGCAAATCGGCGCCCGCTGGTCGAAGTCGGACGGCGTTCTCAATTGCTTTCAGGGCGTCTTCCGGTATTCGCTTTGCCAAGGCATTCCCATTCTTAGTTGCGCCTATCAGTGTAGACGCAATTAAACCACATGTAGGCGCAACATTCAAAATAAGGCGCAACATTAAGTTGCGTCTATATCATCGTAGTGCGTCTATTCCCTTACTGCTTCTATGGCGGGCCCCTATCTCGGAGGTACAGCCCGGTACACTGCGGAGTTATCTTGCCGACCATGCGATTCGATTTCGACTCTTCCGATTTCGGGCAAGTGCATAGTGGCAAAAGCTGCTCCACGGCCAGTCTTCCGCGTCGTTTATTCGCAAATACGCAACAGACCGCTCGGTATTCAAACAACTTACACCATCCTGATTGGAAGTACAGGATACCCAGGTTAGCGGCAAAGGACGGCGCGAACCTGGGGCACCCGGCTCGGAACCTGTTGCAATTGCTCCGCTACCCTGCGTATGGTAGCTTCGTTGCAATAAAATTCGAATGAGAAAATTGTTGTGATGATACTCCTTGCGCAGGTTGTTGCGCTCATGTGTACGGGGCTGGTGGCAGGCATCTTCCTCGGTCACCGAGCTGGGGTCTCGTTAGCCGTGCCGGTACTCAGTCCTTCAAGCTTCGTCCAGCTACAGCAGGTTATTCACAAAACATTCGTGCGCATGATGCCAGTTCTGATCGCTGGCTCGGTGCTGGGCTCAGCTCTCTGGGCTATTCTCTTGCGATCGAGCTGGCGAACGGCTGAATTTTGGTTGGTTTCCGGTGCTGCGTTGGCGATGGTGTGCATCTTGGGTATGACACGGGCCGTGAACCTCCCCATCAATAAACGATTGATGACGTGGAATGCTGCCGCGCCGCCTTCAAGTTTGAGCACGGAGTGGGCACCGTGGGAGCGGGTTCATTCCGTCCGCACCGTGCTGGCAATTATTGCCTTCGCTGGCGAGGTGATTGCGTTGAGCATCTTTCGTACTTCCTGACTTTTAGCGGTTTCTTATTTGGCAATCTCAATGGCCACCTTAACCGATCCCGATACGTTGAACGCCTCCGTACCAGCGTCCATCTTTGCGATCGGAATGATGCCCGGCGAAGGGATCGACTCTCCATCTTGGTGGTAGTAGACAGCCACCTGCTGATTCGGTGACCAATAGGCGATGTCGCCGACCTCGTAGCGGTTCTTCCGGGGACCGTTTTCCGAAAGTGCCTTCGGCAAATCACCATACTTCTCGCGTCCGAACAGATCTTTCATCGACAGGCTCAAGGGAAGAACGGAAACAAAGTCCCGCGCCGTTGCGTTGTCGGCCAAGCTGGCAGTAAGAATCTTGCCGCCGATACTGATGTTGATCTTCATATCTTGGCTCCTCTCAGCCGCGTTTGCTGTGGAGTCGCCGGGTGCCCCAGGTTCCGCGTCCGTGTTGGACGCTAACCTGGGTTTAGGAACACTCGCGCTTGTCCGCCCAATGTTTGGAGGTCTCGTTCTCTTGCCGACCATTCCGATTCGATTTTGACTATGCCGACTTCGCGCAGTGCGTAGTGACGAAAGCTGCTCTACGGCCAGTCTTCCGCTGCTCTACCAGTCCCCGCTTTACAGGGTTGATGCAACTAGCGTAACTCTACCAAGAACTCGTCGGCGAACGGGGCCACTCGCTGGCGTCTGGAAGAATCGCCTCCCATGCGATACACTTTCGCGTCAAACTTCCCCCTTGGAGACGCCTGTGGCAACGTTGCGCCAACCCTCGTTTCAGAGTTCTCCTGTACCCGTCCGCAAGGCCCACATAGAAGACGCGCCAACCTGTGGCCGCATCTGCTATGACGCTTTTACCAAGATCTCGACCGAGCACGGGTTTCCGCCCGACTTTCCGTCAGTCGAGGTGGCGACGGGCGTCCTTTCAATGATGTTCACTGATCCCGGCTTCTATTGCGTGGTTGCCGAAGCGGATGGTCAGATATTGGGCAGCAACTGCCTTGATGAGCGATCCGCGATTGCGGGAGTTGGCCCGATTACCATTGACCCCACAGTGCAGAATAAGCGGGTGGGACGCACGCTCATGGAGGCGGTCCTTGCCCGCTCTGCGGAACGGGGCCACCAAGGCGTGCGCCTTCTACAGGCCGCCTTCCACAGTCGTTCTCTTTCTCTTTACGCCAAGCTCGGTTTTGACACTCGCGAGCTGATCTCCACGATGCAAGGCGCTGCGATCAAGGCCTCGACTCCGGGATACGACATACGCCCCGCCCGCATGCCAGACCTCGAGGAATGCAATCGGCTCTGCCGCCGCGTACTTGGCCACGACCGCAACGGCGAGTTGCGCGATGCAATCGAACAGGGTACGGCGGTAGTTGTTGAGCGCGAAGGGCGAATCGTCGCGTATGCCACGGTCATCGGTTTCTTCGGACACATGGTCGGCGAGGCTAACGCTGATGTCCAATCGCTGATCGCGAATGCCGAAGCATTTCAGGGTCCTGGCATTCTGGTCCCCACACGAAATGCGGGACTGTTCCGCTGGTGTCTTGAGAATGGTCTCCGCGTCGTGCAGCCGATGACCCTTATGACCATCGGCTTCTACAACGAGCCCGCCGGCGCTTACCTGCCGTCGATCCTGTATTAGTCACAAGATCTGGAAAACCGATGGACAGACGTTCATAGCAGCCTGGGTTGAGGAAAAAACGGCGCGAACCTGGGGCACCAGATACCACGCTATGGTCTACAGGCGAGAGAGTATCCCCAGAACTAATGGGATACGTCGGGTTTTGTGCAAAAATGGCTTGGCAATCGAAAACGCCGGAGTCAGTTGTCTTCCTATCCACTCTTGAGGAGGAAGCTTCTTTGAAAAATTGCGGCAAGTCAGCTTTTTCGCTGTCCGCCATATTGCTGGCCCTCTCGTCAACGGTAACGATCTTATCTCCCAATAGCGTCGCGCAGACGCATACGCAGATGGTGCTCGTGACCACCGGCTCGACCATGCCGCAGCCGCTGTACCTTTTATGGGGAGACGAGTATCACAAGGTGCATCCTGAAACGCAGATTCGCTACCTTGCGGTGGGAACCGGTGAAAGCGCCAGCCGGATTCTTTCAGGTACCGGAGAAGATCTTGGCGGTGGGGATGCGCCAATTCCCCCGAAGCAGTTGAAAGATTCGGCGCACGCAGCCCTGGAGTTGCCCACCGTGCTGGTTGGCATTGCTGTCTTTTACAATCTTCCGGGCAGCGCAGCCGGCATTCGATTGTCGGGGCCGGTGCTGGCGAATATATATCTTGGGAAAATTACCTCGTGGAACGATGCGGAAATTGCCAAGCTGAATCCTGAGGTTAAGCTTCCTGCTTTGCCGATCAAAGTATTGCACCGCACCGACGGAAAAGGATCGAACTAAATTGTTTCCGATTTCCTTTCAAAAGTGAGCCCGGAATTTCGCAGTAAGGTCGGGAAGAGCGTCTCTCCCAAATGGCCGGTGGGCACCGCTTTCAGCCTCTGCACGGATCTGCTGGCCAGTGCCGCCAAGACCCCGGGGGCGATCGCCTATGCCGACTTTCATTGTGGGAAGAGTTCGGGGCTATCCGTTGCGCAAATTCGCAATTCTGCCGGAGAGTTTGTGAAGGCATCGCCGAAGACCATCGGGGAGGTCGCCGTGGCGATGGAATCGAAAATGAAGGACGATCTTCTCCTTTCGCTGACCAACGCCCCTGGGAAGGAGAGTTATCCAATCGTGAGTCTGACTTGGTTTTATGTGCCGACGCATCCCCGAGACCCGCAGCGTTGGCAGGCGGTTAAAGAATATTTGAATTGGGTGTACGCATCCGGACAAGAAATTGCGTTAGCGCAAGGGTACGCCCCGCTGCCGCCATCGGCATTGCAGAAGGTCCGCGCGAAGGTGGCCGCGCTGAAATAACTGTGAAAGCTTTTCAACCATTCCGGTCCGATTTCGACCAGGCCGGTTTCGCGCAGTGCATAGTAACGGACGCTGTCATGAACTGCGGGCCGGACGCGAAATCCAGCCCGCCGAAACTGGGTTTTATTTCGCAGGTATCAGATCAAACTTGCCCGATCCTTCCTCGTAGAAAAGCGCGCCTTCCGTCTTGTCGCCGCCGCTCGAATGTTTGTGGCCTCCAGGAACTCGAATGAAGTCTCCCGGCCCTACACGCTTTTCTCCTGCCTCATCTTTGTATACATATGTACCTTTGAGAACAATGATCCAGACATCATTCGTGTGAGTGTGCATTCCCGCTTCGTAGCCGGGATCAAACTTCGTGAGGGTGGCATGGGAGCCCTTGTCCGCATCCCCAAAAAGAGGAGCCATGGAGGCCCCTTGGGCGGGAGCCGGTTTGAACTGTGCCTTATCCGCAGCGACATAAATAACGCTCTTCGTGTTGTTGCTGGTCGAGGCTGTCTGTGCCAGCACCATGCCCGCGCCCACAGCAATCACTAGAACCACCAGAAGCGACCCCATCAATTGTTTTTTCATTTGGTTTTCTCCGTATTATTTTTAGTACAGAACGAACCTTTTCCGAAATCTGTCATCCCGAGCGCAGTCGAGGGACCTGCTTTTCTAAACAGACGCGACCAGAGCACGCGTCACCCTATCAAGAGCCAATCAAAAGAAACGGCCGAAGTGTATGAACTTCGGTGCCCCTCGTCAACCTAATTCGTGC
>JBDUDA010000169.1:0-6820 GCA_040003205.1 Acidobacteriaceae bacterium | reverse complement strand
GCGTTGTCCATCGAGCTGAGAAAAGACTCTCGTTGGTGAACGCTTCCGTGCTGGACTCCTCGTTTGATCCCACCACCTTTAATCAGGCAGTGAACAATCCCCGGATTAGAACAAATTTTAGTCCACGGCTGGATTACCAGATCAGCACGCACAACACTCTCACCGCCCGCTATCAGTTCACAGATCGCAATGAATCGAATGACGGAGTCGGACAGTTGGCGCTCGTGTCGCAAGCCTACAACCTCACTAATAGCGAGCACACTCTCCAGGTCAGTGACACACAAATTATTAGCCCGAGTGTAATTAACGAAACCCGATTTCGGTTTGCCCGCGAGAATAATAGTCAGATCGCGCGTAGCTCGCAGCCCACGGTTACAGTGCAAGGCTCATTCAGCGGAGGGGGGAACCGGCTGGGGCAATTTAGCGACGTCCAGAATCATTATGAGTTGCAGAACTACACCTCCATTGCTCATGGCAATCACTTCATTCGATTCGGAGGCCGGTTGCGAGCTCTGACCGATTCCAATCAATCCACTTCGAATTTCAATGGAACGTTCGTATTTCCCACGCTTGCCGCTTATCAGATTACGCAGCTGGGACTCTCGCAGGGACAAACGGCGGCCCAGATTCGCGCAGCTGGAGGCGGGGCCAGCCAATTTGCAATCACCACCGGCCAACCTCTGGCGTCGGTGAACACCGTGGACGCGGGATTATTCGCGGGGGACGACTGGCGTATACGCCCCAACATGACGTTCAGTTATGGATTGCGTTTCGAAACTCAGAACCATATCTACGATCACGGCGACGTGGCGCCGCGTGTGAGTTTCGCGTGGGGAATTGGTGGCGGCGGGAAGAAAGTTCCGCAGCTCGTTTTGCGGGCCGGCTTCGGCATCTTCTACGATCGCTTCAGCAGCGATTTCGTCCTGCAATCCGAACGCTTGAATGGATTAACGCAGCAACAGAACATCGTTCAATTTCCAGATTTCTACCCAAATATCCCTTCGGCAAGTTTGCTCACGGGGGCTGACACTTCTCCCACGGTTTACAGAATCGCGCACAGCCTGCGCGCTCCCCAAACCCTGCAAACCGCGATCAGCGCGGAGCGGCAGCTTTCGAAGGCGGCCACGATTTCAATCACATACATAAACTCACGCGGGGGCCATCAACTTCTTTTGCGGAATATTAATGCGCCGGTACCTGGCACGAATCCTTCCAATGGGCTACGTCCTTATGGAGGCGCAACGAATATTTACGAGTACGAATCCGAGGGGGTGTTCCGTCAGAACCAGTTGATCGCGAATGTAAGGCTTACCGCAGGATCCAAAATTTCTCTTTTCGGTTTTTATACTCTGAATTATGCCCACAGCGATTTGGGAACTTCAGCGGGATCTTCTGGCGGCGCGGGACCATTTTCAGAAGCATCTTCGTCGCTAAGCTTTCCCTCCAACCAATACGACCTGCAACAGGATTACGGGCGCGCATCCTTCGACGTCCGACATCGCATGTTTCTGGGAGGAAACATTTCGTTGCCGTGGGCTTTGAGTTTCAGCCCGTTCGTCGTAGTGACTTCGGGCCAGCCGTACAACATCACAGTCGGCCAGGATTTGAATAGTGATTCCATTTTCAATGACCGTCCTTCGTTCGCCACCAGTGCGACCGCAGCCGCTAATCTGCGCGTGACTAGGCTTGGCTCATTCGATGTCGCGCCAGCCTCCGGCGACAGACTCATCCCAATCAACTATGGAAACGGGCCATCTGACTTCACCTTGAATCTACGATTGAGTAAGACCATCGGATTTGGAAAGAAAGTCGAGGGCGCTCCCCGGCCGGGTATGGGCATGGGACGCGGTCCCGGTGGTCCCGGAGGTGGCCCCGGCGGTGGATTGGGTGGACGCGGATTAAGCGGAGGCGGCGGACCGAATCCTTTCGGCGGCGGACCGCCTGTAAATCGCCGCTATAGCCTGACCTTCAGCGCAAATGCTCGCAACGCATTCAACAGAGTAAATTTGGCAACACCGATCGGAACTCTCGATTCTCCGCTTTTCGGAAAATCAATCGCGCTGGCCGGCGGACCGTTTTCCAGTTCATCCGCAAACCGCCGCATCGATATGCAGGTGGTGTTTTCTTTTTAAGGGAGTTTTCTGTTGCGATTTCAAAGAGGAATATTAGATTTCTAAAGAGGAGTATGAGGAGAGAAGAGCCTTAGGGAACCTCACACACTGTAGGACTGTCATCCCGAGCGGAGGGACCTGCTTTTCTTTCTATCGAGCCGGACGCAGTTCGCTGGCAAGAGGGTCGTCCGTCTCGCCAAACTCTTTCACGAGCTGCCGCGCCAAAAGAGACGTGTCCGTCGAAATGGCATGCAGCGCCATTCGGCGGAGATCGAGTTCGACCTTGCTATCTTTCATGATCCGACCTAGTGATGCTACGGTCTCCTCGCCAGCAATATTCGTTAGCGCTTGAATTGCCTTTTTCGCAGTCCTCAACTTACTGTTCTCGATAATGAATTTCTCGAGGCCTGCAATACTTGCGGCATCTTTTAGAAAAGTCAGCTCATCGAGCGCGTTTTCGGCCAGGTTCGCCGGCAATACGCTCAGAGCGTCTGCCAACGCAGGTCCGCGATCGACGCTTCGACTTTTCATCAGGGCACGCAGAGCGGATTCCTGCACCCGCGCGTCCTTATGCCGTAGCGCAGGCGCAATGTGAGCTCCCAGTTGAGCGTCTTTCAACTCCGCCAGAATTCCGCAAGTATTGCGGACCACGTACCAGCGCTCATCTTCCAAATACTTTCGTGCCACGTCAATCACTCCCGAGCCAAGTTGGGTCACCAGCCGCAAGAGAGCAAGCCGGCTACGGGCATTTTGTTCATCGATCAGATGCGTGAATACCTTCTCAATGCTGGCCGGAGCGCCGAATCGAAGCAGTGTTGCCGCGGTTCGGGCGAAACCTGAGTCATCCCGTTGCAGCAAAAACATCTCGATAATTCGTTCGATAGAATTCTCTGGGACAAGTTTTCTAAGCGCTTTGCCGCAACAATTTTCGTGTCTCTCCTTATCCCGTTTTGCGCAACCTTCCAGGGCGCTCCCAATGGCGAGAACTCCATTGAAATCTTCGAAAGTTGCGACCGACTGCGCAAGAACCATCAACGCGTTCGCAGCCTGTAGATGCACAAGAATAGAAATATCTTCTCGTAACAGAGCTCGAATCAATCGCTCCTTTGTTTTAAATACAAATTCTGGCTGCGCTAATGGGATGCTGTGAATCAATTCGTGGGCCCGGCTCAGGTCGGAAGGCTCAATCTCTACGCCGTCTACCTCTAAGAAATCGAAATAATGGGCGGCTAGAGCAACTGCCCGATCGATTTCCCGGGCTGTCACAAGCTCCTTCAGAAATTCCATGAGATGACGGAATTCCACGAAAGAAAACTTGCTGAGCTCCATCAAGTGGGAAAATTTCTTAGCGCTGCTAAAGGCGGTCCAGCGCAGTTCCCCGCGAATCTTCTCCTGCAAATGCGGCGGTAGGGCGAAGTCCTGAATAAATTTACTGAGCTTTTGCGCGAGACGGTCCGCCTGGTGCGTAGCCTGTAAACTCCGCGTCAGAAGACGCACGACCTCCTCTTCCACGATGGGAGCCTGTGCCCCATCCTTTGCGAGACTTAAACGGTTGCCGGCGACCAGCAAGGCGGTGTCTTCCATGTATTCATCGGCCAATTGCTCGGGCGAGACGCCTCTAAGTTCTTCGCGCCGCTCGGGCGGAAAATAATCCAGCAGCTTGTCTACCCCCACGGTCCGGAGAATGCGAGTGAGCGCACCATGCGACTTTTGAGGGTCGCCTTTCTCCTCGAGCAAAGATCGCTCGACGGCGTTTTCCATCAATTCAATGAAACTGTCGGTTCCCGCCAGTCTGCCCTTTCCCCGATGAAAACGTTGTATGTAGCGCGGCTGCTCGCTCCCGCTTCCTGGAAGAAATTGGCCGGGCTGCGGAGAAGTGCTATCTCCGCCACTCGGACCTTGCGGAACCCAAGCTCCACCTTGCCCACCGTGGACGAAAGACTCACCCCCCGGTCTGCCGGAACCTGCCGCCGCAATGAAAGCGGACGGGGCTGCCTGACCAAACTGTAAGTTTGCGTCGCCCTCACGATGCGGCCAGGCATTCGACACCTCTCGTGCTTCATTCGACGCCGTGCCGGCATTCCCGGGACCGTCGCCGCGATCTGTTTCGGCTTGTGTAACGTCGTCTTTCATTACTCCCAGCTTCGGCATCGCTATCGGCACACCGTATCCAGATCCATCAAATCCTTCCTGGGCCAACTTTGCCATGACGGGGCCGCGCGCGGAAGTGTCATAGCACGCTGACTCCAACAAGATGTCCATCGAGTCCAGAAGATCTCGAGGCGCTTCGCTTGCGCCCATTTGCTTGGAGAGAATGTAATCCTCTGAGCTGGTTTCGATAATTGTGTCGCCTTCTGCATTCTTTCGTTGATTTTTCGCAGCGAGAATAAATCGCGTTCCTTTTACCTCGTTGAGCTCGAGGTAGGGCCCGATCCCACCCTTTTCTTCAATTGCTTTACCCGAGACAGACAATATGCCCACAACTTTTTTGTATCTGCCTACGGTTAATCCAGGTTCGAAAGTTATAGCGGCGATGCCACGCTTGAGGAATTCCTTTTCCAATTGTGCAAGCGAGTTGTCAGTAGTTAGAACGTTGTTGAGGATGATCTGGCTATCAATGAAGCCGAAGGTAAACTGTCCGGATTCTTTGAGCAGATCCTTCAAGAGCTCGAAGCCCTGCTGCACCGGACGTTCTACGCTTTGATGCTCCGCGGAAAATACGATTGCAGTTCTTACCCCACTCTGTAGCGAGCGGGCGAATCGTAATCCTTGCACCTTGATTTGTTTATCCGCGAGCATGGCGATTCCGGCTTTTCATATGCTGGTGATAAATTCTGAGGCCGGTAATATGCTGCCCGGCTGAGTCTGCAAAACAGTCCGAGGACCGAAGGTTGAAATGATTTTGGTTGTGGCGTCGTCTTCTACGATGCGGCCCTGCTCTGTGGTCGCTAGATTAGGGTCATTCACCGGGGCCTCGCTTTCCGGCAAAATTCCAATCGCTTGATTTCGGCCCGCTCTTTTTGACCTGTAAAGTGCGCAGTCGGCAATTCTCAAGACCTCCCGGTAGGCCACGGCTTTCGGAGAATCCGGATACCAGGGAAATGCTGCCCACCCTATCGAGCACGTAGTTCGGATCGGCAGCTTTCCTTCCACCTCAAAATTTTCACTTCCAATCGCGGCCAAAACACGCTCTGGCAAGGCGGTGGCCTCGTCCCGATTGGTGTAGCGTGAGACGACGAGGAATTCTTCGCCGCCCCACCTTATCAACACATCAGAATGCCGGATCGCAGTGCTGATTCTGCGAGCAATTTCCACCAATACGAGATCGCCGATTACGTGTCCATAGTCATCGTTGATCCTTTTGAAATGGTCGATATCGATGAGGTAGAAGATTAAGTCGCGGTTACGGGCCAGGTTGGGTGAGGCCAAGGAAGAATTTGAACGGATGACCTGACGAATATCCGATTCAATCGTCGTGGTAAGAAATCTCCGATTCTTGACGCCCGTCAGCAAATCGGTGAAGGACGCCTCGCGAAGTTCCTGATTGGCTCCATCCAAATCCTTATCGAGTTGCAGCTGCTTTTTAGACCGCAGGCCGCCGATGACGACAATGGCTATCAAGGTTAGCGACAGGCGGAACTCGCGGATTGCGTGAGGTGCGGAACTGACGTGCCAGGCCCATGCGGCGAAAATCGGTAAAGAAAAAGCCGCCCCGATTGCCAGATTTGAAATCCACGATTCCTTCTTCTCCTCAATCTCTTTGAAAGAATCGGGTTCGTTGCTTAACTGTTTAGCTTTGAGGGCAGTGGTAATGAACCACGCGACGGCCGCCAAAAGAGGGATATCGTAAAGGCTGCCTGTGTAATACTTTCCATAGTCAATGGCTACACCTGCGGCGACCGAGCTCAGCGCGTAGACCGCTCCCGCGCCGAATAAGTTCTTGTAGATTGACTTCCAATTGTCGCCGCTGTTTCGCCACGCAACCGCAATGCAGATCAAAAATACGAACTGCTCGACAAAATAAAGCGCGTCGAAACTGGGACCATAAACCAGGTCGTTGGGAACAACATACTGCCACGGAATCACGACGAAGATGTAGAGATAAAGCCACCAAATACCAAGCAGAATGAAATCAAACAAACCCATTCGAGATTTGGTTTTTCCCTCCTCCCGGTGAGGTTGCATGGCAAGCGCGCCCATCATTGGAACCATGTGCAGGAAGAGAATTACATCTCCTACAAAGGGATTCGGTACATCGCGGTGCAGCACTACTTCGAAATATGTCCAGAGAATCTGCGTGCAAAGCCAGGCCGCCATACCCAAGCCCATCAGGCTCCAAAAAAATCTTGCGCGCCGTTCACCACTCTTAATATTGATTATCGAGGCAGCGAGCGCCAGCACAAGAAAGAGGCATTGCGTGATATCTCCGATCGCAGTTAGCAGGTAACCACGCGGAAGGATGAGCCACGCAACGCTGCACAACGCTGCGAGCGCCCACGTGCATTTGATGCCCACTTCGGTCCTGGAAAATGGCAACGCCACGTGTTGATTTTAGACGGGGTTACGAGAACAACTAGGTTACGGAGGTCACCATGGAAGGCTCACGTTTTGGACGGTCGATGACTGCGCTCAAGACTAATGGATGGAAATTTGTTCCGTTGAGCCTGATCACTTCGAACCTTGCAAGAACGCAGAAGTAGATTTATATT
>JBDUDA010000168.1:0-6830 GCA_040003205.1 Acidobacteriaceae bacterium | reverse complement strand
CGAAAACGCACTCCGTGCCGGGATATCTGAAGTTGCGCTTCGGAGAATCCAGCCGCACTCTGTCTTCCGTTTCCTTCGCCTTCATGACCGTTCTCATGAGCGGCATCAATATGTATTCGATGGCGCTGGTGATGAAGGTCGTCCTCGGCTGGGACATCAATTTTAGTATCTGGGTCTCCTCGGCCACCGTTGCTGTTTATGTCGCGTTGGGCGGACTCCGATCGGCAATCTTCAATGAAGTCTTACAGTTCATCCTCATCTGGGCGGGCGCGCTGCTAATTCCTATCCTCGGATTGATCGAGACCGGAGGCTGGAGCAATCTGAAATTGCAGATCGCGCATAATGCGTCCGCGGAATATACCCATTTATGGAGCACACTGGGCGCGTTCAACAACAATCCCATGGGCATTCATTGGACCGGAATCGTCCTGGGACTGGGATTTGTGATTTCGTTTGGCTACTGGACCACCGACTTTCTGGTGGTGCAGCGAGTTCTGGCCGCCAAAGACATGAGGGCCGCGAAAATGGCGCCCGTCATCGGAGCAGCTTTCAAGATGATGGTGCCATTCATCGTGATCCTGCCAGGACTACTGGCTCTCGCGGTTTTGCCGATCAAGCTCGTGGGGGAGACGCAAGCCGTCGCCACCAGCGGCCATGGCTACAACGAAGTGTTGCCGCTGATGCTGGCGCGCTATTGCGGTCCGGGATTGCTTGGCCTTGGAATCACCGCGCTGATCGCAGGCTTTATGTCAGGCATGGCCGGTAATGTCAGCGCCTTCACCACGGTTTGGACTTATGACATCTATCGCGCCTTGATTCACAAAGACGCCAGCGACGAACACTACGTGAAAATGGGCCGATGGTGTACGGTCGTGGGAGTTCTCATCAGCGTCGGCACCGCCTACCTGGTAATGTCCTTCGCCAGCATTATGGATTATGTCCAGGCGCTTTTCAGTTTTTTCATCGCGCCCCTGTTTGGCACCGTCGTGCTGGGAATGTTGTGGAAGCGCGCGACCTCCGCAGGCGGCTTCTGGGGATTACTGGCAGGCACTGTTTCCTCCGTCGCCATGTGGGCCTCCGTGAAAGTGAATCCCGCCGCGCTGCGTTACGTCTCACTTTCCCCAAACGCCAGCGACATGGCGGCGAATATGTATCGTGCCTTGTGGTCCTGGATTGTCTGCGTGACGGTGACGATAGTCGTGAGTTATATGACATCGCCAAAATCCGACGCCGAATTGGCCGGATTGGTTTACGGGGCGACGACGTTTCCCCATGAAGCGCAGGTTCCTCTCTATCAGCGTCCCGCCTTCTGGGCGGTAGTTGTTTGTCTGGCGTTTGTGATTTTTAACATCGTGGTCTGGTAAGGTTCCGCGAATTGGGAGACAAAATGCGAGGTCGCGAGATTTCCATCTGGTTCTTTATCGGCGTTTCCCTGCTTGGCAATGGAATCCTGATAGCAGGGGCAGGGCTTTGGGAAGTGCTGCACCCGCCCCTTCACCCAACCGTGGTTCTGTTTCAGTATCACGCCAATCTGTGGTGGGGATTCGTTCTACTCGTGATCGGCGCGGCTTATTGCGTTAAATACGCTCCAATACGCCAGCCCCAAAAACTATGACTGAGGAGTTTTCATGCCGGCTAAAAAAATGACCATGGGCCTGATCGTAGGCAACCGTGGCTTTTTCCCCGACCACCTGGCAAAGACCGGGCGGGAAGAAATTTTGCGAGTTCTGAGTGCGGACGGCATTGATGTGGTCACCCTTACTCCCGAAGACAGCAAACATGGAGCGGTGGAAACCCGCGAGGAATCTCATCGCTGCGCCGATCTTTTTAAAAGCAATCGCGAGCGCATCGATGGTGTTATCGTCACCCTTCCCAACTTCGGTGAAGAGCGCGCCATCGCTGACACGTTGCGCTGGGCCGATCTTCACGTCCCAGTATTAGTTCAGGCGACGCCCGATGATCCGACGAAGATGTCGATTGCATCCCGCCGCGATAGCTTTTGTGGAAAGATGTCGGCCTGCAACAATCTTCGGCAATATGGCATTCCTTACTCTTTGACGTCTCTCCACACCGAGAGTCTCGACTCGCCCGAATTCGCCAGGGATTTGCAGTGGTTCACCGGTGTGTGCCGCGTCGTCAATGGATTCAAAAATCTTCGCGTCGGCGCCATCGGCGCTCGTCCCACCGCTTTTAACACCGTGCGTTACAGCGAAAAGATTCTCGAATCGCAGGGGATATCAATCGAAACCCTTGACCTCTCCGAGGTCATTGGACGCATCGAGCGCATGAAAGATAGTGACGAACACGCTCAGGCGAAATTGGCTGCCATTCATAAATATGTGGATGCGAGCGGCGTCCCAGCGGCCGCGTTGATGAAGATGGCCAAGTTGGGCGCGGTCGTTGATCAGTGGATGGCAGCGACCGAGGTTGCCGTAAGCGCTGTGCAATGCTGGACCTCAATCGAAGAAAATCTTGGCGTGGTTCCTTGCACCATCATGAGCATGATGAGCGACGGTCTGCTTTCCAGCGCGTGCGAAGTGGATATTTGCGGCGTGTTGGGAATGCATGCTCTGCGATTGGCTTCCCAAACGCCCTCCGCACTGCTCGACTGGAATAACAATTACGGCGTCGACCCGAACAAGGCGGTCTGCTTCCATTGTTCCAATCTGCCGAAACATTTCTTTCGTTCGGTCAAAATGGATTTCCAGCAGATCATCGCCGGCACCGTGGGCAAGGAAAATACTTTCGGGACCTGCGTCGGCCTGATTAAACCCGAGAAAATGAGCTTCGCGCGTTTCTCCACCGATGACGTCGCTGGAAAAATGCGCGGGTACGTCGGCGAAGGCAGGTTCACTGACGACGCCCTCAATACTTTTGGCGGCGCGGGTGTGGTTGAGATTGCCGACATGCAAAAGCTGCTGCGCTTTATCTGCGCGAACGGATTCGAGCATCACGTTGCCGCCAATCTTTCCTCTGTAGCTTCCTCGGTGCATGAAGCCGCCACTCGCTACCTCGGCTGGGACATGTATTGGCACGGCGCGGACGGAGCTTTCTGAATGGCCCTCGTGGCAGGCGTGGATTTCGGAACCTTGAGCGTCCGTGTCTCGATCGTGGATAGTGAACGCGGACTTCTACAATGCGCAACCGCTCCTTACCCTCTCCATCGCAACCGGGAAAATCTGGAATATGCCACTCAATCGCATGACGATCACATGCAAGCACTGTGCGCTGCTACCCGCGAAGCCGTTACAAAGTCCGGTGTCTCGCCCGCACAGATCGAAGCTATCGCGCTCGACACCACCGGCTCCTCCGTAATTCCGGTTGATAAAAATATGCAACCGTTGGGCGAGTACTATCTCTGGTGCGATCACCGTGCAAAGGGGGAAGCGGCGGAAATCACCGCGGCGGCACATCGTGAAGGGTTGGAGGCCATTCAGTGGTGCGGCGGCGTCTACTCTTCCGAGTGGGGTTTTTCGAAACTTCTGCACTGGCTGCGCCACAATCCCGGACTGCGCTCCGAATTCGCATCTGCTTTCGAACATTGCGACATGGTTGCCGCCACCCTTTGCGGAATCACAGACCCTCAAAAAGTAAAGCGCAGCGTTTGCGCGATGGGCCACAAGTGGCTGTGGAGCAGGCAGCTCGGGGGCCTACCTTCGGCAGAATTTTTGATTGGCGTGGATCCCCTGCTAAAAGGTGTTCGCGAAAAGCTCGACGGCGAATGCGCAACTTCCGATCAGATTGCCGGAACTCTCTCAGCACATTGGGCTGAAAAACTTGGTCTCAAGCCGGGAATTCCAATCCCCGTGGGCGCGTTCGATGCCCATTGGGACGCCATCGGCGCCGGATGCGGCACCGACGATATGGTCAACGTGGTAGGAACTACCACTTGCATAATTGGGATCACTCCATCCGTGAACCTGGTGCCCGGAGTCTGCGGCGTGGTGCGGGGCAGTGTTCATCCTGAGCGCATCGGAATTGAAGCCGGACTCTCCGCGGTGGGCGATATTTTCAGCACCATCGCTACCCGCTGTAACGCCACGGTAGAGGGTTTAGTCCGCGGCCTGCATGATTTTCGCGCAGGACAGACCGGGCTGCTTCGCATGACCTGGGATAACGGCGATCGCACCGTGTTAGTAAATCCCAACCTGCGCGGAATCACTCTGGGATGGAACTTGCAAAGCACTGCCGAAGACGAAATGTTCTCCGCAATCGAAGGCACGGCCTTTCATACCCGCGTCATTCTCGATCGCATGGCTGAACATGGTGTTGTCATGCGGCGCGTAATTAATGCCGGCGGCATACCGCAAAAAAATAATGTCTTGAATCAGATTTATGCCGACGTACTCAAGCGTCCTGTCTTAGTTCCCAGCAGCAACGTAGTCGGAGTCGGGTCGGCAATTTTCGCTTTCCTGGCAGCCGGGACCTTCAAGACAGTCGAAGAAGCGCAAACCAAAATTTGCCCTACCCACAAAGTCTTTACCCCGCAAAAATCCGTCGAGCCAGTTTATGACGAACTTTTCTCCCTGTATCGCAAACTCTATTTCGGGTTTGGTGGGTCGGGAGAGACCGACATAGGCGATGTCTTGCCTCGACTGATTGCGGTTGCGGAATCTCAGCGCGCGAAGATTGCCGGGATAAGTCCATCCATCCACTAAGTCGCCGTAGAGCCAACCGGAAATAATTCTCTGCTTCGAATCAATAGGCATGTGCGTCCCGAATGCCTGCCGATTGTCCGCAGATCTTCAGCGTCGCTTAGAACTAATGCTTGACCGAAAAGGACGAACCGAAACGCCGGCACCGCAGGGTTGGTGTATCGTCCTGATGGATGCGCATACTGATCGTTGAAGACGAACCTCGACTCGCTGAAAACGTCGCCCGAAGCCTGCGGGAAGGCGCTGGTTATGCGGTTGATATTGCTAATGACGGTCAGGAAGGACTATTCCTCGCCGAATCCGAAGTCTACGACACGATTCTGTTAGACCTGCTGCTTCCAAAAATTGACGGGATAACTTTGTTGAACAAGATTCGCCAGGCAGGCCAGCGCACTCCTGTGCTGGTGCTGACCGCCCGCGATGACAAGGAATCCATTGTTGCGTTGCTAAACGCCGGGGCCGATGACTATCTCACCAAGCCATTCGATCTGGGCGAATTAATGGCCCGGACCAAAGCGCTGATACGGCGCGGCAAGGGGCACCCTTCGCCGGTTCTCACGATCGGCGATTTGAATGTGAACACCGTTGACCATAGCGTCCAGCGCGCCGGCATTGCGATCGTATTGACTGCCATGGAGTACCGGGTTATCGAGTATCTTGCGCATCGTCCGGGCGCGGTGGTTTCCAAGACGGAGCTTCTCGAGCATCTTTACGATTACAACTGGGAAAAATTCAGTAACGTGATCGAAGTATATATTTCAGGATTACGACGCAAACTTGACGGCGGCTCTGTCAACAAACTAATTCATACTGTCCGCGGCCAGGGTTACATTTTGCGGGACTAATCATGTTGCGAAATTCCATCCAACGACGCCTGCTGTCAAGCGTGGTCTTGTCACAGACTTTGCTGGCGGTGGGCCTGCTGCTCGCGGGCGTTTTCTACACGCAGCGCAGCCTTCTTTCCACGCTGGACGCGGGCATCCAGGGACAAGCCATGAGTGTCGCCGCATTAGTGAGATACAAAGAAGATAAATCAGGCGCTGTCTATTTTGACAACACTTTAATGCCGCCATCTCTTGACCGCAATCATCCGGATATGTTCGCCGTTTGGACACCGAGGTCGGGACTGCTGCTGCATTCATCCAACTGGCCGAACAGCTTGCAGATCCCTTCAGCGGGACCCATACAGACCTGGAACTTCAAAGCCGGCAATGTTCGCTACCGGGCTCTGCGCCTGGCTTCCCTGCCAGTACTGGATCGCGAGGAAGCGGTGTCGTTTCGGCCCCAGACAGTGACCATCGTTTATGCAGCGCCCTTGCATCGGACCGACGAACAATTGCGGCGCGCCGCGGCTTTCATCGCCATTGCAAGCTTATTGCTGTTGGGAGTTACCGGTTTGCTCGCGCTCTGGGGGATTCGCAGGGCTTTACGTCCATTGCAGCAACTTGCCGCCGACGCTGCGCTCATCTCGACACAAAACTGGCAATTGCGTCAGCCACAGGAATCCCAGCAGCTTGAAGAATTGAGCCCGCTGACGCAGTCCATGACCGCCATGCTCGCTCGCCTACAGCGGTCGTTCGAGCAGCAGAAGGAATTCATGGGAAACGCCGCTCACGAGCTAAAAACTCCAGTGGCGGTTTTGAAGTCCACGTTGCAATCCCTGCTACAAAAGCCCAGAACCTCAGACGAATACCGGCAGGGACTTGAGCTCTCTCTGGAAGATCTAGCGCGACTGGAACGGCTCGTGCAGTGGATGTTGCGCCTGGAGCGTGCCGAGCAGCGGTCTCAAGGGGGAGTAAAGGGACATCCGCAAGCCATTGATGTCGCGTCCACATGCGAAGAGGCTATAGTGCGAATCCGAAATCTGGCGGATGCGCAGGAAACCGAAATTCATTTCTCGAATTCCGAGTCTGGCCTGTTAGAGGCGGATCCAGAGGACTTGCAACTAATTTGGACAAACATACTGGAAAACGCGGTCCGATATAGTCCTCAGGGAAAACCGGTTGTGATGTCGGTATCGAGAGTCAATGGTGCTACTCGTGTGACGGTCGAAGACCACGGGACCGGAATCGCGGAGGCTGATTTGCCTCACATTTTTGAGCGCTTCTATCGCGGCGACCGCTCTCGAACCCGTACCAGTGGCGGTTTCGGCCTGGGCTTAGCCATCGCCAAGGC
>JBDUDA010000167.1:0-6848 GCA_040003205.1 Acidobacteriaceae bacterium | reverse complement strand
AAGTAGCGGAGCACGCGTAGGGCATCCCACGACGCGCCCGCAGCTAAGAGTCCGCACGCGGTTTCAACCAGGTCGCGCGGCCACACCAGGTGATATCCGCCCAGATCTTCGTCGCCTTTGTTGAAGCCCCATGGAATAGAAAGGCTGGCGATTACGCCTCCCAGAAAATCTTTAGATTCATGTACTCGCAGCATCGCCGTACTGGAACGATAAAGATCGCGTTCCCGCAGCGGCTCATCAAGTTTTAGAAGACTCATCTGCCAGGATTTCCAGTGACGGAGATAGTTCGAACGAAGTTCGTCGTAGGGTTCCAGCAGAGTTGCCCTCGACTGCTGTCCGGCTTCTGCGAATATCCCTCCGAAGCCTACGACCAATAAGAATTCGCCGCCACATGCGGCCAGGTCCACTTCCCCCGTCAGGGCAATATTGCCATTCTCCGCGCGCGAATATTTTTGCGTCATGCGATGATTTGTCGATAAGTCCTGCCAGCCATCGGAGAACCCCACGAAGCCGACCGAGGCATTCTTCCAGGGCACCGAACACGCGAACGCGAGCCCAGTGCCGCCATGCTCGGCGAACATCATCGGGACACCTTTGTAGGCGCCGCTCCATCCTGTATTGCCACGGCCGCAGTTTGCGAGATGCGGAGACAGCAATGCATAGACCCGGTAGTCAACAAGTTTCCCCTTGAGGGGGATAAAGCGAATTTTCTGGATCACTACATTGCGATAAGGGTCGGACAAAACTTCTTTCTCGATCCGGTATCTTCCCTGGCGGTCAGTATTGATGAGTTCGAAGAGTGGTACTCCCGGCTCGACCGCCGTGCTGCTGAATTCGCAATCGCGTTTCTCCTCGCAGAAGAAGTCATCACCGGTGACAATCAATCCCAGATCGCGGGTACAGGCCTGATCCACGCGTGGGAAATAAATCTCGTTGAGAATTCCATGACTGATCGTGAACCAGACGCGGCTGTGCTGGTTGAGCGCCGTACCCACGCCGGTTTTGGCGCTCGAAGTCCAACGCGGTTCAATACCGGGCCAGCCCGGAGCCATGTTTTCGGAATCAGACATATCGCATTCTTAGTCCAATCAAACTTCAAGATCATAACTTAAAGTGCGGCAACGCCAGAGCAAACGAGGCGGTCAGTGTAATTCTTGAAACAATGATTGCTTCACTTGTGACTCCTTTACCGTGTTCGCACTCGGTAGACTCGATACCAGTGATCCGGAAAGCAGGTGGCCGCAAGCATTCTCTAATTTCAACTTGGACGGAATCCAGGAAGAATGTCGAGTTCAGGTTTCAGCCGCCGAATTGGTCATGGTGCCCGCAACTTGTACGGATGTCATCGCCAAATCCGGCACGACCAAATGCACGGCACGTCTTCAATCTGGTGAATTTCGGACTGCCCTCTAACATCGTGCGCGGCAGTGGCTTCGGAATCATCAGCGAGACAGCAGGGTCGTCGCGCCAGATACAGTTTTCTTTAAAAGTGATTTATTAAAGGATTTTGTCAGCGAGTTTCTTTGCGGTCCAATCTCCAGCCGGCTGAAGTTTTCCTAGATACAAAGCCATGCCTACAACGGCGTCCACTCCCATTTTATTGAGCTGGGTGATTTCTTCGTTCGAAGAGATTCCCCCCGCGACTATCAGTTGTTTCGAAGTGGCCGCTCGCAGTGCGCGAACAATGTCCAATGGAATGCCACGCATCAGGCCTTCGCTATCTATGTGGGTGTAGAGAAATGCATCGCACCAGGATTGCAGCGCCGCAATTGCATCGAGGGGCGTAATTGCAGTTGACTCGCGCCATCCCCGGATCGCAATCCTGCCCCCTTTGGCGTCCACCGCGAATACGAGTTTGTCGACGCCCAAAGCTTGCGAGATTTGTTCGGCAAAGTCGGTGTGGATCTCGCCGTCTGCGATTAAGGACGATCCCACAATTACCCGCTTGGCACCCAGTTCCAAAATCTGACGCGCACCTTCCACCGACCGAATCCCTCCTCCCACCTGGCAGGGAAGGCGACTCAAAAATGTCCGCAGCAGTGAACGGTTGTTGCCGCTACCGATGGCGGCGTCGAGGTCAATGAGCTGGACCATCGAGAAACTCGAAAAACGCTCAATCCACTCTTCGAAGTCGTCAAACTCCAGCGCTTTTATCGAGCCTTGCACCAGTTGAACGATTTTGCCATTCATCAGATCGATCGAAGGAATCAGCATGGCCACCTCACAGGAATTCCGGCAGCGAGAAGCTGCTGCTTTAAGTCCGCGAGTGCGCCGCCGCTGGAGCGATGATCACTTGTAAGATCAAAATGAAAGATGGAAGCGGCGAGCGCCGCGTCGGCCGCCCCCTGACGAAAGAGTTCAATGAAATCTTTAGCGCCGCCCGCTCCGCCCGACGCGATCACAGGTATGCGGACGCTCTCGGTAATCGCCCGCGTCAACTCGCAATCGAACCCTTCGCGAGTGCCGTCACGATCCATGGACGTGACAAGAATTTCCCCAGCACCGCTTTGTTCCGCGTCTTTCGCCCAGGTAATCGCGTCTCGTCCGGAGGATATCCGCCCGCCTCCCGTGAATGCCTGAAAGCCGCCATTCACCCGCTTGGCGTCAATGGCGACAATCACCGCCTGCGATCCAAAACGGCTTGCGATGCGCGTGATCAGTCCAGGGTCAGCCAGCGCAGATGAATTGATGCTGACCTTGTCCGCCCCGGCATCGAAAATTGCCCCAGCATCCTCCTGCGAGCGAATGCCCCCGCCCACAGTGAACGGAATGAAAAGCTGGCGCGCAGTTCTGCGCACGGTTTCAAGCAGAGTGGAACGGTTCTCATGCGTGGCGAGAATGTCGAGCAGAACTATTTCATCGGCGCCCGCCTCGCTATGGGCCGCCGCAAGCTCGGCTGGATCGCCCGCGTCGCGTAGATTGAGAAACTTAATCCCCTTCACGACGCGTCCACTATCTATATCGAGGCACGCGATAATGCGTTTTGTCAGCATGACATTGTTAATGTTGCTCGAGGTTCACAGCGTGCAAAAGTTTCTCAGCAGTTTCAACCCCGCGGCCCCTGACTTTTCGGGATGAAATTGCACTCCGAACAGATTGTCCTTCTCTAGCACTGCTGAAAAACTTCCGCCATATTCGCACTCCGCCGTGGTGGAATTCAGCAAAGGAACGCGAAAAGAGTGCGTGAAGTAAACGAACGCCCCGTCGCCGACGCCATTCAAAATGCGCGAGGAGCCGTTTCGTATGCGGAGCTGGTTCCATCCCACGTGTGGAGCTTTGACCTCTGCGGGGAAGCGCTCGCATCGAGCAGGCCAGATTCCCAATCCGCGAACCTCGGGGGCTTCCTGGCTCGATTGCAGCATCCATTGCAACCCCAGGCAAATTCCTAAAAACGGCACGCCCCTCTCCATGGCTTCGGAGACCGCCGCTCTCATGCCGCTCTCACCCAATTTCTTTGTGGAAGAGAAGTGTCCGACCCCCGGAAGGATAATCTTCGTCGCGCACACGATCGCTTCCGGGCTGGAAGTAATTCTGGATTCCGCCCCGACATGGTCAATGGCCTTCTTCACCGACGTCAGATTTCCGGCGCCATAGTCAACAATCGCGATCATTACAAAAGCCCCTTCGTACTCGGCAGCAGACGGGCCATCTGCGGATCTCGCCAGCACGCCGCCCTCAGAGCGCGGGCAAATGCTTTAAACAGGGCTTCAATCTTGTGATGGTTTGAACGTCCATACATCACACGCGCGTGGACATTCGCATGCGCGCCACGCGCAAAGCCCTCGAAGAAATCCTCCACGAGTTCGGACTGTAAATCACCAACCAGGCGGCTTTTCACCTTGGTATCGATCACGGAAGCGGTGCGCCCGGAAAAATCGACGGCGGCTAATCCCAGAGTTTCGTCCATCGGCATCACAAAATATCCCGCGCGCAGAATCCCGCGCTTGTTGCCCAACGCTTCCGCGAACGCCTGTCCCAGACTGATCCCCACGTCCTCGACGGTGTGGTGCTGGTCTACATCCAAGTCGCCAAGTGCGTGTAAATCGAGGTCGAAGCTGCCATGGTGGGCGAACAACTCCAGCATGTGATCAAAAAATCGAATGCCGGTCGAAACTTTGAAGCGTCCCTTGCCTTCGATGGTGAGCCTAATGCGGATTTGTGTTTCTTTTGTCACGCGCTCAACCGTTCCTGTTCGCAACCGTCCTCTTCTCACGAGCCCGCCTTTTGCGAAATTCCAATTTCGCCGAGGGCTTCACGAAGCGCTTTGAGCATCTGCTCGGTCTGTGCCAAATTTCCCAACGTGATGCGGACACAGCCCTCACATCCATAATCGCTGGAACGGTCCCGCACCAATATTCCGCGCTCACGCATGGCGATAATGAACGCCGTGCTCATGGAACCAATCAGGATGAGCACGAAGTTCGCCCGGCTGGGCCAGAATTTAATTCCGCGCAACTGCAATTCCTGTTCCAGCAGATCACGGCCCCCACCAACTTCATGCACATATTGCTGGACGAAATCCCGATCGTCGATCGCGTCCGGCAGGCACGCGAGGGCAACCGAATTCACGTTGTATGGCGAACTCGCAAGCCGGGCCATTTTCATTTGATCTACATTTCCGGTGAGAACGCCTATTCTTAATCCCGCTAAACCGTAGGCCTTGGAAAAAGTTCGCGAGACAAACAAATTCGGAGTGTTTCGGAAATGGGGAATCAGGGTCTCGCCGCAAAACTCGAAGTAGGCTTCATCCACCAGGAGCGCGGCGTTGGGTGCCGCTTGCGCTATGCGGAGTAAAACTTCCGCCGGCACTAGTGATCCGGTGGGATTGTTGGGATTCGCCACTGCAATAAATCGCGTGCGAGTGTTGATTCTTGCGAGCAAGAGTTCGGTGGGGAAACGAAAATCTTCCGCCGGAATCGAGATAACCCGAGCGCCCGTGCCCGCAGCATAAATCTCGTACATGGAGAATGTCGGAACCACGATCAGTGCTTCATCACCAGCTTCGAGGTAGGTCTGGCAAACCAGATGGATGGCTTCGTCTGTGCCGTTAGTAAGCAGAAGCTCCTCAGGGGTTACATTCAGATGCGCAGCCACGGCCGCTTCCAGGGGTGCGCGGTCGGGATAACGTGCCAGTTGCTCGCCATCCAACTGGCGCAAGCGTTCTAATACTCGAGGCGAACAGCCCACCGTATTCTCGTTGAAATCCAGCCGCAGGCCTTCGCGCTGTCCCAGAGGAGGGTGGTACGTTTTCAAATTTCGCACGGGCTGACGCGCGCTAAGCATGTGTCACCCTCATCCGCACGGATTCGGCGTGGGCCTGCAAGCCTTCGATCCCTGCAAGATACTCGACACTGTGAGAAATGCGGCGCAGGCCCGTGCGGGAGACTTCTTGAACCGTGATGAGCTTAACGAAATCCAGCACGCTGAGTCCGCCGCGAAAACGGGCACCGCCGGCGGTGGGTAAAACGTGGTTTGGCCCAGTCACGTAATCGCCCGCAGCCTGTGGAGAATAGTCTCCCACGAAGATGGATCCAGCATTTTGGATGAACGGAACGTCTTTGCGGGAGACGGTGATGTGCTCAGGAGCGAGCATGTTCGCCCAATCCCGTGTCTGCTTGGCTGTTTGCGCGACTAACGCTACTCCATTCCGCGCGATCGACTCTCGGGCCACGCTATTGCCCGCAGCCAGTCGCGCGACAGAATTCACAACCGCTTTGGCAAGCCGCCGGGAAGTTGTGATAAGAATTGCTTGCGCCTCGACATCGTGTTCAGCCTGCGCAACAAGATCAGCGGCGATGAACTCGGGACGCCCGTCGTCACTAAGAATGACGACTTCTGTTGGCCCCGCCAGAAAGTCAATGGCGCAATCGAAGAAAACCAACTTTTTGGCCGCAGTCACATACAAGTTTCCGGGGCCTACTATCTTTACGACCGGCAAAATACTTTCCGTACCGTAAGCCAGAGCCCCGATCGCTTGTGCTCCTCCTATTCGATAGAATTCGCCCACCCCAAGCATCCCAGCCGCGGCCAGAACTTCCGAGGGAGGGTTCGGCGAAACGACACGAATCGTCTTTACCCCCGCGACTTGCGCCGGAATGACGGTCATCAACAGCGTCGAGACCAGTGGATGCCGCCCTCCGGGGACGTAGCAGCCCACCGACTCCAGCGGCCTTACGATCTGCCCCACGGACAATCCTTTGTGCGTTCGTGTCCATTCTCGCGGCATCTGCCACTTGCTGAAACTCCTGATATTTCCCGCAGCCTCGCGCAAAGCCAACTTAAATTCCGCGGACGCAGATTTCCACGCGCGATCCATCTCTGCCTGATCCACTCGCATGGGCTGATCTGGTCGCAATCCGTCCCAGCGCTGAGCGAAGCGCCGCACAGAAATGTCTCCGTCGAGCCTGACGGCGGATAAAATCTTCTTCACCGCTTTTTCCACCGAGCCGAGTTGCGAGCCGCGCGCTACCAACGCTTTCACCTTCTTTGCCGCGGTGGCGCCCGTCAATATCCGCATTACATGACCACCTTATTGAGCGGATATTCCACGATCCCCTGAGCGTTTGCCTGCTTTAAACGTGGGATAACATCCCAGGCGGTCGCGGCTTCGATCACCGTGTTAACCGCCAGCCACTCCGGATCGCTCAGCGTGGATATGGTTGGACGCTTCAGCGCTGACAACACCGTCAGGACGGCATCGAGGTCGTCCTTGCGGACGTTCAACATCAGCCCAACCCGTTCCTTCGCCTCCATAGCTCCACGCAACATGAGCGCGAGATTCTCAATCTTTCGCCGCTTTTCGCAATTCGCCCAACCGGACTTGTTCGCAATAATCTGAGTATTCGATT
>JBDUDA010000166.1:0-6853 GCA_040003205.1 Acidobacteriaceae bacterium | reverse complement strand
GATTTGGTACGTCTTAAATTTTCACCCAACCCGAAATATTCTCCTCCTTCGACTGTGGAACAGATATTGACCGGTATGCAGGGCGACCTGTTGATCGACGCCGTAGCGCACCGGCTAGCAAAAATAGAAGGAAGTCTTATCAAAGACGTGGCTTTCGGATGGGGCATTCTCGGCCACCTCGATCAAGGCGGTCACTTTCTGGTGGAGCAGGCGGACATTGGAGGCGGAAATTGGGAAGTTACCTACATGGATCTCGCTCTCACGGGAAAAGCCCTTTTCTTCAAGAACCTTAATTTCAAATCCACCCATGTGTTCACCGACTTCCAGCCCGCTCCGGCGAATCTCTCGGTTGCGGAAGGAGTTGAGCTGCTCAAGAAGCAGGAAGCTACTCTGGCGTCGAATCGTCTGCCGGCCGCGGCTGATCAAAAGCGATAGCTTAACCAGGACTTTGGATCACACCGGTCGAATGGTTTCCTGGCGGACCGTCAATTTTTTTATCAGCTCTTCCCGGATGGAATATCCTGTCCCTGGGTTATCCGAAATCTGGATCATGCCTTCAGAACCGACCTCGACTTCGGGCTCAATGATGTCTTCTCTCCAATAGCGCCTTGAGGCAGACACATCGCCGGGAAGACTGAAATTCTCCAAAGTTGACAGTGCGATGTTGTGCGCTCGCCCAATGCCGGACTCGAGCATTCCCCCGCACCAGACCGGAACCATGTTGGCCGCGCTGACATCGTGAATTTTGATGGCCTCACTAAAGCCGCCCACCCTGCCAACTTTAATATTGATGATCCGGCAAGCGCCGGTTTCGATTGCTTCGGCAGCCGAGCGGGCATGGTGAATGGATTCATCCAGACAAATCGCAGTCCGCAGTTGACGCTGCAAGCGCGCGTGATTGTATATGTCGTCTTCCCAAAGAGGCTGTTCAATCATTAAAAGATTAAATTGATCGAACTTGCGGAGATGCTCCAATTGGTCGAGCCGGTACGCCGAGTTGGCATCGCAGCTGAGCACAATGTCGGACCAGCGCGCTCTGATTTGTTCGAGTACATCCAGATCCCAGCCGGGCTTAACTTTTACTTTTATGCGGCGGTACCCAGAGGCTAGCTCTTCCGCAATCTTTTCTAGCAGTTGTGGGATGGAATCTTGAATTCCTATGGAAACGCCGCAGGGAATTTCCTTCTGGCTTCCACCCAACAGCTTCCACAGCGGCAGCTTCTGCTGTCTGGCCTCAGCATCCCAGACCGCGTTTTCGACCGCAGCCTTCGCCATGCGATGTTCCCGCACACGTGCCATAAGAGCGGCACAATCGCGCCCTGACACATCTTGTTTGCCCAGAACGGCTGGCGCTAGAAAATGGACGATCGTGGCCCATGCGGTGTCGAGCCACTCGGAGCTGTAGTACGGCGCCTCGCTGGCCACACATTCCGCCCATCCATCCACGCCTTCGCAATGCGCCGTGAGCAGCAGAATTCGGCGGTCGTAAGTTCTTCCAAAGCTGGTCTCAAAGAAATGGACCAGCGGCATCTGGATTTCGCGGATCGTAATGGCTTCAATCTTCATGGGCAGTGGGATTAAATATGTTCAGGATTCCAGCGGTTGAGCAAGAAACTACCATTGCCAGCTTCGTCGCGTCGATAACCGACGACTGCCAGCTGATCAGCGAAAGCGCTCTCAAACTCGGCACGAATTTTGTTTTGAATCTCGATTGCGCGGTCTTTCGAAGCCGAGTTCTTTACCTGATAAATCTCCGCGGGAACGTCGATGGTTCGCAGCACAGTTGCATCCGCTTGCAGCGTTCCTTTGTCCAGCAAAGTCGCCACCCTTTTGGACCGCAGCCACCACTCGGCCACCAGCCGGTCTGTGGGCAGGCCGCCCTGCAAAGGTGACGAGGTGATTCCGTACTGGTTCGGAATATAGCGCCGCACAATCGCTCCCAGGCGCTCGATATTCAGATACGCGTTCTTAATTTCAAGTGGATCGAAAGTCCATTCGATCAACTCGAAGCCTTCCTTCAGCGCGTCTTCGCGTTGAAAAATCTTTATGCGGCGGCCAAGGCCCACATTCCTGAATTCTTCATTTACCGCCAGCATGTGAGAATGCAGATACGGACGTCCTTCACGAAATCCGGGGATCGCGAGGGCAAATCCAACCAGAGAAGCGCCCGCAAAGGCACCAATAACTTGACCCCCAATCTTCTCTGCCACAACGAAAAGGCGAAGCGGCACGAGCTCCGCATCGGAGAATCCCCACACTCTCTTTTGTAACTGGACGCAAGCCTGCATATCCTCCAGAGCCTGGCAATTCCTGATGACAACAGACTCGGCTGTCATCGCGGGATCGGTTCTTGTTGCTTTGCTTGCCGCCACAGCTCTTCGAGTTCGTCCATGGCGGCCTGGCTGGGAGCACGGCCGCTTGCGCGTAACTGTTCTTCCATCCATTGAAAACGCTGGCGAAATTTACGGTTACTCCGCTTCAGCGACGACTCGGGATCTAGTGACAGATAACGGGCAATGTTCACAAGGACGAAGAACATATCACCCAGTTCATTCTCCAGCCGCGCACGCGCGTTTTCGTCGACCGGCTGGCTCGTCGCTTCGGCCTGATTCCGGTCGTCCCTGTCATCCGGAAGATTTCGCCCGAGACCGGTCCGCAGCTCATTCTGTAGTTCCTCGGTTTCTTCCTTGAGTTTTTCGAATAAAGCATCTATGTGAGGCCAGTCAAATCCGACCTGAGCCGCTCGCGAGCTTAGCTTCTTAGCCTCCAGGAGCGCGGGCATGGCAACGGAGACGTCCTCTAGAATCGACTTAGGGTCCTTATTCCCGACGTCCGTGCTGGATGTGTGTATGTCGTCTTTAGAGAAGCGATCCTGTTTTTCTTCAGCTTTAATTTGTTCCCAGTTTCGCAAGACCTCGGCAGAGGTATCCGCCCGCACTTCGCCGAAAACGTGCGGATGCCGGCGAATCAGTTTGCTGGAGAGCCGGTCGAGCACATCGTCAATCGAAAATTTCTCGTCTTCGGACGCCATTTGTGAGTAAAAGAGGACTTGTAGCAGAAGGTCGCCCAGTTCACCCGGCAGTTCCTGCCAGTCACGATTGTCAATTGCTTCCAGCACTTCATAGGTTTCTTCGACGGTGTAGGGCTTGATGGAGTCGAAGGTTTGCTCACGGTCCCATGGGCAACCTCCGGGGGCGCGCAAGCGAGACATGATAGTGACGGCACGTTCAAATCGCTCGCCCGTGGTTTCCATGAGCCAACACTTTAAATGAGGCAAGTTGTGTTCGCAAAACGGCCTCGACGATATGGCTATGCGCGTGCTGTGGAAATAAGTGATTTGTCGCGCTTTGCATTCGACGACAAAACATTTAGTAAGAAAGCCCTCCCCCAAATGAAAGCAACTACGCTTCTGTGCGTGGACGACGACCCTCAGTTCAGAAATTTTTATAGCCTGATGTTCGGAAGCTACGGGTATGAAGTGATTACCTCTGGCAACGGTCGACAGGCCCTTAAGTTGTTTCATTGCCGCGAGCAAGACATTGCTGCGGTCATCTCAGACTACGAAATGCCAGGAATGAATGGAGCCGAGCTCGCTGCTGAGCTTAAGCGTTGTAACCCGCTACTGCCCATCATTATGGTCTCGGGATCTCAACCAGTACTTGAAGAAGCGCTCCATTTTGTGGATGCTTCCGTAGAAAAAGGCTCTCCGATAGGAACGTTCCTCGATAAGGTCGAATCGTTGCTCAGCCGCCGGCCCGCAATGACAGACGCTTAGCGGAACGGTGGGGTGCCAAGGTGAAGCCTTGAAGCCACATCGGGAAAATATAGGCCCAGAACGGTAATTGGCCGATGAAGAGGTTGCAAGGAAGAAAGTGCCGAACCTGCGGCAAAAAATGCCATCTATTCGGCTTTCAGGGAAACTCCCACCTTCATAAACACCACTGACAGAGGAGGCAGCGTTAGGTTCAGCGAATAAGGTCTTCCGTGAGTGGGAATGGCTTCGGCTTCTTTGCCTCCCATGTTCCCCCATCCCGAGCCGCCGTACTCCACGGCATCGCCATTCAGCACTTCCCGCCAAAATCCTCCCATCGGAACCCCCACCCGATAAGGTGCCCGCGGCACCGGTGTGAAATTACACACCGTCAAAATCATCTCGGTCGAAGACTTCCCTTTGCGCAACATCGAAAGCACGCTGGAGGTATTGTCATTGGTGTCAATCCACTCAAATCCGGCGCTATCTGAATCCAGCTCATGCAAGGCAGGCTCGCTGCGATAGAGACGATTTAGGGCTTGTACCCAATTTTGAATACCGCGATGAGGAGGTTGCTCGCTCAGATGCCAGTCCAAACTCTTATCATGCGACCACTCATCCCACTGGCCAAATTCATCACCCATGAAAAGTAGTTTCTTGCCGGGCTGTGCATACATATATCCGTAAAGCAAACGCAGGTTGGCGAATTTCTGCCAGACATCGCCGGGCATTTTGTCGAGCAACGATCCCTTCCCATGGACAACTTCGTCATGTGAAAGCGGCAGGACAAAGTTCTCAGTGAATCCGTAGAGCATGCGAAAAGTCAGCCGCCCCTGGTGATACTGACGGTGAATTGGCTCACGCGCAAAATATTCCAGCGTGTCATGCATCCACCCCATGTCCCACTTCATTCCAAAACCTAAGCCGCCCAGGTAAGTAGGACGAGAGACCATGGGCCACGAAGTGGATTCTTCCGCAATCGTCTGCGTGTCGGGATGCTCCTTGTAGGCTTCAGTATTGAGCTGGCGCAGAAATTCGATCGCGTCAAGATTTTCGCGTCCCCCAAATTTGTTCGGAATCCACTCGCCTTCGCGCCGCGAATAATCGAGATACAGCATGGACGCAACGGCATCCACCCGTAATCCATCGGCATGATATTTATCCAGCCAGAACATGGCGCTCGACATTAAAAAGCTACGGACTTCATTGCGTCCGTAATTAAAAATGTATGTATTCCAGTCGGGATGAAATCCTAACCGCCAATCCGCATGCTCGAAGAGATGAGTGCCGTCGAAATACGCCAGACTGTGCGCGTCGGAAGGGAAGTGCGACGGAACCCAGTCGAGAATGACTCCAATGCCGCGCTGGTGAAGGTGGTCCACCAGGTACATAAAATCCTGCGGAGTTCCCCAGCGCGATGTGGGAGCAAAATATCCAGTGGTCTGATATCCCCAAGACCCGTAGAACGGATGCTCCATCACCGGCAGCAGCTCCACATGCGTGAACTGCATACGCTCCACATAGTCGGCGAGCCGGGGAGCGATTTCGCGATATGTGAGTGAACGGTTGTCCTCCTCCGGAATACGCATCCACGATCCCAGATGCACTTCATAAGTGGAGAGGGGAGCATTTAGGGAAATCTTCTTGCCGCGACCTGCCATCCATTCTTTGTCTGACCACTCGTAGTCGAGGTCCCAAACCACGGAAGCAGTACGGGGCGCGACTTCGTGAAAAACTCCGAAGGGATCGGCCTTGTCGCCGACGTATCCGTGATGCTGCGAAACGATGTGAAACTTATAAAGGGTGCCTTTGCCAAGGCCGGCGACAAAACCTTCCCAGATGCCGGAACTGCCGCGCGAGTGCAGATAATGGGAGCTGGGATTCCAATCGTTAAAATTTCCCATCACAGAAACTTCGCGTGCATTGGGAGCCCATACGCTGAAACAAACACCCTGATCACCGGCGACCTTCACTACGTGCGCGCCGATTTTGTCGTAGGCGCGATAGTGGCGGCCTTCGTTGAAGAGATAAAAATCCTGGTCGCTTAGGAGCGTAATATCAGAGCGGGTGAGAGGCTTAGACGGCAAGCTCTGCGAAGGAGTCGAATCTTCGGTCGTAGGTGCTTTTTGCGACGGAAACTTCGGGCTCGGTATCGGATCTTTTGTCATAGATGCTCAACGGCTACCAAGTGTACCGGATTGGATGCCATTTTAAAGAGTGGTAGCGACAGGTCGCGCGATCTGCAGGCTTTATGATAAGAATCGCAGCGGGTGCCTTCTCTCACCAATCGATTTCTACGCAATCGACTAGTTCGGTCGAGATGACAGCGCTCTTAGTTCCAAATTTACCTCTCACATTAAAGGCATCAGCGAGGTAAACTTTTTCTTCCTTGTTCATTTTTCCGGACTGATCCCTTTACCTTTACCTTCACTTAATTAACCTGTCATCTCGAGCGGAGCAAAGCGCAAGCTTTGCGCAGTCGAGAGACCTGCTGTTTGCAGTTCGTAAAACTAAAGCAGGTCCCTCCACTTCGCTGCGCTCCGGTCGGGATGACAGCTGCTTAGATCCTAAACACCCGCTCCGCAGTTGGAAACTTTCGCGTGGTAGACTTTTTACTCTTCACTTCTTGTTGTTGAGGTCTTCAACAATCAATGCCTGTTCTGCGTGTAGTTGTCTTATGGCACCAGCATCAGCCGTTTTATAAAGATTTGGTGAGCGAAGAATGCCGGCTTCCGTGGGTGCGTCTGCACGCTTTAAAAGACTATTACGGCATGGTAAAAGTTTTGGATGAGTTCCCAGATGTTCATCAGACATTTAATCTGGTCCCATCCCTTATCACTCAGATTCAGGACTACGTGGCAGGCGCGGCGAAAGATCCCTTCCTCGCCATCGCTTCAAAGCCGGCGTGCGATCTCTCCAGTGCAGAACGTCAGTTCGCGCTGCGTTATTTATTTCAAGCGAATCCCAACAATCTGATTGGACGTTATCCACGCTACCGAGAATTATGGGAGCGTTACCGCAATGCTGGCGAAAATCCTGAGCGCGCCCTCAGCGACTTCCAGGACCACGACCTGACCGATCTGCAAGTGTTGTCGCAGATCG
>JBDUDA010000165.1:0-6869 GCA_040003205.1 Acidobacteriaceae bacterium | reverse complement strand
GGCGTCGGCTTAGGTCTGGTTGGGTCGCTCAAGTCCAGTTGGGTCGCTCAAATCCGGTTGGGCTGCTCACGTCCGGTCGGGTCACTCAAGTCCGGTTGGCCGCTCAAGTCTGCTTGGGTCGGCAGCTCCCTGTCTTTGGGTGGAGCAGGACTTCAGTCCTGCATTACCGGTCCATTAAGCTCTGCGGCTTTAGCCGCTGAGGGACCGCACCAAATCCCGCCCCTTAATCTATCGCGCGCAGCGGAGTTGCCTGCTGGAATTTCAACTTCCACTGTTCTCCGCTTTTAATCCACAGATCGGACACCCTCTGGTAGCGCGGGGCCAAGTCGGTATCGCCTTCAGGCATGCTGACGATGAAATTGTAGGTAACGATGGCGGTGTCGTCTTCCAATTCCGCCACGGTGGCGTTGTATACGGTGTAATCCTTTAGCCCGGACTCCGCCGCCCAGTCGAGAATCTCAGAGCGCTGGTGGAGGCCTCCCTCACTGCCGACCGCGAAGAAATCATCAGCCAGCATCTGCTTCAATGAGGCCACGTTTTTCGTTTTCAACGCCTCCGGAAACGCCCGTGAGTTGTCTATGAGCGTCTGCTCCAGGGGAGTCAATGCTTTGTGACTGGCAGGATTTTGCGCCGATAAAACAAACGCCGAAGAGACTAAGAACAACCAACAAACTAAATGCCGTTTCATTTGATAACTCCCGTTATCGCGCAGATAAAATTTTCTCTGCCAGCGCAGCCCGAGGCACTGACACTTGCACGCCGCTCTCGAGATCTTTTAGCGCAAATGCGTTTGCCTTGACCTCGTTTTCACCGACGATCAGAGTGAATCGCGCGCCCAGTTTTTCGGCAGTTTCGAAAGATTTTTTCAGACGGAACTTCTCGTCGCCTAATTCAACGATTACGTCGTGACGGCGCAACTCCCGCGCCAGGCGGGCCGACTCGCGGTCCATCCCCGGGCCAAGCGCCGCGATGTACACATCCGGCTTGCGATGAACGGCTTCCGCCGTTTCTTTCAGCGCCAGAATGAGACGGTCTTCTCCGATGGCAAAGCCAATGCCCGGAGCCGGCGGGCCTCCCAGTGATTCCGAGAGTCCGTCATAGCGGCCTCCACCAAGAATCGCATTCTGCGCGCCTAACGCCCCATGAATAAACTCGAACGCAGTGCGCGTGTAATAGTCGAGTCCGCGGACGAGGCGATCATCCAGAGTGAATGGCACTCCAACTGCCTTCAATATTTCCTGCACTTCTTGAAAGTGATTGCGGCAGGGCTCATCCAAAAATTGGCTGATTCGCGGCAGCGCCTCAATCACGGGCTGGTCTTCAGGGACTTTGCAATCAAACACCCGCAGAGGATTGGTCACAGCCCGCCGCTGGCAATCCACGCACATGTTCGACGCAACTGGCTCCAACGCCTTGCGCAGCGCTTCGTTATAGGCTGCTTGATCGTTGCTGCAACCCACGGAATTCAAGCGTAACGCCCAGCCTTCGATTCCCAGCCGGTCGAGCAGGGTCGCCAGCAATTCTAGAATTTCGGCATCGCGGGCCGGAGACTCGCTGCCCGAACTCGCCGGACCAAGCACTTCGGCGCCGATCTGGTAGAACTGCCGATAGCGGCCCTTCTGCGGACGCTCGCGACGAAACTGCGCTCCAATGTAATACAGCTTTTGCAGGCCGCGATCGCCAAGCTTGTGCTCAATGTAAGCCCGCACTACACCAGCTGTATTTTCCGGACGCAGAGTGAGCGACTGCCCTTTTTCACTGGCCGCGCGGCTCTTGTCTTCCCAGGTATACATCTCTTTGGCGACAATGTCGGTTTGCTCTCCGACGCCACGCGCGAAAAGCTCAGTGCTTTCGAAAATCGGCGTGCGAATTTCGTGGAAATTGTAAGCGCGGAAGACGTCACGCCCCGCCGCCTCGACGAAATTCCACAAGGAAGTCTCGGGTGGCAGAAGATCGCGTGTTCCTCTGACAGCTTTAATCATTTGTATTTTCTTTTGAAAGTTTCGTCAGCGCGCTTCGAGCCTGTTTCCGCCAGGTATGACTCTTTGTATCCTAAATAGTTATTTGCATAGCGCAGGATAGTTTCTTGATCTTGGTCTTCGAGCTTGCGGCGAAATTTCCCGGGGGAACCCATCCACAACGATCCGGGATCAACCACCGTCTTTTCGGGAATCAGAGTTCCGGCCGCAATAATTGAACCCGCTCCAATGCGTGCGCCATTCAAAATGATTGCGCCCATCCCAATCAGGCAGCGGTCTTCAATCGTGCATCCGTGCAGGGTGACCGAGTGTCCCACGGTTACATATTCCCCGAGAAACACGCCGTAAAGTTCCTTCATGCCATGCAGCACACTACAGTCCTGCACGTTTGAGTGAGCGCCAACACGAATCCTGTGAACGTCGCCGCGCAAAACGGCATTCATCCAAATGCTGGCGTGCTCGCCCAGGACAACATCTCCAATGAGCTGCGCAGACTCGTCAACGTAACACGAAGCGGGGACCCTTGGTGTAATGCCCTGATAAGAACGAATCATATTTATTTGTATTGGAAGAAGCTAAGAATACCACCGCGCGTAATTCGTAAACAGTGTAGAGCGGACACTCTTGTCCGCTTGCTTTGGACTTGTCTTTTGCTGCGCGGCGGCAGGTTCCTGACTAAAGTCAGCGGACAAGAGTGTCCGCTTACACAAGCCGAATGTTGTTAATTATCATCGGGCTCGGGCGGCGAGTGCGGGTCTGGTACGTGCGGCGCGCGGGGCGCGTGCGGAATTTTCGGGATCGCAGGCATGTCCTCCGCCATCGACGATCCCTTACGAATTTCAATCGCGCCATGCTCGTTATTCAGCACCATACGAGGACCTCCGCTTCCAACCGTTCCCGAAGCGCTCGCCTGATCGTCGCGACTGTCAATTTTAATTTCGGCGAAATCCGATTGAATCTCGCCATTGCGAGCGTGAGCATCCACTTGAAAGGCCGCCTTATCCGGTAAAAATATCCGAATATCGCCCTGACGATTTTCCACCTGAAGGCTGCCCAACTTGCTGACGCGAATTTCGACAGCGCCGTTCTCATCCTGCAAACGGACGTCACCGGAATCACCATTGACACGCACGTCTTTGGAACGGGTCGTGATTCGCAGCGGCCCGACAACGTTCGACATTTGCAGATCGCCGGAATCGAGGTCGAGGTCTCCGTCGAGCTTATTGAACGCCATTTCCGTTCGCGACGATTTGAACTCTACCGGTTTGGCGATTTTTGCCAGTTTCAAACTTTCCATGAAATCGCCGCTCAGTCGGACGGTGCCCTTAATATCCTCCAGCGAAACGTCATTCGCGCGCCCGTCGACTGAAACGTCAGATGTTACTTTTGAAACTCGAGCTGAACTGTGATCGAGATTCAAGCTGACGTTCCCGGCGATATCCGTCACCGAGACGTCGCCGTGCTCACTGGTGATTCCCGCATCGCCCTCGCGGCCCATTACATTGATGTCCCCATGGCGCGTAGAAATTACCACCGAAGCCTTGCGAGGAATGGAAATATCCATGTCGGTCGAGACCCAGTGGTCGCCCGCACCGTGAGTGTTCGCGTTCAGTGTAACGACAGGCCCACTCACGCTGATCTGGGGCTTAGTTTGAGGATTCCATTTATCGGCTTCCTGCTGATTATCAGCGCTGATGCGTTTGTGAACCGAGACATGGATCTGATTGTCTGTCGCCGAATTTACATTGACCGCTCCGCGCTCGTTCGTCACACGCAGGGAGCCGCCAGCAGGGAAAGCCTGATCCAAATTGTCGTCATAATTGTAAGAGTGCCCGAAGAGCGGGAAGTCGCCATTTTCCATGTGCATCTGGTCGCGGATCTCGCTCCAGTTGAAGTGGGACGCCTGGGTTGATGCGATCCCAAAAACAATAATGAAAATCAGCAGAAAAACTCCGCCCACACCGATTCCCGGTGCGCGCGTTCCGTTCCTTTGCGCTTGTTGGTATTCGAGCAGTTTGATCACGCCCCATATGATCAGCAGCATCGGCCAGTAGTGAGCGAAAGTTTGCGCAAGGGCTTCCCATCGCAGCATGCGAAGGTTCCCCAGCAGAAAAATAATCCCAACAATGATCAGCACTACCGGTCCAGCAAACGAGCGCGGCGGACGAGCGGCGGGTATTTGCGCGGGGCTAGCCATTGTGGACCTCGCGATCGGCGTCCGTCGAAGCGGGTGCGATATCAGTTGTGGCTGCACCAGAGCTCGGGGCCTCCTGACCTGATAAACCCTGATCCATCGGAGCTGGAGGCAGAGGGGGATTCCTACTCTCGAGCAAGCGAGTGAGGCCGATTACCAGAAGCAAAACTGGCCAGGTCCGCTCCCAACCCGGACCATCAAGACTTTGAATCAGCGAGAGGATTCCCACCGTCACCAGCACTGCGGGGCCAGTGAGCCCCCGGGTACGGTAGGCGCGACCGTGAGAGTCATAACGTGGCCCCACCATGCCCTGACGCTTAGCGTAAACCCAGATTCCAAGAGCGATGATGAAGAGCGGCCAAATCCGGTCGGCGTTCACGGCGAGAATGCCGGCCGTGTGCAGCAGAAATAAAATTCCCAGTCCAATAAGAACCACGGCAGCGGTAGGCACTTTGGAGACGCTTGATTTTTGCGTTATGCCGCTCTGCCCGGTTAATTCACCCGTACCGAATGCATGTCCGAGCCCAAAGGGATCGGGCGCAGGCTGTCCCATTTGAATGGCTTTTGCAGATCGGATGGCATCAATGATCTGGTACACGATGAAGAATCCCATCCCAATTCCCAGGACGGGTTCGAGGCTGCCTAAGTGGCCTGAGGACAGGCCCCAGACTAGTCCGGTGAAGATCAGCAGATGGGCCAGTCCTTTCGCATACTGTCCGCAATAGACGGCGCCTACACCGAAGGGAAAGATGCCGGCGAGAATTCCAGCCAACGCGGGATTCGGGCTGGAACGCACATCGTGAAGAATCGGTGGCGGGAGCGGACTTCCACTGTAAGCCGCTGCCGAGGGCGTTCCCTGCATTCTTTCCGCCAGGCAGTTCTCGCAATAAATCACCCCTCGTACTTCGCGTGTGCAATTCGCGCACAAGGCCTTGCCGCAGGTGCGGCAATAAGCGATTGCTGCTACATCACCATGGTTGGCGCAGTTCATGAATCCCTCCTGTATGTGTTCTTGATGATCACTACAGGCGAAACATTCGGAAGAGCGGCGAACATCGGCTGATTCTCCCCCTGGCTGTAGTTGCGTTCCTCCCGCTTTTGCGGACCCTGGCTCGGTCCGTTATCGGGCTGCTCACTGGTATTGTTTTTCCTGTTTTTATCATTTGATCCGGGCGCTGGCTCTGCGGGAGCCGTTGAGCGTTTAAACTCACGCATGCGCGATTCGATCTCGTACACGAATCGAATATTCTCGTAATACTTGATTACCCGGCCAGAGCTTTCATAGTAGGTTCTCTTGATCGCGGAGGGGCGCAGGTCCACGCGCCGGACGTCGCCTAACTTCACCCCCGCCAGGCTCATGGTGATTGACAGCGAGAAGAAAGCCATCCCGAATGACATCGCAAAGCGCGGCTGCTTCGCCACCGCCATGATGGGACTAAACAACAGGCCAGCGCGATCGCGCATTTTCTCGACCCACGACGCATCCGGACGAGACTTCACTCGACTGCGGCTGCGGAAGGTGTCGAACCCGGTCGTTGCCACCAAAATGTTTTCCATTAGCACGGAAGGCGGCTCAACTTCAGCCAGGGCTTTCAGCCATTGTCGGCCCGCGGTAGCTTCCGCCATCAGCGGTCCGCAAGTCGCGCAAGTCTTCGAGTGAGCCTCAAACCCCACCAGCTGGTGACCGGTCAGGCGCTGCTCAACCGCATCGCTCAGCAAAGCGTCGAACTCGCTGCAGCGCATCGTGTTTGTAGGTTGTTCCGCCATCACATCACCTGCTTATAGGTACGTTGAAGCAGGCGCGCAAGTTCCGCGCGTCCGCGGTTTATACGGGATTTCACAGTTCCCTCCGGTACTTTCAGAACGGTGGCAATATCGCGATAGTCCATGTCTTGTAAGTCTCTTAGAATCACTGCTTCGCGCAGTTCGGGCGAAAGCTTTTGCAGCGCCTGATGCACCACTTCTCCGGTTTCGCGGCTCTGAACCCGAGAATCAGGAGGCTGAGTCTTGTCTGGAATACGCTCGCTTGAGGGGGCGGCATCCTCATGCTGGGAAGTCTCTGCATCCAGGGAATCGGTGATTCGATCCTGCCGCGTCTTGCGGAAATGATCCACCAGCAGATTGCGGGTAATGGTCGTCACCCACGTCATGAGCGCGCCACGCTCCACATCGTACGTCTTCAACGTGCGATACATCTTGATGAAGACCTCCTGGGTAAGGTCCTGAGCATCGTCCGCCGAGCCCGCAAAACGATAGCAGATGTTATAAATGCGCCTGCTATAGCGCTGGACGATCTCCTCCCATGCGCCCGCATCGCCTGCTATGCAGCGACGGACCAACGTGGCAGCCAGTTGCGCGTCTTCCAACCCGCACTCTCCCAACTCAGGTCTCTGCCCTACCAGTCCTGAACAGGACCCTCACATCACATGCATGGTACGTCTATGTGTGAGCAAAAGTTCTTTGGAGAGACTCAAGAAACAACGCATTGTAGCAGTGAGGAGAAAGCATGACCCTCATGCCATCGTAATTTTAGCCATTGTCATCTTGAGGGAGTAATGGTCTTCGGAACGAAGACCATTGCGAGTCGAAAGACCCCTATTCCATACCGCGACCTGTCGGTCGGGAGGAGGTTGACCCATCCAACCGCACCCTCGAAGCGATAGGGATGCTTCGACTGCACTCGTCGCTGGCGCGAC
>JBDUDA010000019.1:0-22904 GCA_040003205.1 Acidobacteriaceae bacterium | reverse complement strand
TTCGAGGAACGCGACGAGCACTACCTCAACCGCTTCCCACCCCGACCACGCGCCTTCCGACTGCACCTCTACGGCACCGGCTGCTGCGGCCCGCGCGGCCAGGAGCTGACCTTCCGCGACCACGGCCGCGCGTTCTACGGGTTCATCAGCCTTGGCCCGGCCGCCCCACGCGACGCGCTACGCCTGCTCGAAGGGACGCTCAACAGCCTCGGCTTCAAACCCCGACGTCTCCACCCACTGGTCTTCAGCGCTCCAAAGCTCCCAATGTTCCCATTGGGCGCAGCACATCCAGCCCAGCATTACCGGCATCCCTTCCTGGTCGGCGCGCTCGATCATGCTGTCGTCGGCAATTTTCAGCTCCCAGCGAAGCAGGTTTAGTCCGAGGTCTTTGGCGTACTGCATGATTGCCGCGTCGCGTGCGGGATCGCTGCGAAAAAGCAGGTCGGGAGAATAGACGCCTCCGCGAATCAAATAATCTTTGCCGTTGATCTGCAAGTAAAAGTTGCCGACGTTTCCAAGCTCAGGAAAAGCCCTGTCGGCGTCGCGCTGCTGGGTAATCTTGCGAATGCCGAAATTCAGCGATTGCGAATCGGAAGGCTCGCCAGCCACCGTGAAATTTAATTGCAAGTGATAGAGATTCGGCTTCCCCCACTGATATGGCCACCACAAATCAGGGTTGTCAACCGTAAGACCGCGAAAATCAGCCGGACCGATCATCACCTCCTGCTCTTCGTTGCGATGGAGTGAAACTGATTTGTGGAACGCAATCGCGGGCTTGCCGGGACGCGTGATTTCTCCAGAGACAATCCCAGTCACGGGGTTGGAGGAATGATTTACCACGTCACAATAAACCGTTAGCGATGCGGGGCTAGTTGCGGGCAGGGGGAGGTCGGTCGCCACATACGGATGCCGAATTGCAACCGGGCCGGTGCTGCTGAGATATACACGTTTCCACACACCCGCGTTTCTGTCAGGGACGAACGGAATATCCAGGTGCTTTTCGGCATCGTGATAGCCAATGTATTTCCAGTTAATCCAGTCGAGCCAGCTGTCGCCCAACTCGACGCCGTTGTCGCCGGTCAAAGCCCGTTCAGGAGTGATCTTAACCGCCAGTACGTTGTCGCCCGGATGCACAAATTCGGTGACATCCAATTCGAACTGGTTGTACATGCCTACAATTTGAGAGCGGTTAGCGACTTTGTGCCCGTTGACCCACAAATCTGCGCGGTAATTAATTCCTTCGAAAATGAGTGAATGAACCTTGCGTCCCGCAGCAACAGTAAAGCGGGTGCGGTACCACCAATCCTGTTTCCAGAGATCGCCCGGCTCAACTAGGTTCATGCCGGTGTAAAGATCGGAATAAACGCCGTTATCTTCCAGTATTTGCAGCACAGTGGCTGGCATCCGTTTGACCGCATACCATTTTGAATCGTCAAATCCGGGCATCGAGGGCGCGGCGTCATCGGAGACATTCCCAGCCGCAGTCATGCGCCATCCGCTGGTGAGTTCAATAATGTTGGGAGAATCGGACGCGTGGGCTTTCGCCGTTGCAAAAAGCAGTAGGGCAATGGCGAGGATGATCCAGAAGCGCCGAATCTCGCTCAATCTTTTTAGTAGCATTGTCTTCGACTCACACTCGGGACTGCCGGCTGGCGCTAGCTGAAGAGAACTTTCTTGAGACGCGGTGTCCCTCAGCTCGCGACCTAGAACGATAGCTTCAGCGCAAATTGAATCTGTCGCGGATCCCGCGCCGCGGTAAGAAATCCAAACTCCGGAGTGCCCAAAATAGTGGAGTTGTTGGAATTTTGCGGTCCAGTCTTCGAGAACAGAAAATTTGTGTGGTTCAGCACGTTGAAGAATTCGGCCCTGAACTCCAGCTTCGCTCTTTCACGAACGCTAAAGTTTTTGAACAGCGACAAGTCCCAAGTTTTATAGCCTGGCCCTTCGACGGTATTGCGTCCTACGTTGCCATAGGAACCGGCGGGGGGATCGGCAAAGGCGCAGGTATTAAAAAATGTTCCGGGCACACACGGGTGTGCATGCGGATCGCCGACTTGATCAGGGCGCTGCGAGGCCCCGCCGGCCCCGCCATCGGAGTTGGAAAAGTTTGCATTGCTATCGAGCACAGTGAAGTAGTTACCGGTTGACATACTTACAATGCTGGCAACTTGCCAGCCGCCCACCACCTGATCGAGAGCTCCGCTTGCATCCCCGACAAAGCGCTTACCGTGTCCGAAAGGCAATTCATAAAAAAAGCTGGCGACAAAACGATGGCGGATGTCGAAGTCCGAGCTGCCAATTTCATTTTCTGGATGCCGGAAGTCACGGAAGTCGCTGTTGTTCTGGGTTGGTCCGAGATTGGCATTAGAAGCGTTGTCAATCGAGTGAGCCCAGGTGTATGACGCTAAAAACTGTAGTCCATGCGAAAAGCGCTTCTCGTAGTGTGCCTGAAGCGAGTGATAGCTGGAAGCGCCCAGCGAACGAAATGAATCGATGGGCGCGTCAATCGAGGGAACCGGCCTGCGAGGAGCGGTGGCGGCATTCGGATCAGCGGTTGGGAGGGCCTGATTGCCGTTGAAAAACGTATACAGCTTTGTGCCTTTCGATCCCGCATAGCTTATTTCAAAAACACCATCGGCGGGCAATTGACGCTCAATTGATAAGTGCCACTGCTGCATGTAAGGCGTACGTAGTTTTCGATCTACGGAAAAGAAAAGCGGCGAATTGGGATCGGTGAGCGAGTTGGCTGGGAAACCATTCGCTAGAAACGACAAGCCGGGTACGGAACAGTCGAGTTGCCCGGGAGCGGGATTCGCGGAGGATGCGCTACAGGGGCCAGAGAAGGACTGAGTCACGAAGAACGGTGGATTGAATCCGGGACTGGGATTCGAATAAGGGCCATTCTCCTGCCCTCCATAAAATATTCCGTAGCCTGAGCGCAAGACGGTGTGGCTTTCCAGCTGGTAAGCGAGGCCGATGCGGGGGGCGAAATTGTTCAAGTCCTTATTGATAAGTCCCGCGCTGCCCGTACGACTGATCTGCACCTGCGAAGCAATGTTCGGAGTGAGTTGAGCATTCTGTCCCTTCGGAACAATAATTGTTGGCGTGGCGGGATTGGTAAGGTCGAAGGTGCCCAGTTGATTGTTGCGTTCGGTGACTGGCAGAAATACTTCATAACGCAATCCCAGGTTCAAGGTCAGGTTCGGCGCCAACCTCCAGTCATCTTGACCGTAGAGAGCATAGGTGGTGCGAAAATAATCCACGTTATGCAGGTTGTTGATGCTGCCGCCGTTCGTAAGCCCCGCCATGAAAGATGCGAAACCGGTACCGCCGCTGCCCTGCGCCGCCGGGTTGTCAGTCAAAGTGCTGTCAAATCCCAGGTCTCCGCGAGGAGATGCAGGCTGGAAAATTGTAAATTCCTCGCGCCGAATTTCTGTGCCGTACTTCCAGGTGTGCTTTCCTTTGACCCAAATGAGGTTTTCAGAAAGTGTGTAGGAATTTTGTAGTTCCTTCGAAGGCAGGAACGTCGGACTGCCGAGTGTGGCGACGTCATTAAATGAGAGCTGGGGCAGCCCGCCAATTCCTGGCGAGAACGGAACGCCGGGAAATCCTAGCTGGCTGGAGACGTCGGTATTCGCGTTGAGTTGAAAGCGGTGCGAATTGATGCGGTTGTATCCTAGACGGATTTCATTGACGACTTGAGGAGTGAAAAGGTGCGACCAACTCGTGGCGAAGCTGCGATAAGAATTATCTTCAACCCCGCTGAAGAAGCCGCCTCCATCCGCGAGACCATTAAAAGTCCCTGGGATGCTGCTGGGCTGGTCTTCAAAGCTGAAACGAAAGAATGTGTTATTACGATCGGAAAACTTCTGATCGAGTCGCACATCGAAATTCTTACGCGCTTCCTTCAATACCGGATTTGTCAGGTAATTAATGCTGGGATTATTCACCACATTGGGAGCTGGGTAGAGAGCTGCAAGCCGCAGAGCGAGCGGGTCAAGAAATCCGCCCCCCGCAGTCACTGGCGATGCCGGAATAATGTTTAGAGGCGTGCCGGTCGAATCATATTGAAAAGGAACTCCGCAGGAAGCTTGTGCCAGGCGGGCGTCGAAAATTTCGCCGGCATAAGTTGACGCTCCATTGCAGTCCACCCCGGTGACGGTGGAATAATCGATCAGGTCTGAAAAATCTCCCTGCCGCCAGGCGGCGCTGGGTATGAAGGCATTCTGTGTCTGAGCCTGACGAATCCGCAGGCCTTCATAATCCGCAAAGAAAAATGTCCGGCTGCGTCCGTCGTAAATGCCTGGAAGGTATACGGGCCCGCCAATGGTGCCACCGAACTGGTTCTGTTTGTAGGGCGGCGTGGGCTTATTGCGATCGTCAAAATAATTGCGAGCGTCCAACTTATCGTTGCGAAGAAACTCCCACAACGACCCGTGCAGTGTGTTCGTACCGGATTTGATGACAGCATTAATGATGGCGCCATTGCCGCGTCCGAACTCCGCGCTGTAGGCGTTGCTCTGGACTTTAAACTCCTGCAAAGCGTCGATGGGAGGCTGAATTACGAAGTTAGTCTCATTCAGCAGGTCGGGGAGGTTGGAATTGTTGTCGACCCCATCCAACAGGAAATTATTCTGCAACGAGCGCGCGCCGCCGGCGCTGAATCCATAACTCTTCTCGTCGCGAGACCCCGGTTCGCTCGGCGCCGTGCCGGTGCTGAGCAATGCCAATTGCGCAAAATTGCGGCCGTTCAACGGCAAATTAGCGGCCTGACGCGCGTCCACCACTTGGCCAAGTTCCGAAGTCTGAGTCTCAAGCAGGGGCGCTGCTCCCGTCACTTCAACTTTTTCGCTGACCTCGCCTACTTGCAGGGTGATGTTGATAACGATGCGTTGTTGCACATCGAGGTCTACAGGGGTCGAGACCGCCTCTTTAAAGCCGGCGGTTCTTACTGTCACCGTATATTTGCCGACATGCAGCGGGCTTCCAACATATTGGCCGTCATGATCTGTGGTAGTGCGGAAGACTTCCTGCCGCTCCACGTCGGTAATGGAGACTTTTGCGTTGTCCACCATCGCGCCGCTCGGGTCTTTAACCGTGCCCACGATGCTGCCGGCGTCTCTCTGCGACCAGGCAGTTCCCGCTAAAACCGAACTGCCAAGCAAAGTACAAATGATGAAGATGCGTTGACGTTTTTGGATTCTCATAAACCGCTCCAGTCCATTGTGCTGTTCATTTCTGTCAGGTGGTTGAGCGCGTTCTTTATCTTACGAACGCTTCCTCTTACTTTCGTGACGATCAAAGTGTCAAGCAAAGCGACGCCGCCTCATCAATGCAAAGAAACATTTTGCACGACCCGAGCGATGGCACCGTTTGGGCTCGGGCAATCCGGACGCAGTCCAAAACGCAATGAGAAAAAAAGGCCCAGTAGTTGGCCGAAAATCACGCTCACTGGTGGAATGTAATCATCCTTCAACCCAGTTGCCGTTTGAAGGCAGTATTCGGCGAAGGAACCACCCTGAGAAGTCGAATCTGGCGAAATGGCAATGCGGGTGCGCACCAGGTTCTTGCTGCCAATTTCACGCAGCAAGTCCAACTCGTAGTTTCTCACCGTTTCATCGGCGGAAAGATAGCTCACTAAAAGTGTCGAGCTGTTGAGCGCCGCCATGGGACCGTGACGAAGTCCAAGGGTGGATTCCGACATGGTCGAAATTTGTCCCGCTGTCATTTCGAGTAATTTCAAAGCAGATTCCTGAGCCACTGCCCGGAGCGGCCCCGACCCTATGAAGCAGGCCTGCGTATATTCGCCGCTCGCCATCATGTCTGCCGTGTCCGCAGCAGGGGCCAGCAAATCCCTGCCCGCACTGCTCAGTTTTTCGAGCATCGCTTCATAGACTTCGAAGCTTGCGAAATGCGCAAGGCAATGCCCAAAGACCAACATATTTGTGAAAGAGCTCGTCATGGCTAAACCGCGATCGTTTACGGATTCGTCGAGGATTATGGCGAGGGTGTTGTGATGTTCCTTAAGCAGTTGGACCATTTGTCCATCGCGGTTGCATGAGACTACCAGGTGACGGATGGCGGGGAATCTCTTCAATGCCCGTGCGAGAACTGCGACACCTTCCGGACTGTCGCCGGATCTGGAAAAAGAGACCCACAGATAGCGCTTGCGCGGTAACAAAAGTTGGTCAAGGTGCGTCAGGAGATCCGTGCTGGGAACGGCGAGCACCTCGCACTGCCAGAGCCGGCGCAGCAACTGCGCCAGACACCTTCCCAGATAGTCAGACGTGCCTGCGCCCACCAGCCAGACCACCGGGGAATCCTGCGGATCGCTCCCGAGTCCCGAGGCATTGAAAAATTCCATTATTTCGCGTTGTCGCTTGCGAAATAGTTCAACGGTGGACCTCCAGGTAGCAGGCTGCTGAGCAATTTCGGCAGGCGTGTTCAACAGCCCGCGAGACTGCTTTTCCGTCTCCGGAAGGCGAAGCAACTTTGTTAGAGCATCCACCGATGTGTTTCCCTTTATTACGTATGCATACTTTTACTTTCGTTTTGCGTAACTGTCAAGACCAGAGAACAATTTCCGGTAGACAAATCGAGCCGTCCCGGAGTAGAAGTAAGAGCCGTCGCGTTGGGATCAGCCAAAGATTCCACCCGCTGCGGTCTCCCGAGAAAACTTGTGCTGAATGAAGAGCGCCGTAGGGCAATCCTCGAAACTCTAAACCGCAACGGCCGGGTTCTGGTGGGCGATCTTGCGAAAGAGTTCGACACTTCGCAAGTCACTATCCGAAAAGATCTCGACATATTGCAGTCCCATGGGCGCATCCACCGCACTCATGGCGGAGCGCTGCCCAAGCAGGAAGGCGCGTTGGCTGATCCCACGCTGCTGGAGAAAGAAAAGCTCCACCGCAAGAAGAAGCAGAGAATTGCGCTGGCGGCGGCGAGCATGGTGACGGAAGGCCAGGTGCTGATCTTGGATTCCGGCACGACTACTACTGCGATCGCACGAGTGCTGAAGCATTTTCAAAACCTGACAATTATCACCAATGCCGTGAATATCGCGGTCGAATTATCAGGTACATCCATAGAGGTAATTTTGACCGGCGGGACGCTACGCAAAAATTCTTTTTCGTTGGTGGGGCCGATCGCGGAGGAAACCTTGCATCGCCTCAATGCCGACATACTTTTTCTGGGAGTGGATGGGTTTGATGTGCGCCATGGCCTCAGCACCCCTAACCTGCTGGAGGCGAAAGTGAATCGCGCAATGATGGAAGTTTCGAAGAGTTGTTGGGCGGTGTGCGACTCCAGCAAGTTCGGACGACGTAGCTTATCCTTGATTGCCCCTCCCTCGGCTCTTCATGGCGTGATCACAGATAAGGATGTTCCCAAGGCCGATCTGAGTATTCTAAAAAAATCTAATATCGATGTCACTCTGGTTTGATAGCGTTTTCCCTCAGTACATTCGGGCACAGACAAAGCGCTCTATCTCTTGACCAACCCCCTCACTAAGCTTGGAGCAGCCGGATCGAATTCGCGGGTAGTGGCTCAATTCAAAGCTGCAACCGAGGGTTGTCATCTCGAGCGAAGCAAAGCCGCTTGGCTTTGCGGAGTCGAGAGACCTGCTGTTAGACGGGGGAAAAGCAGGTCTCTCCACTCCGCGGTGTCTTCGCTGCGCGAAGCCACGACTCCGGTCGAGATGACAGGTTATTTTGAAATTGAGCCACTGCCAAGTCGCGTAATCGTTTGAAATTACGGGATGTTTGAGTACAATCGAACGGATTCATCCCGACCTGATCATCGCGCAGGTTGGGCCATGTTTATGGAAGGCCGATCTATGAGTGGCTTGCCACCCGGGGTCACTTACATTAAGTTCATTCGCGGTTGTTTCAACCTGGCAAAACGTCCTCTAACTATGCTGGACAAGCGCCACAGCATTCTTAACTACAAAATTCAATTCGAGGCTTTCGACTTTTGAACCTCACAAGCATTGACTGGATCATTATGCTGGCGTACTTCACGTCAGTGCTGGGCATTGGTATCGTGTTAAAGCGAAAAGTAAAAACCAGTGCCGATTTTTTCCTGGGTGGGCGCGCTATTCCTGCGTGGGTATGCGGCTTGGCGTTTATCTCGGCAAATTTGGGCGCGCAGGAAGTCATTGGCATGGCCGCCTCGGGAGCCAAGTACGGTATCGCGACCAGCCACTTCTACTGGGTCGGCGCCATCCCAGCCATGGTATTCGTGGGAATTTTCATGATGCCGTTTTACTACGGTTCGCGGGCTCGTTCGGTGCCGGAATATCTTCGCCTTCGCTTTGACGAGAAGACCCGCGGTTTGAATGCGATTTCTTTCGCCATCATGACGGTGTTCTCATCCGGCATTTCCATGTATGCGATGGCGCGCCTGATCCAAACACTGCATATTCTTGACGCTCCCTTCCAGAGGATGGCGATTGGGCCGCAGTGGATTTTTCACTTCAGCATTGTGGTTTCGGGGCTGATCGTGCTCGCTTACATTTTTTTCGGCGGACTCACGAGTGCGATCTATAACGAGGTTTTACAGTTTTTCCTTATCGTTGCCGGATTTCTGCCGCTTGTCTTTCTGGGGTTGAAGAACGTCGGAGGCTGGCGCGGGTTAAGCGAAAGACTGCCCGCAAGCCACATGCATTCCTGGGTCGGCATGGCCAGCCCTCAGACCAATCCCCTGGGAGTCGAGTGGTTCGGACTGTTAATGGGATTGGGGTTCGTCCTCTCCTTCGGATACTGGTGTACGGATTTCCTCGTCATTCAACGTGCGATGGCAGCGGATTCCATGAGCGCCGCCCGCCGCACTCCATTAATTGCCGCCTTGCCCAAAATGTTTTTTCCTTTCCTCGTAATTCTCCCCGGATTGATTGCCGTGGCGCTTCCAAGACAGTCCGTCACCCGCGCCAACGTCACATCCGCAGCGGGGCAAGCATCGAATCCATCCGAATACCAGGGCGAAGGCCTCATTCCGGTGAAAACGAATGCCGCTACCGGAGAGCCTTTATTGGACCGGGAAGGCAAGCCGATACTGGATTACGATCTCGCCATACCCAACATGTTGTTACATTATTTTCCTACTGGCATTTTGGGCCTCGGCCTGACAGCGTTGCTAGCCAGCTTCATGTCTGGGATGGCAGGCAACGTCACCGCCTTTAACACTGTTTGGACTTACGACATTTATCAGTCCTACATTCGGCCTGGCGCCAGCGACGAACATTACTTATGGATGGGACGCTTCGCGACCATTTTTGGAATCGGTCTTTCGGTAATTGCAGCTTATGGAGCCACCCGCTTCAACAACATCATGGACATGTTGCAGTTGGTGTTCGCGTTCGTGAACGCGCCTTTGTTTGCGACGTTCTTACTAGGTATGTTTTGGAAGCGTGCTACCGGGCACGGCGCATTCCTTGGCTTAATCAGTGGCACCACTGCCGCCGCAATTCATCACGGACTTACGTTGCCGGTCGGTGGCGCTCCCGGTATAAAGGGCGGTTGGATGACGGTCATTTTGCATACGTACCCTAGCGAGATGGCGCAAAATTTCTGGACTGCGATCTGGGCCTGGTGTACTTGCTTTGTAGTCACGATCCTGATCAGCCTGGTTACGCGTCCTCGCGACGAGAAAGAATTGGTGGGACTTGTCTATTCATTAACCGAGCGGCCCAGCGAGACTGACTTGCCGTGGCATAAACGTCCGGTCATACTTGGTTTGGTGGTGATCGCGCTGACGCTTGCGCTTAACATTGTGTTCCGGTAAGAAGCTGTTTCACTGAACGAGAGGAATTAATATGGGCTGGGATATCAGATTGCCGCTCGGCGGATTGTTTGCCGTTTTGGGTATCTTGCTGGTTGGCTACGGATTGCTCGGCAGCAAGGACATTTATCAGCGCTCGCTCGGTATCAACATCAATCTTGCCTGGGGCATGCCGATGCTGGTGTTCGGCGTTGTCATGATTTTACTCGCCCGCCGTGCAAGCCGTGCCACACACTGAAGTTCTTAAAGACACGAACCGTGGGAAACTCGACATCCGATCTGCGGGAACACTTTGCCGACGTGTATGGCGGCGCTGCACGTTTGTTCCGCGCGCCCGGCCGCGTCAACCTTATCGGGGAACACACTGATTACAACGACGGCTTCGTTATGCCGGCCGCGATCGAGTTCGACGTTTGGGTCGCCATTGCAGCGCATCCGGGTCGCACGATCTCCATACGATCCTCCAATTTTTCTGATGTGGTCGAAATCGATCTCGATGCGGGAGAGCCGAAAAAGAAAAATCACTGGAGTGACTACGTTATTGGGATTGCCGTAATTCTGGAGAAGGCGGGTTACCGTTTACATGGCGCCAATCTCTTTATTCGCGGTGATGTGCCGATCGGGTCAGGCTTAAGTTCCTCGGCGGCGATTGAGATTGCGAGTGCTCTGGCGCTCCTGGGCGCGTCTGGGTTGTCCGCTGATCCTGTTACGCTGGCGAAACTCGGTCAGCGCGCCGAAAATGATTTCGTTGGCGCACACGTTGGAATCATGGATCAATTCATTTCCTGCTGTGGACGGGCCGGCCATGCGCTTTTACTGGACTGCCGTTCGCTGGAATATCGTTTGTTGCCATTGCCTGTAGGCGTCAGCTTGGTGATCTGCAACACCATGGTGAAGCACTCGCACGCGGGCGGGGAGTACAATGCCCGTCGAGCGGAATGCGAGCAGGGAGTGCGCCTGCTCTCCCGCTTCCTTCCTGGTATCCAATCTTTGCGCGACGTGAATCTGCCGGAACTCGAGCGCTACGCTCAAGAGCTTCCGGAAGTAATCTACCGTCGCTGCCGCCACGTTATTGGAGAGAACGCGCGTGTTCAGCAAGCTGCTTCGGCCCTGAGTCGCGGGGACCTGGAAACGTTCGGCCGCCTGATGGGTGAGTCCCATCGCAGTCTCCGCGATGATTACGAAGTGAGTTGCGATGAGCTGAACCTGATGGTCGAGCTCGCGGGGAAAGTGAAGGGCGTATACGGGGCCCGCATGACTGGCGGAGGTTTTGGTGGGTGCACGATTAACCTGGTACGCGATTCCTCCATTGCCGCATTCCAGCGCGAGGTGGCGGATTCTTACCGGGAAGCCACCGGCCTTGCCCCACAGATATTTGTATCCGCCGCCGCCGATGGCGCGAGCGAGGTCATTGAGTACCCAGATTAATTCGCCCGGGACCGAGAGCTTCCAGCGTTCCAACTATGCTGCGACCACCAAGGCGCCTGGTTCCGCAGCATCACTTCGCCGCTGCCCACGCGAACGTTTTCATAGCCCTCGCCACATGCCGATCAGCACCGCCGTAGCCCGCGAATAGGTGCTGACAACAATGTTGACTCCCAGATCGCACCCAGCCGATAGTGAATCTTCGGCGGCGGTAATCGAACGACCGCCGCCTCCGAATTAGTGGATCACTATCCGCGTCCGCGCATGGCTTCGTCTGCGTCTTTCGCCAGATCACGCATCAGTTGAAAGAACGCTTGTGACTGCCCGATAAAAAGCCCCGACGCGGCCAGAAAGTTTACCGCTCCCATGGCGGCGTTTTTCGTGGCCGTCGGACGTACTATTGAGCATGCTGGCAATTTTCGGCTGAGAAATATAGTTGGCTCAGGCATGATCAGGTTTGTTTGAAATTCCTCTCCCCCGAACGGAGGCGCGTTGAGGTTCGGAAAGACAAGAGTGGGATCTTTGGGGTCAGTTAGAGGAGGCGCGTTTCCCGCCTTATCGGCCCAAGTCTGAAAATGCATGGCTTCGGTGGGGCCTATGCTCAACACGATGCGCAAAACTTCCGGATGAGTGACCCGCTGCGCGAGTTGCGGATACAAACTAGTGCCGCCTTGCTCGACGGTTCCGAAGTGAAAGGCCGCGGTATTGGCGATCGCCTGCAAATGCTCGTTGGGCGTGAGGTCGTCGTCCGTCCTCGGAATGGCAGGATGTTGTCCGACATTGAGACTTGGCACAGCCTGATCGAAGTGATCGCCAAAATCGGGATTTTTGTTGCCCACGCGATACCGCGTCCACCAACTGGTATCGACTGTGAGCTGCATAAGATTAGTTAGCCTTCCGATTTGCTGCGCGCCTGTGGCTTTGCTGCTGGGCAAAGTACGGAACGCTTCCAGACTTACTGTGTCCGCGCCCTTCGAAGCGAGGTAGGCATTGATAAATACTTCGTGGGTGAGCTCGTCCTCTGTGTTGTCGTGAATGTACTGGTCCATATCTCCGTCGAGGACCGCAAGAGCGGCGGTGTACGCCGGATTGCCACTTCCACCCGGGACTTCGCTATCTTGAATGCCTGCCAGCTCGTTGTATTGCTGCCAAAGATCGGTTTCCAGGATTTCTGCGGCAGCCAGGAATCGCAAGATGGCAGCGTCCCCTCGAGTGAGGCGTCCATTTCGCTCCTCCGGACCTTCGTCCGCAAGTAAAGGCGAGCTGTGGGCTAAAAGCCCCCCGCCTAAGGCTGCCCCGCCCGCCGCAGTTAATCCGCTCTTCACAAACTTTCTCCGGTTGATGGATGTTTTCAGGTTACTCAATAGGTCGCTCATAAGTGTTCTCCTTAGGGAAGAAGGTTGATCCTGAGGGTCGAGTGAGGTGTCATGGAGATGTAAAAAGTTTGTAAGACGCAGCTCTACTAACCGGGCAGCTTGGACGGAGGCCGAAACTTTACGGCTTGCAACAGGTAGAGTAAACTCGCGCGGACTGGGGAACCGAGGTTTGCCAGCGCAGAGAGTTTGCTAAGAAAGAGGAGTTAGAACATGAGCAGAATATTCTCCGTTTTGTCGGTAGCGTGCTTTTGCCTGGCCGGATTCGTGACAACGATGTCGGCTGAGGATGTGCAGGACCAGATCAAAAAGATTGAGACTGATCGCGCAACTGCGGTCTTGAAAGCAGATGTTGCGGCACTCGATAAACAGACTTCTGACGACTACAGCATCATCACCATGAACGGACAAATGAGCAACAAATCGCAAATGATAGACGCCTTCAAATCCGGACAATCGAAGCTCTCAAGCGACGAATTGTCAGACATGAAAGTGCGCGTTTACGGAAATACCGCTGTCGTAACCGGCAAGGCCGAAGTTAAGGGAATGCTGGGTGGCCAGGACGCCACCGGCACAATGATGTTCACCCGCGTATATGTAAAAAAAGACGGACGCTGGCAGTCGGTTGCATTCCAGCAAACACGGGTCGCGAATCCATAGAAGAGTCATCCAGATTTCGACCGTGTGAGATCTGCTGCGACCCGTCTCGTCAAAGGGCGGGTCGCAGTCAGAATCCCTCCCTTGATTAAAGCATCGCGAGTGCGGCTCAGATTCAGGGCGCCGGCGTGTTTTTCTCCCTCGCCATCCCGTGCTTGACATCAATTCATATTTCTGCAAATATCGAAGTATGGGCGATGGTGATCCCAAGAAAGATGCAGACCAGGTCGCGCGTTATGCCGACATGTTCTCGGCCATGGGGACCGAACCCCGGCTCAGAATTATGCAGCTATTATTAGCGGCGCATCCCCAAGGTCTGGTGGTGGGAGATATCCAGGAAGAACTGGACATTCCCAATTCAACCCTGTCGCACCATCTCGACAAACTTAAAAGTGAAGACCTGGTGCGCGTGCAACGGGAGCACACCTTTCTGCGCTACAGCGCCAATGCGGAGGCCCTACAAGAGTTGCTGCGCTTTTTGTACGCAGAATGTTGCACTCGAAATCAGGCCGTCAAGGCGCGAGACATTGTTCAACTAGGCAAATAGGAGAACTATCGTGAGCCACGAAAATATAAAAGACATCGTGAAAGAGAAGTATGGACAAGCGGCCCTGCGAGTAAACAGTGGCGGGAGCAGTTGCTGCGGTGCGTCAGGGAGTTCGGGGAGCGATCCCATCACTTCCAATCTCTACGATAGCGCGCAAGCGGACCAGATTCCGCAGCAGGCGATGCAGGCTTCGCTGGGATGCGGAAATCCAACCGCTTTGGCGACGTTGAATCCAGGCGAGGTTGTACTCGATCTTGGCTCCGGAGGCGGAATTGATGTCCTGTTGTCGGCGAAGCGAGTCGGACCTACGGGCAAGGCCTACGGACTCGATATGACCGATGAGATGCTGGCTCTCGCCAACGAAAACAAACGCCGGGCGGGCGCCGAAAATGTTGAGTTCTTGAAGGGCGAGATCGAACACATTCCTCTTCCTGATAATTCAGTGGACGTAGTTCTCTCGAACTGTGTGATCAATCTTTCATCCGATAAAGAACGCGTGCTGCGGGAGGCATTCCGCGTGTTGAAGCCGGGCGGACGCTTTGCCGTCTCGGACGTGGTGACGCGAGGAGAAGTAGCTCGCGAAATTCGGCAGAGCGTCTTGCTTTGGGTGGGTTGTGTGGCCGGGGCGCTGGAGGAGGAAGAGTACAGCAGCAAACTCGCCTCCGCAGGTTTTGAAAAAATTGAGATTGAACCCACCCGCGTCTACAACGTCGAAGATGCGCGCGAGTTTCTCAATGCCGAAGGCGTGGATGTTGACGCGATTGCACCCCACGCCGCTGGAAAATTCATGAGCGCTTTCATTCGCGCGATCAAGCCGGCTGGCGCCGCGAAGCAAGCGTGCTGCGGCCCCACGTGCTGCAACTGAAACGCGGATCATCTGCGGCAAAATTTAACGCGGGAGAACCAATTGCAAAGACACTACAACGTGCTGTTTCTTTGTACCGGAAATTCAACCCGCTCCATCATGGCGGAAGCAATCCTGAATCAAAAAGGAAAGCCTGCCTTCACCGCCTACAGCGCGGGAAGCCATCCGTCTGGAACCGTTAGACCGGAGGCGCTTCAGCAACTTGAAGACGCCCACGTATCCGTAAGAGGGCTGCGAAGTAAAAATTGGGATGAATTCGCCCAGCCCGACGCTCCCACGCTCGATTTTGTGCTGACCGTCTGCGACAACGCGGCGAAGGAGATGTGTCCGGTGTGGCCCGGACAGCCTGTCAGCGCGCATTGGGGAGTTCCAGACCCCGCAGCCGCCAAGGGAACTGCGGAGCAAATACAACGCGCTTTTCGCGATGTCTTCGTCACTCTCGAGCGCCGAATCAGTTTATTTCTGTGTCTGCCTCTGGCCAGTCTGGATCAACTGGCAATCAAGCGGGAAATCGACGACATCGGACGCACGTAAAACACCGGCACGACCTATTATTTGATTTGAGTACTCATTAGAGGCCGTCACCCTTTGACGGACTTCGCTGATCGCCACTTTTAGCGAGACAAATGCGCGTTGCCAATCAGTTTTGGCGAGTGATCAGGACTAGAATCCTGATCCGGTTAACACAACCAGGCGTCGGTCCGCATTATTGTCGATTGACGATCAGGAGAAATTCTTCGCGGGTGAGAAAGCTCTTTTTTTCGAAAGACTGTGCAATTGCCCGCAGGGCCGTGGCAGCATCAATCTTCTCATTCAGAATGGTAGTCGGCTTCGGCACCTGAGCAGTCATCGGCTCGGAGAGCTCGAGTAATAATCTGTGAAGGAAACCCAGGTCAGTGCTGGAGATTTCCGTAAAAGCGATGCCCATCCCTAAACAGGGGTCGCTTGTCCTGACGACTCCCTTAACTTGAAATCGTAGGTCACGTGACGCGACCATCATGCTCAAAAGAGTTCCGGGTGCGGAAGTCGAGGTCATCTCCACGTAGCAGCCCGCCAAACTCAGATCGGTCATTTTTGCATAGGTACGGATCTCGCTACCCTCCATGCAGAACTCCACACTGCCTTGGCATTTGAAGCGCGCGCAGTCGCGGAGTTCTCCGCTAGGAGTACGTACGGATAGGTCCGGCAGGTTCGGCTTGCGGCCCAGAGGACGAGCCGGGATTCGCATTTTGTCGCTGATCGCCATTGGTTCCTGAGTTGGGTATTAAGTTGCATCGTAGTCAGGCGGCTACAGTTTTACTAGTTACTTTGGTGGAGGTCACGTTCGTGACAATCGTCATGAGCGCCAATGGGGTGGGGAAGTCCTTTAATACGCAAGGAAAAGCGCGCGAAGGACCTAGGGCTTGCAAGATCCTCCGCGCCGCTCGAACCCTGGGGCAGACTTTTTTATTGCTCTGTTGTCTCCGCAGCCGGGGCGGACATCTTCATTTTGGTTGCGTGGCCTTTGCGCGCGGGAGCCTTAAGGGCGTCATCACTCGAGATTTCTTTTCCATCCCCATCTACATAATGGATGTCGAACGCACCGTCCGGTAAATTAAAAAGCATGCAGGCAGCAATGCAGGTGAACTGATGCGCATGCTTCGCCGGTAAGAAAGCGAAATCACCAGCTCGAAAACTAATAGGCGCACCCTCTTTCATTTCTATTTTGGCGCGTCCGCCAATCATGAAGAGTTGCTCGTTGGCACTATGCCAGTGCCACGGGATGGCGCAGCCCGAGGTAGCTTTTAGCAGGATGGTGGCCGGTCCTTTTGACGGGTCGCCGCGCTGCACGGAAAGAGTGGCGCACGCAGGCAAGCCTGGCAAATTGGCAAACTTGCTCGTGGCTGCCGCCGAAAATGCAACCTTGCCGGTGTCCTCGGCTAGGGAAACCGAAACTCCGGCGAGATATAGAGCTGCCAGCAACATCAGAGTAGATCGCATCAAATTCTCCTTTCGAGCTCAGCGCACCGAATTGTAAGACCTATTAGAGAATTGAACAACAGGTTTACGCTGGGCTGCCATTCTGTGTGCGGCGAGATCCGGTATGTTAGCGCAGGCGGAAGTTAATCGGAGTCTGACGAGGTTCGTTACGGCAGCGCGGCTGTGCCGGTGATGGCAGCCACCAGAGTCCACATTACAACTAGAATAATTAGAAGGCCGCTCCCGAGAAGAACGACATCACTCAGCAGATCAGATTTCATAAGCTCGTCGCGTCGCATGGACTCACCTCGAAAATCTGTGGCGCTTAAAAGATGCGCCCATGCCGGATGAGGTTTTCTACGCACGCTATTCCGCAGAAGCAAGGACCATACGTGCAACATTTTACCTATTAGTTGTGGTACGAAGGCACGTAACGTGACTAAACGGAGGGACTCTTGATTGACTCGCGCTTTACCGCACGTCTCAACGTTTCATCCAGAGCGTCCTTGGCTTTAACGTATTCCGCTTGAGACATGTGTCCCTGTTTGTGCTCGACTTCAAGTTCAAAGAGCTCTTCTTTTAGAGCTTCCAACAGCAATCCTGAGCGCGCCGCAACTGCGGGAAGGGAAGAAGCAGAGCCAGGAACAGAGACCGTGCCGGTGGGGTCATTCACCGCGACCGCTCTTGATCGTGTTGCAATGTAGACCGCGCCGGCAGCCAGAGCGACCGCGAAGCCGCCGAGAATATACCAACGATATTTTTCCAGCGGATCTGGCGCATCAATGGGAGGACCAAGGCCTCCGCCGGGACGCATATCGCGTCGCGTCTCTCCAGCCGGTCCCCCGGACGTCTGCGCTCCACTTGCCGTCGGGCTGCCCTGACTGTCGTCGCCCGCTTCCGCGAGGGTTCCTGTGCCTGAGACTTTGAACGCGAGCGTCTGACCAGCGCGTGTGTTGGAAACCACCTGCACCACCGCATCGGACTGGCGCGGGTCCTGCATGGACTTAAAGTCTGCTCCAGCCACTGGAACAAACTGCATGGTTTTCGGAAGCATCACCACAAAGTGTTGCGCGCCCACGATCGGCTTAGGGTCTATGCTGGCGGACCCATTGTAAGAAAGGTGATAGACCACCTGAAATTGCGTCTCTCCGGGGCGCAGCGGAAAGTTAAAGGCGTAGCGATTCTTTTCTTTCTGTGGCACGGGCGGCGAGTTGACAGGCTGTCCGCCGGCAGTCATGGCCATCGCCTGATCTACCTGCGCGCCATCAGGAAGGTAGAACTCGAAATTCTGGTCATTCATCTGCGTGCGCGGCGGGTTGGAAGCATTGCCCACCGCGAATAGCCGAATACCTTCGAGTTCATTCGTCTGTGCCTGAAGGCGCATCACGTCAGCGGTTAGAGTGACTCCAGAGACTTTTTTCGCTACATCGTAAACTTCGATTTCAACCGAAGTGGTGCTGGGAGGCGCCATGCGGTGATACGTCACGCCCTGATGAATTACACGCACCAAATGCGGCTCGGCGCTTTTCGGAACAGTCAACGTAAAGTTGCCGCGAGCGTCGGTACGAGTGTGTCCGGTCTCTTCCATGCCTTCGGCGAGCTTGATGAGAATTACCTCGTCGCCAGCGGAAGCTTTATTCGTGGTTCCATTTTTGACGGTTCCAGTGAGAGTTTGAGCAGAGACCGTGGTCGCAAGGCAAATTAGAAAAATGAACAGAAGCGATTTTTTCTGTCTGGCCGCGGATGGGAAGACTTCCAAACTTCTCAAACTCTGGCCCCTTTTTTACCCCGGTCAATATTGGAAGCGAGACTCGGATTTTCCAGTTGAGACATCTCGGAGAGCACCGCGGCAGCTTCGTCTTCCAGCGATGCCTTCATGGACTCATAGTCAGCGTCGGGAAACTTGCCGGATTTGTGTTCGAAATTCAAATCGCGAAGATTTTCGTAAATTGAATCCTTACGCTCGCGCAGATACGACAGGCGGGTTTTTTCAGGTCCAAGATGCAGAGTTCCGGGAAGATAGAAGATGTACACAAGCGCCGCCACCGTCATCATCGCGCAAGATAAATAAACCAGCGTCATAAGTCAGTTTCTTTCCGGGCCTGCGCGCGAAAGCGCTCAAGTTCCACGCCTCCTACTGGAGCGACTGCTCCCGCAGGAAGAAGAAGCGGGCGATTCCTCCAATGGCGGACCACAAATACCACCGTTGCCAGTCCCAGGATGAGAGCGACATATGGCATAACCCAAGCGACCCGGTTGAAGCCGGTGGTCGTAGGCGCAGCCATCACGGTGGTTCCGTATTTTTGCACGAACGATTGCAAGGTCAAATCGTCGTTGTCTCCTTTGTCCACAGCCGCGACCAGTTCGTTGCGCATGCGGTCAGAGTAAGTGCAGCCGACGTGGTTGCACTCCAACAAAATCTGATTGCATCCGCAGACGCACATCAAGCGATGTCCGAGATCATTGACGCGGGCGGATTGGTCCCCCGCTCCCACAAACATAAGCAGCGCCACGCAGAGCAGGATTAATTTCATGGTACGGAAGCATGAAGTTCTGCTTGTGAACTGCCTCATCAATCGCCTGCTCCAGCAGGCGCAATCTGTACACGCGCAGGCGCGGTCGCCGTCAGGGCGAGTGCATTTGGAATCAAGGCGACGACAGTTCCAACAATCATGATCCACACGCCAATCCATATCCACATCACCAGTGGGTTCAGGTGGACTTTGATGATCGGACGCCCAGAAACTTGGTTCTGTCCTTCATAAACGAGATACAAATCTTCTCTCAGCGTCGAACGGTTGGCGACCATAGTGGAGGTTTGTTGGCTAGCCTTATAGAAACGCCTCTCAGGGTAAAGAGTATCAATCCGCTTACCGCCCTTGAATACTTGGATGATCGCCCACTCGCTGCCGTAGTTGGGCTTGTCTTCCTGGGTGTAGGACTGGCACACGAGGGTGTAAGCACCAATCTTTAATTTGTCGCCGAAACCCATCTCCTGCTCGGCGTCTTTATTAAAGGCGGCGCCCGCAAATCCGATCATGATCACGATTACGCCGAAGTGAACGATGTATCCGCCGTAGCGGCGCGTGTTGCGATGGCCGAGATGGAGCATGGACGCGAAGAGATTGAGCCCCGTATGTTTCGCGATCACGAGGCCGCCGCGAACGAATTCCGAGATTACGGTTACTCCGACCAACACGGAAAGCATGATGGCCACAAGCGCATAGAAGTAAGAGGCATCCTGCCACGGACGTACTCCGAAAACGATGAGCAGACCTCCCACGAGTACAGCGCTGACCGCGGGCACGAGAAAATTGCGCCGCAAACTCTCCAGCGAAGTCCTGCGCCACGCGAGCAGAGGCCCCAGCGCGGTCAACAACAGCAACAGCATCGCGACCGGGAGATTCACGCGATTGAAAAAAGGAGGTCCCACGGTAACCTTCGTGCCCTGCACCCATTCCGAAAGCACTGGGAACAGGGTTCCCCATAAAACGGTGAAGCAGGCAACCAGAAGAAGAAGATTGTTGAACAGAAAACTGGACTCGCGCGAAACGAGGGATTCCAACTTATGTTCGCTGCGAAGATGGGAGCGGTTCTTGACGTAGAAATACAGGCAGACCACAAAGATGATCACCAGGAATGCCACAAACCAGTCTCCGATGGAAGACTGAGCGAAGGCATGCACAGAGCTCACGACTCCACTACGGGTCAGGAAAGTGCCGAAAATCGACAGCATGAAGGTGGCAAAAATCAGCCACATGTTCCACACTTTCAGCATGCCGCGTTTTTCCTGCATCATTACCGAATGTAGAAATGCAGTGCCCGTCAGCCACGGCATGAGCGATGCGTTCTCAACTGGGTCCCACGCCCAGTAACCTCCCCATCCCAGTACTGAATATGCCCAGTGTGCGCCCAGAAAAATACCGCAGGTGAGGAATCCCCAGGTCACCATCGTCCAACGACGTGTGATGTGGATCCACTTTTCTCCCGGATACTTCATCGCCAACGCTGCCAGCGCAAATGCGAATGGCACGGTGAAGCCGACATATCCCAAATACAGCATGGGAGGATGAATCACCATCTCAGGATATTGCAGAAGAGGATTTAGTCCCGTCCCGTCGCTCGGAAGTGAACCCTGCATCACGGCAAAGGGATGCGCGGCAAAATTCAGCAGAAGAAGAAAGAACACTTGCACTGCCGCGATTACGACCGACGCATGAGCGAATAAGCGGCTGTCGGTCTTGTAGCGCAGCCGGAGCACCAGTCCGTAAGCCGAGAGCAGCAGCGACCAGAAGAGCAGCGAGCCTTCCTGCCCAGACCAGAGAGTGGCAAATTTATAAGGAGCCGGAAGATCGCGGTTGCTGTGATGAAAAATATATGCGATGGAAAAATTATTCTGAAACGCCGCGATCACCAATACCAGCGCGGCGATGAACACCACGACAAAAGTGGCAATACCGGCGCGGCGCGAAGTTTCGCTGAGACGATCAGCGCCTGGACCCTTTTGAATCAAGGCTACGAGTCCAGCCAGAAACGAATACACCGCCAGCGCGAGGGCGAGCAGGAGCGCGAAACTACCTATTTGTGACATGGGAGGCAGTTACCATCTTTTCAGAAACGGCGACTTCAGGCAAACAGGCACGTACCCATCGTCGGCAAATGCAAGGCTGTAGGCGTCACCCGATGGCTCTGAAGAGTGGAAACGCGAATGGACTGATACTACACATTGCCTTGCGCAAGCGACCGCACCGTCTCGATCAGTTCTTCTGGTTCGCACGGCTTATTAAGAAATGTGACATTCAGGCCCGCGTATTCTTCCTCGGCCTCGGCTAATCCGCTGATGACAATTACTGGTATATTCGGACTAAGTTTCCGTAGTTCACGCACAAAAACATATCCGCTTACGCCCGGCATCATGTGATCGGTGATGATGAGACGAACCGCTGAAGCTATGCTTGAATTTCGCAGTTGCTGCTGGGCTGCGGAAGCGGTGGCAGCCGTAGAAACCGAAAACCCTGCCTGGCGCAGCACCGCCTCGCGAACGCATAATTGCGCAGGGTCATCGTCAATGAGCAGAATCTCAGGCATGCCCAGCGAATTCAGTCAGGCGCTCTGCTGGCGATTGCGCCGCGCAAGTATTTCACGTTCCGCGGTCAGCCAATCATCGTGCTCATGGCCCGGAGTGCATCCCCGCGCTTCATATAATTCATAGGCGCGCTGGCGAATCTCACCGTTTAAATCCGGCTGCGAATTGTGTCCCACGGAAGCGCTTTTCTTCGCCTGCGGAGCCGGGCTGATGTCGGGCATCGTAATGACCGGATTGTTGAGGGGGGTAATACTGCGAGGGGCAGTGCTGCGAGGGGTTTTAGCTCTTGCCATTTCGAATAACTCCTTACAAATTTGGGTCCATTTATCCCATATTTTCCCCACAAACACGCCCGCTTACGCCTTTCGGATAAGGTGCACAAAGTTTGTGGAAGTGGATGTGATTATTATAGCCGAATGAACTAATGAATCATGTTAAAAGCTGAAGAAAAATCCAGCTTTGGCCCATCGATATTGTTCATTAAGCACGCGTCGGAGAAGAGAGAGCTATCGAAAAGATTAATGGAAGTCATGTGAGCTGGTTTGTGCGCGAGTAATGTCGAGCGGCAGCACTCGGTCTGCCTTAATTGATATAACGTTATCCTGATTTTGCAGAATCCCTTCAATCATCAGGAATTGTTCAGACCCCACCATCAACCGGTTTCTCTGAAATAAATCCGGATTAATAATCGCGTTGGCCACGCCCGTTTCATCTTCAATACTTAAGAACACGAAACCCTTAGCAGTACCCGGCCGCTGGCGCGCGATCACACATCCTCCTATACGTAAGTGCTCGCCGCTTGGGATTTTCGCCAGGTCAATGGCTCTGCGGATGCCCATCCTATTCATGCGCTGGCGGTGATAGACCATGGGATGAGGTCCGACCGTCATGCCCGTGCCGCGAAAGTCTGCTACCAGACGCTCTTCCTGGTCCATCGCCTGTAGAGGAGAAGTCGCGTCCGGTTCGTGAGATTGATCGAGCAGCGGTCCAGCATGCCGCACCGCGCGCTCCACTTGCCATAACGCGTCGCGACGATGAAGTTTTGCAGAAATGCCTGCTGGCTCGTCATTATTATTATGAATTTCATTTAAAGCGCCGATCGCGGCGAGAGTATTCAACTCATCTTTTCGCAGCTCAGGCACGCGCCGAACAAGATCTCGAATCGAATCAAACGGAGCGACGCTGCGTTGCCGCACCAGATCTTGCACAGCTTCC
>JBDUDA010000018.1:0-22917 GCA_040003205.1 Acidobacteriaceae bacterium | reverse complement strand
ATCTGCGGCGCGAAATAGCGTCGGCAACGTAATGGCAAGCAAATCGCCGCTGGAGATTCGGCGAAGTTTCTCAAGATCGCGATTGGTGAGAATTGGATGCGGGAGCTTCAGGGTATGACAATTTTCCGGAGTTTCCTCAAGAATGTTGCGCTCGGTCCCGATGTAGCTGATGAGCGACATCACCATCTCTTCGCGGATAGGATCAATCGGCGGATTTGTGACCTGAGCAAAGAGTTGTTTGAAGTAACTGAATAAAGACTGCGGCCGGTCCGACAGGCAAGCCAGCGGAGTATCGGTCCCCATCGATCCGATTGGCTCCTCGCCATTGGACGCCATCGGCTCCACAATCATTTTCAAATCTTCATCGGTGTATCCAAATGCGCGCTGGCGGCAGCGCAAAGTTTCATAGTTTACCGCATGCATACGGTTGGGCTCGGGCAACTGGTCCAGGGTGATCTGGTTCACCTTCAGCCAGTCCCCATACGGCTGCTGTGACGTCAACCGTTGCTTTATTTCTTTGTCGGGAACCATCAGGCCAGCAACTGTATCCACTAAAAGCATTTTCCCTGGCTGCAGGCGGCCTTTCATTTTTATTTGATCCGGTTCGATGTCCAGCGCTCCGGCTTCGGAAGCCATCACGATCAAATCGTCATGAGTTACGAGAAAGCGTCCGGGACGCAAGCCGTTTCGATCGAGCATGGCTCCGATCACTCGGCCATCGGTGAATGCGATGGCCGCCGGACCGTCCCATGGCTCCATCAACGATGCGTGGTATTCGTAGAAAGCGCGCTTCTCCGGCCTCATGTGCGGATTTCCCGCCCACGCCTCGGGAATCAGCATGGCCATAACGTGGGGAAGGCTGCGTCCCGATTGCAACAGCAACTCCACAGCATTGTCGAAATTCGCGGAGTCACTGCCTTCCGCGGCAATGATTGGTTGAAGCTTTTTGATGTCTGCTCCGAAGAGCGGGCTCTCTAAGATTGACTGCCGCGCGTTCATCCAATTCACGTTGCCCTTCAGCGTGTTAATTTCTCCGTTGTGAGCAATGTAGCGATAAGGATGGGCAAGCGGCCAACTGGGAAACGTATTGGTCGAAAAGCGTTGATGCACCAGGCACAGCGCGCTGGTCACATTGGGGTCGGATAGCTCGCCGTAGAAATTCGCGATTTGCGGAGCCAGCAAAAGGCCTTTGTAAACGATGGTGCGAGCGGAGAGTGACGGGATGTAAAAGAAATGACGGTCCTCAATATCGGATCGTGCGATCTCCGTCTCCGCTCGCTTCCGTACCACGTACAGTTTTCGCTCGAAACAATCCTCGTCCATGCCCGGAGCGCAACCCACGAGAATTTGCTGGATGTAAGGCTGCGAAGCTCGCGCCACGCGCCCGATTGCGTCTCCATTTACGGGCGTGTCGCGCCAGCCCAGCACCGTCAAGCCTTCTTCTCGAACGATGCCTTCGAGAATTCCCTCGCATTGCAGGCGCTGATGTTTCTCAACTGGCAGAAATGTCATGCCCACGGCGTACTGGCCAGGTGCTGGAAGGTTTATGCCTAAGGTGGAACACTCTCGCAGGAAAAACTTATGGGGGATTTGTATCAGAATGCCCGCGCCGTCTCCGGTTTCAGGATCGCAGCCGCACGCACCCCGGTGCGTGAGATTAATCAGCACTTCAATTCCCTTACGGATAATGTCGTGGCTCTTCTGACCTCCCATGCTGGCTACAAACCCCATGCCACAAGCATCGTGCTCGTGGCGGGGATCGTAAAGTCCTTGCGCACGGGGCAGCCTATTGACTGACTCGCATGCCGAATTTTTTGCGTTCTTCATCGCGACCAGATTGAGCGAGATGCCACCCCGCATGGCAACCGTAGAAGGTCGCGTGCAAGGGCCAGTTTCCTTACGTTTGGGGATAAACTTCCATATTGTTAGTACCCGGTATGGCCTTGCAAAGTACAATTCAGAATTCCGATAACGGTGATGGAAATTTCAAGGGAAGTTACTTGGAATACTTCAGGCCGATGAAAAGAGCAGTGGTTCTTTCCAACACGCCCGAAGTACGCTTCTTTGCGTACATAACCTTCGCCGATTTACGTCTCCGGAGCCACCCATTCAGGCCTCCATGTCGTTTCGTGCTGTTTTTTGAATCAGCGCAATCGAAAAACCCGGTAAAGCCGGGGTGCGTGACCCGGTATATTGTTGTGAAATGCTTCGCTCTTACCAGAGAGTCATTGCGGTCATGCAATCGATCATTCCGCCGGGGACACGAATTACATGTTTCGGGCGCGCGGGTACTTGAGCGACGATTCCAGATGGGCTCAAATTAAACCCACCGCCGGCGCAATATCGGCGAGTGGGTTTTTCTCTGAAGTAAGTTCGGCGAAACAGCTCGTGAAGTGGAGGATGCTAACGGTGTTTTCATGGTAATCATGAAATTCGGCGGGACGTCCGTCGAAGACGCGGCAGCTATCGAACGCGTTGCTGAGATTGTGCGCACGCGAACAAGGCTAAGTCCCGTGGTGGTGGTCAGCGCCATGGCGAAAGTAACGGACAGCCTCGTGCTGGTAGGTCAAAGTGCCGCCGCGGGAGATATCGATTCCGCTCTGAAATTGTTGGAGGCACTCCGCGCTCGGCACCTGGAGACTGCACACGAGCTTCTTGGAGAGACGGCCTCTAAAGATTTGGCGCTTCACATCAATCAGCTGTTCGTTCAGATTAGCGACTTCGTGCGTGGCCTGGCGGCGGTCCGTGAACTCTCGCCCCACAGCACCGATTACCTGCTTTCTTTCGGAGAGTTGTTGTCGAGCCGAATGGTGGCAGAGGCGTTTGTGATGCGTGGCCTGAAACCGGTCTGGGTGGATTCCCGCAAATGCCTCGTGACCGACGGTACCCACACGCGCGCTCTGCCCCTCATGGATAAAACGCGGGAACGCACGAGAGCGGAGCTCGGCAAGCACATTAGCGAAGGTCATGTACCCGTACTGGGAGGCTTCATCGCGGCGACTGCATCCGGTGTTGCTACGACCCTCGGGCGCGGAGGGTCCGACTTGTCCGCAGCGATCCTTGGAGCCGCGCTTGACGCCGAGCGGATCGAAATCTGGACCGACGTCGAAGGCATGATGACCACAGATCCGCGTCTGTGTCCGGAAGCTCGAACTATCCGCAGAATCAGTTTCAACGAAGCTGCGGAGCTCGCGTACTTTGGCGCAAAGGTGCTTCATCCGGCAACGCTGTTGCCGGCGATCCAAAAAGACATTCCGGTTTACGTGCTGAATTCCCGAAACCTCAAAAGCACTGGCACTCGCATTACCGCGCGTGCCCCCCGAGGACGAGACACTTTCCGCGCCATCACTGCAAAATCTGGAATCAGCATCGTGAATGTGGTGGCATCCCGCGGAGTAATGGCGCATGGATATCTTCGTTCGGTGTTCGAGGCGCTCGACCAGCACAGCTCCCCGGTAGACATTGTGGCGATCTCCGAGGTCAGCATGTCTTTCACCATGGAAACCAAGCGCCTACCAAAAGCCCTGATTGACGACCTCGAGGAGGTCGCCGAGGTGACGCGCGACGACCAGCATGCAATTGTGTGTCTTGTCGGAGAAGACATCCACGGTAAAGCCGGGGTCGCAGCCAGTGTGTTCAACACCATCGCCGATGCAGGCGTCAATATTCGAATGATCTCGCAGGGCGCGTCGGAAATAAACATCAGCTTTGTGATTCACGAAAGTGACGTGCCAAAAGCTGTGCGCCACCTGCATGCCCGGTTTTTTCCAAATCACCGGTCATCGGCAAAAGGCCTAACCGGTCACCAGGTCGAAATTTCTGCCAAAAAAGCATCGCACCAAAAGCCCAGCAGCATAAACTCTCGCTTCGACCAGGACCTCAATCGACGGAAAGCTCAAAGACCCGCTGCTTCCACTTCTGGCGGCAACCCAATTACCAATCCCACATCGCGAAAACGGGAGTAATTACATGAACAGCCCTTCTCCCGCCTTCCCCGCTATCGAGCGCCGCGTTAAAGTCTGCAACGTTGCAATTGCAGGTTTCGGAACGGTCGGAAGCTCGGTAGCAAAAATTCTCTGCCAACGAAACCTTGGGGGCATCCGCCTCACTCATGTTTACAACCGCAGCGCGGCCCGCAAACGATCTGACTGGTTGTCCCCCGACGTTCGATGGACCCATGACATCGATGAAGTTCTTTCGTCTCCGGATGTAGATTTGCTGGTCGAGGTCATAGGGGGGCTGTCTCCGGCAGAAGGTTGGATTCGCAAGGCATTGAACTCTGGCAAGTCCGTAGTCACTGCGAACAAGCAATTGATCGCACACTTTGGAACCGACTTGTTAACGCTCGCGACCAGCATGAATTGTCATCTCGCATTTGGAGCGTCTGTCGCAGGTGGAATCCCGGTCATTTCCGGTTTACAGGAAGGCTTGGCGGGCGACGAACTTTTTAAAATTTACGGGATTCTCAACGGAACCTGCAATTACATTCTCAGCGAAATCGAGGGCTCCGGTGCTTCTTTCTCTACCGCACTCGCGCAGGCTCAGAAGTTGGGTTTCGCGGAGCAAGATCCCGCGGACGACGTAGACGGCATTGATGCTCGCGCCAAATTGGCAATACTGGCGCGGGTGGGATTACGGAGCGAAGTCGCACCGGATGCGATTGCATGTCACTCCATACGGCCCATCGAGACCATCGATTTCGACTATGCGCGACACCTGGGATGTACCATCCGACAGATCTCATGGGCGCTCCTGGAAGGAGCTCAACTCTTTGCCTCAGTTGGACCGGCGCTGATTGGCCAGTCTTCTCCCCTGGCGCGGGTGCAAGGCAGTCAAAACCTGGTAATGTCCACGGGGAAATTTGGAGGCGAGACCGTTTTCGCCGGTCATGGCGCGGGTGGAAACGCTACAGCTGTGGCCATTGTTTCCGACATCATCGCCATCGCCCGATCAAAAAGAACTCCGGACAACAATCTCCGCGGTGAGCGCACGAGTCATCCTGCCGTCACCATTGACTTCACTGCCCGCCATTACCTCAGGTTCAAAGTAAAAGACCGTCCAGGCATTATTGCGTCGCTCTCGTCGATTCTCTCTCGTTGCAACATCAACATCGATTCTGTTCTGCAAAAGCCCGGCTATTCAAAATCGGAGCTGCCATTTGTAATATCTCTCGAGTCTTGCAAATTCTCAGAAGTCCAAAATGCCCTGCGAGAGATAAACCAGTTGGACTTTCTAACGCAGCCTTGTCTTCATCTCCCGGTATTGTGACGGGTAAATCGGGCGGGCCGCTTGGCTTTTAGAGCCCAAATAAAAGCGCGCTGACCGAGGGCCAGCGCGCTTCATTTTTAGACTATTTGCTTGAAAGATGCTTCGACTCTTTCTAAAACAGGTTCCAAAGAAACTGGTTGTAGACGTCGTGGTGATATTGCACTTCGGGCGCCTTCACGAACGTGCCTAATAGTCGCGGGCAGCGGTCAGCGGCTGCTTGCTTCAAGTCCGCATACCGACCTTTCACGTCTGCTCCGAGCAGTTTATCTGTCCACTCAGACTTCTTGAAGTGATCGAGTGCAGTGTAGACATTGTCCGGAAGGTATCGTTCTGCCTGGCGAAGGTTCTTGATTTTCGCCGTGTCTCCATCAAGGCCGCTCCGGAAAACGGAGTATAGAACCAAGTAAGGATTCGCGTCAGGGCCCACCGAACGTACTTCTACCCGCATGCTTTTTTCGTTTCCGATTGGAATTCGCACCATGGAGCCGCGATCCGTGGCTGAGGCCTTGATCTGATTGGGAGCCTCGAAGTGCGGATCAAGGCGCCGATAAGCGTTCACGCTCGCATTCAGCAACAAACAAATATCGTTACCGTGAGTGAGGATGCGATCGGTGAACGACCATCCCAACTTGCTGAGTTTCTCTTCGCCCTTGGGATCCCAGAAGAGATTTTTGCCGCCTTTGCTGATGGAAACGTTGGTATGCATGCCGTTGCCGTTGACTCCGACTACGGGTTTCGGCAAAAACGACGCCGTCAGCCCCATCTTGGTGGCAACCTGACGGCAAATTAGCTTGTATAGCTGAATCTGGTCGGCCGCAGCCACGACTTCTCCGTAACTGTAGTTAATTTCGAATTGTGAAGGCGCAACTTCAGGATGGTCTTTCTCGTTCTGGAACCCCATTGCGCGCTGCACTTCGGCCGTCGTATCAATAAAGGTGCGTAACGGATCCCCTGGAAGCGAATGGTAATATCCGCCGGTATTCACATAATCGAATTTGCCGGTTTCGTGATAACGCTGCTCGGCGTCGGGGCCTTGAAAAAGAAATCCTTCAATCTCATTGGCCGCATTCAGCGTGTAGCCTTGCTGCTTGTTTAGCTTTTCTGCATAGCCCTTCAGCACACCTCGAATGTCAGCAGTGTAAGAAGCTCCACCTTTATCGATGACTTCACCAAACACCAGCACTTTACCGGAACCGAAATAGTCGGACGGAGCCCAGTAAAATGCGCCCCAATCAATGCCGAGGCGGAGATCACTCTCGCGCTGCGCCGTAAATCCGCGAATGGACGAGCCATCGAACGTCAGATTGTCGGAATTCTTGACCAGAAATTTCTTGTCGTAATCCAGCATGTGCAGACGCCCTTCCAAATCGCTAAAGAGCACGGTCACAGCTTTAATGCTTTTCTCGTCTGTTAGGTATTTCAGCCGTTCTTCTTGAATTTTATGTGCCGCAACGCGCTTACTGCGCTGCTCTTTCGCCTGCAAATTAAGGTCTTCCAACTCGTCATACGACAGCGCTAAAAAGTTACGCAGTTCGTTCGCCATGAGTCTCCTTGCATCTGAGTGCGGCTGTAACAGGCAGGGATTTCCGTCCCTTGTACGCGGGTAGGATAATAACGTCTAATGTCGCTACCTGCCAATCAGAAGAGCTTATCAGCCGTATTCAAGGAATTTATGAGCAGCAGTAAGGCGAGGAATAGCTGATGACTGCGCTTATGGCTTCACCCGTGGAGACTTTTGCTGCCTGGAGACCGAACCCCTCGAGATAGGCACGGTGACTCTCAACAGAGTGCCTAAATCGCTCGATTCCAGAAGAAGTTCTCCACCCAATTCTTTTACTCGTTCGCGGATACCCGCCAGCCCCACGCCATCTCCAGTGCCAGCTTTTTGAAAGCGATCAAGCAGGCTTTGCGAAATGCCCTTTCCGTAGTCTTTCAGTTCCATTACGACTTCGCCGATATCGCCGCTGGCAACTTTTTTAATGTCAACATCCACTCGATTGCTTCCGGAGTGACGATGCACATTGATTAATGCTTCCTGCAAAACTCTAAAGAGCGCGAGTTCGACGGCGTCCGGCATACGCTCGAATTCTGGCGGAAGTTTGAGCTCCACTTTGATGCCGCTGCGCTTTGCAAACCCATCTACGTACCACTGCGCGGCAGAATAAAATCCCGCCTCATCGAGTAGGGGCGGATGTAGTAAATAGGAGAGCGTGCGAATTCCGGAAACCGATTCCGTCACCAGGCGGCGCGCTTCCGAAAGGAAGTTGGAAGTATCGTTGCCATTGGTATCGGAATATAGAGTCAAATTAATCTGCGCCGCTGCCAGATATTGCCCAAGTCCGTCGTGTAATTCTCTTGCCATACGGCGGCGTTCATCGTCCTGCGCCCGCATCAGCTGAGCCGACAGCCTTCTCAACGCCGTGGTGCGTTGCTCAACCAGCGATTCCAAATGGTCGTTAATTTGTTGCTGTGCAGCGTGAGCTCTTTTGTGCTCTTCGATATGCTCGCGAATCTCATACTGGCGGGAACGTGCGCGTAACGCGGTTCGAACGATGCTGAGCAGAGTAGCCGGACGCACCGGACGTTCCAGCAAAGTGACGTTGCCTAGCTTGGCGCGTGACCTCACTGCCATTTCTGTGAGCGGAGTGCTGACTCCGCCACCGGTGAGGATAATAATAGGCAAATCTGACCATGCGGGTTGCCCCGCTATGCAGAGACTCAATGATGATATCGTCGCATCGTCCAGCGCTTCTTCCGTCAGAATTGCAAGATCAACACCAGCCTGCACACAATTCACCAGCGCATCAGCCGAAGTGACAGGCTCAACCATTATTTTCGAACCACTGAGCACTTCGCTGATGAGCTGGGCGTCTCTGCCGAATGGAGCGAGCACTACTGCGTGCCACTCGAATTTTGTTTCTTCAGTCTCCATCAATATTTTCAGAAGCCGGCTCGGGAGCGCCCACATATGTTGGAATCCCCGTTAACACCCCGTGGAATTGCCGGAGCGGTTCTCCTATCCTTATTCTGTCTGGTCCGAGCGCAAGTTCACGGATTGTTCTTTCATGACCGCCACTTCTTTTCTTAATGATCGAAATCGCTTGCCGGACTTCGCCCCGGGTTTCAAAATATCGCAACAACAGAATGTTGTCAGCCAGATAGCTGACATCCACCGGAGTCTGCATCGCATTGCCAATGGTTCCCGCTTGCGCCAGAATTACCAGGGTCAGAGCCCCCAAGTTGTTGAGGTAGGCCAAAAGTTCGTGCAGATGGCTCGCAAGATACTTCTCACCCGGCATGGACTGCAGATATCCGTTCAGGCTATCGATCACTACTACCTTGGAATGATATTTCTCTACCGAGTTTTTTACCCGTTGACTGAATTCTCCCGGCGTCATCTCCGCGGGATCTACTTGCTCAATCCTGACGCGACCTGACTGTAAATGGGATTGAATGTTCATCCCCAGGCCTGTGGCTCGGGTGATGAGGGTATGCAATCCTTCTTCAAAAATAAATACGGCGCAGTTATCGCCTCGTTCGGCTGCTGCCGTTACCCACTGCATTGAAATCCAGTCTTACCACAGCCGGCCGGCCCCATGAGCAACGTGCTGGTTCCACAATCCAACCCTCCACCCACGAGCTGATCCAGCTCCTTGATACCACTGGGGACCGCTGTAGTTTGCAGATCAGTACGGTAGCGCGCGGCTACAAGTCGCGGGAAAACTACGACGCCGCCGGTTTTGATGGCGTAATCGTGATAACCAGCCCGATAATCGCTGCCTCGTAATTTGGAAATTTCCAATCGTCGGCGCGCATCGCCGTAGTCACGGGGCACTTTCTCCAACGAAAAAACGCCGTGTACGATGCTATGCAGCTGTAGATCGGCGTCCCGCGTTGTGCGATCGTCCAAGAGTAGAACTGTGCACGTTTTATCCGTCAGATAGTCTTTCATGGATAAAATCTGGCGGCGATACTTTAGCGGATCCCTTGCCAGCATGCGAAGCTCGGATAGAGCATCAATCACCAGGCGATCAGGTTTCACCCTTTCAACTTCCCTCACTATGGTCTGCATTCGGTCATTTAATTCGACCTCGGCAGGGTGAAACACTGTGTATTGACTCTCGGACTTGAGATCCTCTTCGCCAGGGAGTAATTCGAAAATTTCCAACCCCTCGGTGAGAATCATGAGAACGCGAAACCGCTAATAAGTCATCGCGTGATTCAGAGAGTGTTACGTACAACACCTTCTCCCCGTTTTTCACGCCTTCCATGAGAAATTGCAGTGCCAGAGTGGTTTTTCCTGCGCCCGGATCCCCTTCGACGAGATAGAAGTGGCCCTGCGGCAGACCGCCCAACAAAACGTCATCCAGCCCAGTGCAGCCGGATCGAAGCCTTTCATTGTCTGAAACGTTCGGATTGGTCACGCTTGGGTATCCTCTGTGCTTAAAGTCAGGAGGGTCAGTAACTCTCAATTAATGTAGCGGATGGACTTCTAAAGAATGGTGGCTGGCCAAGAAATCTTCCATACACGTTTTCTGGTATGAATCTGTGGAAAAAACTCTAGTGCCTTAGAGGCACGAGCTTACTGGGAGTCTTTCACTGCGGAGGAGCCCCTAATCAGTTTTGCTAACACTTCGAGAAGATATTCGGGATCTTCTTCTCCCTTTCTGACCCAAACATCCGCAACGCCTAACATTTCGTCCAGAATCGTCCCATACGCCGAAAGAATCATGATCGGCACCGATGGATTCATTCGCTTCAATTCCCGGGCAGTGGCGACCCCGTTCAACCCGGACATCCAATAGTCAAGAATCGCGGCATCCACGGTTGCGGTTTTAAACAACTCAATGCCTTCGCGGCCCGAGGAAGCTGTCAAAACTTTGTAGCCAGCGGATTCCAGCAGTATCCGGCGGACCTTAAGACCGGGTTCTTCGTCGTCGACGCAAAGGATGGTTGCCGGTTGGCTTGCCATGTTAAAGTGCGCAACTATTGGATTATTGATCTGTTGGAGCCGGAACTGAAAGAAGAATTTTCAAGTGTGGCTACAATCGAACCCACAACTTCTTTCGCGGGTTTCGCCTGCTCGTAAACTTCTCGCACTCCATAATTGATTGCCGCTTGAAGTGTTAAAACGTCGGGTTCCGAGGGTGCCATCACTGAAACCACTGCCTTCGGAAACACCAGGTGGAGAACGCCAGCAAGCGGCCATCCATCCCCTGCCTCGAGCAACTGGGAGGAAACAATGGCCACGTCAAAATGATGCTGTGTTATGGCGAGCAAGGCGGTCGGCAGGTCTCGCGCAACGATGGTGGTAAATCCTCTCTCAGCCAAAGCCGACTGTAAACTGGAGAGAATTCCCATATCCACATGCACGAGCAGCGCCATCCGGGGCATTTTGCCTGATGTTGTTTTCGCGGTCATTTGAACGGTCCAATATCTCGGTACCTGGAGATGAGCCGGTTTAAGGCTGCAATCAGGTCCTTCAATTCAACTGGCTTGTGGGCCATGTAATCTACGCCCATATCGAGAGCGGCTCGTGAGTTTGCCATGCTGGCGAAGCCGGTGCAGATCACAACCGCCGGCTTTGGCTGAGATTTCAGCGCGGCTCGGGCGACTTCCAAGCCGACATCCTCGCGCTCCATATTTAAATCGGTGACGACCGCGTCGAAATGTCCACTTTGGTCCAGCAAGCCTATTGCTTCCGCAGAACTCTGCGCGGTAGCCACTTCATAGCCCTCTCGCTCGAACACCAGTCGCAGTGTCTGCAAGATACTGCTCTCGTCATCGACGAGCAGTACAGACCGTTTTAGGACCATGGTATGCATTTCGGCAGGGACTGCGGAAATATAACATTTCTGAAAGATGCTGGCATGTTGAGGAAAGAATCAAGGTGCACGCCCAGAGTTCTAAGAATCCGCTCTGCGCGCGACCAAACGGTAAAGCGCGGTTTTGATTTCGTCCAAATCGACTGGTTTAAAAGCGAAGTAATCTACTCCGAGCGCAAGCGCTTCGCGTAACCTTTCAACTGTGGGATGGCCGCTATACATCACTACAGCCGGAGCTCGTGACAATTTTTTAGCCTGCCGCACTAGCTCTAGACCGAGCCCCTCGCGACCCAGGCTGAATTCAGTAATGATTGCATCGTAGTTATTCTGCTCAATAGACTTTTGCGCGGTTTGAAGATTGGCAGCCGACTGCACAGTAAAGCCAGCTTCTTCCAGAATCGTCTTAAACGTGTACAGGATGCCAGGCTCATCTTCTGCAAGAAGAATGTTGGCCATCGCTCTAACGGTATTACGCATAAATCCCTACAGTCCCAGTTGCCAGCAGAAAATAGAATACACCTTTCGATACGCTGCTTCGATGGACAAAAAGCTCCGCCTGGTTGCTCTTGCGTGGCAAAATACATCACAAATCGTAGTCTGCCCCCAACGAGGAAATCACTCTAAGTTGTCCTTCGCCTTTTGAGGAAGCTTCTTCCCTCCCCAGGCTGTCGGCTTTACGAGAGTTCTTTGGAGTTTTTGGCAGGCATAGTCTTATCCGCGACCTTCGATCAATTCGCCCGTATCTAAAAAGAGTTGTGCCGCAAATACAGCCCGCTCTAAGTTGCTGAAGGGAAAGTCAACCTAAATAGCGTGCCTTTCCCCTCTGTACTTCGTACATGAATCTTCCCGGTATGGTTCTCTACGATGCCTTTGACGATCCAAAGTCCCAGACCTGTACCTTTTTCACCCTTAGTGGTGACGAAAGCCTCGAACATCGTGTCCTTTAACATCTTTGGGATGCCGCTGCCGTTGTCTGCGACGCTGATGGTCACTGAACCGTGGACGCCGTCTCTGGCCGGCGCGTAGCGGGTCCGAAGTACCAATTCCCCACCATCCTTCATGCTGTCCCGTGCATTCACAACCAGATTGGACAGTAACTGCCGAAATTGGTCTGCCGACCCTTTCATAGGAGGCAATTCGCCCAGCCTCTTATTCACATTAACGCCGGCTTTTGAGAGGGGACGCGCGAAGAGAGTGAGCGTATCGTCGACCACGCTGTTCAAGTCAAAAGTCCCCACCTGACCGGTATTCCTGTAAAGGCCGAGCATCTGCCGCACAATACGAGCTACCCGGTCGGTCTCGTTTTTCAACACATCGTAGATTGGTTCGGATGCGGGATCGAGCTTTCCCCTGAGAAGGTAGATTGCGTTCTTAATCGCCTCCATAGGATTGTTGATCTCGTGAGCGATGGTTCCCGCCAGTCGCCCGGTTGCGGCGAACTTTTCCATCTCCAGCATGCGTCGCTCGAGTTGCAGCTGTTCAAGTTTCTTCCACGTGGAGAAATCTCGAAGCACGGTAACGGTGTACGCGACTTGCCCACGCGTATCGTAAATCTTGCCGGAGCGCGCTGCGAATTCTGCATCTGAGTTCGAATTCGGCTGGTGGAGAAGCATGGTTTTATTTTCTTTTTCGGCAAACGAAAAAGTGAACGAGGTTAGATAGGCATCCAGCTTGGCCTGGTTCCTGACCAGCCGAGGAGTGCGGTGTTTATCTTCCGACCCGAATAGCTCTTTGGCAAGAGAGTCCAGCAGCACAATTTTGGCGGAATTGTCAGCCACAATAATTGGGTCGCCGACATTCTCGACCACCAGATTCAGCCGGTCACGGTCGAGGCGAACCGCCTCTTCCGCAGCCCGCAACCTACTGAGATTGGACCTTATTTCTTCATCGGAGCGACGCAAATCAGTTACGTCGCGCATTACCGTTACCGTGCCCGTGCGCGTTCCATCCCTTAGAATGGTCGGGGCGCACACCGCCTCGAACAGCACTTCGTCACCCTCCGTCACATCCACCAGGGCAAGATCTCGAGAGGCATTGCTGGCGCTCACGACCATGGACGAAAGCGCCGCGGAAAAAAGCAAATTGTTCCGCCCGACCGCGCGCTTTCCACCCTCACTGATCCCCTCTGAAACCTTGAAGAAACGTTCCGCCGCTTCGTTTTGAATGACCAAACGATGATGGTTGTCAGTAAGAATGACGGGATCGGCCATACTCTGCATCACGGCACTCATGCGGGCAATGGTCACTTCCATTTCTCGCATGCGGTTGTAATAGTGATCGGCTTTGAAGATGCGGCCCAGATGCCGATTTCCACGGTCGACCAAATCTCGCATGCGTCGCAACTGCTTCTGATCGAGACTGTCTCCGATTTGCGCGATAACCAGGCACGCGTAGCCACGCATTTCGCAGGTGGCACAGACTTGCTTGCCGGCTTGCAGTTTGCGGGAAGACTGAAAGTTCAGCACCGCGAGACAATCCTGCCGGCGCTCGCTCTCAGCCTCGCGACAACGCGTCCGACTTCGATAAATCATGGGACATGCGTAAAACGACGCACCTTTTGCGCCGCTCAGTTGGATCACGCCGGGCTTCATGCTTTGGAGAGTTGTTATGACAGGATCTTCGCTGGCGAGAAATGAGAATTGAAGCCGCCTCAGGCGAGGCTTGTCAAAATTAAGCGACGCCTTAGCACGCAATTCACTACTCTCAAAATCGAGATCAAGCACAGCTGCGCGCGAAAAACCGAGGGCAACGACTTCTTCAAGAAGGATAGGGAGAATTTCTTCCGTGCGTTCGGCAGAAAGCAGACGCAAAACAGCGGAGTCATTAGAGAGACGCTGATTCACTCCGTCAGGCTTTAACCTCCGCAGTGGGTTGGCCATTCCGTCCGTTCCCCTCACTCGGTCTCCCTGCACGCGTCGGTGAACGTGAGATTCAACCACCGCTCGGGCAGTTGTATGGCGGGACTATGTGTCGAGCACAAGACCGAGAGGTATTTAAAGCTCTTGCTGGCGAAACGACAAGACTCCCCCCGAGTCACAACGCGGGCATTAAGGACGTGGCCAAGAATTTCCACGAGCGAATTTTCATCGTCTCCGGACTCGGCAACCACTACCACATTGTCTGCTTTGCGGGCATAGAGACTAGGCGCCAGAATCTTCACTGCGAGGGAGTCGCGACACGAAGGAATACGGTGGCCACGGTCCACTGCTTTCAATTCTTTTTTCGTCGGACCATGATTCCGAAGTCTTCTTTAGAAGCGCCCGGAATTTCTTTAACTCTTGCCTCTTTAGAAGAACTGAAGTCTGCCATTGCAGGCCGCGTTGACCTTCGCTCACTTTTCCGACCTGCGCGACATCCACGGCGATGCGCCTAAGCTGATTGGAAAAATCGGTGAGCTGACCATCGTCCCACGCGCCCGGACGCGCAGTTCTCATTGCGGCCTTCGCCTGTAGATACTGCCTGCCGGTCTTCGGCGGAGTCGCCACCACCGACGGTCTCCGGACCACGCGGAAGACCTTCACTCCCCATTCGTCACAGCCTTTGATCTTGCGCAAGTCCGCTTCCAGAATTTTTTTCTTCTTACCGATGTGTGCTTCCATCGATGCTTCGTTCAAAAATACCGTGCCAAAACGCGCCGGCAAAACCTCGGTCTGCTCTACAATCGCAGCGACCACTCGCTGATGCCGCACACTTGCCTCAGTGAGCCAGTCGAGATTTTCCAGGTTTGCTGCCAGATTGTCCGCAAATTCTTCCCGCCCTACTCTTCCCACCCAGCACACCAGTCCCGCACACGAAACCATTTCGGCTGGCTTTCCCCCGACTCCCTCGACCTCGGAGGTGAGCTTCGCCTCCTGCTTGCTAATCCCATACAAGTACAGCGCGGGAACCTGCGTTTTACGATTCATGCGAGTTGCCATAGTTCAGTCGTAAGAGAACAGAGTGCCTTTGCCAGCGATTTCCTGTGTAAAATTGCGGACCAGATAGACGTTAATGCGAGGATACTTTGAACCGCTGCGTCCCGAGCAAGCGTTAGTGTACGGTGCGTAGCCAGCGTTTTCAACAATGGACGCGGCCAAGCCAAAATGCGCTCCGGCATGCGCAACAACTCGAGGGCATGGCCGATGGGAGCCATATCCATCAGAGTTTCTGCTCTCTTTGACTCAGTCTTATGAGGATTAGATCATGGCAAAAATTTCGCCTACGCCCCCGGCGAACTATCTTAAAGCAGACGTGAAAAACTGCCGCTCGAAAGAAGCGATACAGAGTCATTCTCTGAAGCGGAAACTCTCGCATGAAATTTTGCTCGTCACTCCGAAAAAATCGGCAGGGCGGCCCTGACCATGCAAGTAGTTGAAAGCACAGCTGAAAGCTCCCTACATGTTCAGCGAACGATATTTCCACCTAGCACAACGCAAACTGCTGAAAGTCATCTAAGGTGCGAAGTGCAATTTCTAATACGCTCCTTAAGGAGGAGATATGAAGACAAATATTATGAAGTTAGTGCTGTGTACGCTGTTCGCCGGACTGGCGACGTCATGGGCCCTGGCACAGGACTCAACCCCCACATCCGATTCGAAATCAGACATTCGGACCGTCACGGGCTGCGTAAGCAAAGGTGACAGCGCGGATGAGTTCATGATCGCCGGGAACGACGGCAGCACTTGGGAAGTCCGCAGCAGCAGAGTAGCCCTCGCCGATCATGTCGGTCATACCGTCGCCGCAACCGGGGTGGTTTCGAACGCCAAAATGCACAACATGAAGGAAGATGCGAAGGATGCCGCGAAAGACAGTGGCATGAAGAATAGCAACAACGAGCACGGACATCTGAAGATCACCGAAGTTCAGATGGTCAGCGAAACCTGCCAGAAGTAGTTATCGGACGTTTCTAAGTGCGTGAGGCGGGCCCCCCGGCCCGCTTTTTTGTCGGACCCCAAAAGCGGTACTATGCCCGCTTGAATCCGGCCCACCGTTCCCGCCATCTATTCAGCTAGGAATTTTATGGGAAATGCCTTCAAAACTGCTCTCTTACTCACTGCCCTCACTCTACTGTTGATGGGACTTGGCCGGGTTTTTGGCGGGGAAAACGGCATGCTGCTTGCCTTGGGGATCGCCGTCGTTACCAACTTTATTGCCTACTTCTTCTCCGACAAAATCGCGCTGGCAACTTATCGCGCTCAGCCGGTCACGAGGGAGCAATTGCCTCGTGCCTATAACATCGTCGAGCGCCTCGCACAAAAAATCGGTCTCCCGATGCCCAAGGTTTATCTCATCCCGACCGATTCTCCCAACGCGTTCGCCACCGGACGAAATCCGCAACATGCTTCGGTAGCTGTGACCCAGGGTGTGCTCGATTTATTGAAGGATGACGAGCTTGAAGGCGTGCTGGCTCACGAACTCGGCCACGTCAATAACCGCGACATTCTGATCAGTTCGATCGCTGCCACTATTGCGGGAGCCGTCACCTTTATTTCTCGCTTCGGATTTTTTTTCGGAGGCTCGAGCAATCGTGAGGACCGCGAGGGCGGGGCGTTTGGGGGCTTGCTCATGCTTATTGTCGCTCCAATCGCGGCTATGCTGATCCAGTTGGCGGTTTCGCGTTCGCGTGAATATCAGGCGGACGCGACTGGCGCTCACATCACGGGCAACCCCTACGCTCTGGCTAGTGCGCTGGCAAAGCTCGACGCTTATGCCCGCCGATCCCCCATGCTTGCAACCCCTTCGACCGCGCACCTGTTCATTATTCAGCCATTTTTAGGGATGAATTTCGGCAGCCTCTTTTCGACCCACCCACCTATTGCCAAGCGGATCGAACGCTTGACCGGGCGGCCTGCTGAATTCTCGGAAGTCCAGGGACAAATTTACGAAGGCGGTGACGTTCGTAATGCTTCTTGACCGCGGGAACGGCGACGACGCATAGTAAAATCACGGGGATGTCTCCTGAAATCGCCACCGCAGCTTGTCACCGCGCCATCCTTCTCGAAAACGCTCTTCGCAAAGTCATTCGCGGCAAAGACGAGGTAATCCGCCTCGCCCTGGTTTCAATGATGGCGCGCGGACACCTATTGATTGAAGGCGTGCCCGGAGTCGGAAAGACCACTCTGGCGCAAGCTCTGGCGCGAGCGCTCGATTGCAGCTTTCAGCGGGTCCAGTTCACCAGCGACATGCTGCCCTCCGACGTGCTGGGGATTTCCATTTATTCGTCACTGGTACAGGAGTTCGAATTCAAGCGTGGACCGGTCTTCACCAATATTTTGCTGGCCGACGAAATCAACCGCACCACGCCGAAAACACAGTCTGCCCTGCTTGAAGCCATGAACGAAGGCCAGGTCACGGTGGATTCGCATTCTCATCCTCTGCCACAGCCTTTTCTGGTGGTTGCCACGCAGAACCCGGTCGAGCATCACGGGACTTATCCTTTGCCTGAATCGCAGTTAGATCGTTTCTTAATGCGCGTGCGGATGGGCTATCCCAATAACGTTGCCGAGCGCGAAATTCTGCGCTCCAAAGCAGGCACCTCGCAGTTGCAGCTTCTCGAACCGGTGATTTCCGGCGCCGACGTCCTGGAAATGCAGCACGCGGTCACACAGGTCCGAGTGGACGATTCGCTGGTGAGTTATGCGTTGGCGATCGTGGATAAAACCCGCGACTCAAAACATTTCGCTCTCGGGGTTTCTCCTCGCGGATCGCAAATGCTGTATCGCGCTGCCCAAGCCATGGCGTTTCTTGAAGGACGTACATTTTGCGTTCCAGAAGATTTCAAGCCGCTGGTGGTCCCCATCTTCGCTCACCGCGTGGTCGTGAACGGCCTCTACTCCTCGACGCTGAAGAAGTCCGAACAAGCCGAGCAAATTATTCAGGAAATCGTCGAGACCGTTTCCGTTCCCGTGTAAGCCTGTAGTTCATCAGTTTCAAAGCTTGTCATCTCGAGCGGAGCAAAACGGCACGCTTTGCGCAGTCGAGAGACCAGCTGGCGCCGTTTTTCAACAGCAGGCCCCGCCACGCCAGTCGCCTCAAGAAGCAACCGGGTCGGTCTGGATGACAGATCGTTCTTGCCTTCGTGAACACGAAACAAATCGGGAACCGCGCGATTTCACTCGCGCCGACTATTTCATACTTCCAACTGTCATCTCGAGCGGAGCAAAGCGGAACGCTTTGCGCAGTCGAGAAACCCGCTGGCGCCGATTTCCAACAGCAGGCCCGGCACCCGCCAGTCGCTTCAAGAAGCACCGGGTCGGTCGAGATGACAACGTGCGTTGACTCGAAAAACTATATCGGGTAGGGCAAACGGCCGCCACACCACGGCTTCAGCCGCTGAGGGAAAAGTCTCGATAAAGACTGCCGCGCTGGTCTTCCATGGCCTCGCCAATCCATAATGACTAATGCCTTTTCTTCGTTTTCTGATGCTGCTTTCCCTGGCAGTCTGGATCGGCGGCCTCTTATTCTTCCCAGTCGTGGCCCAGATATCTTTCTCAGTTCTGCCAAGCAGGCAACTGGCCGGATTAATGGTTGGCCACTCCCTTCGAGCATTGCACTGGATGGCCATCGTATCGGGAGCAATATTTCTCGCGAGTTCTCTCATTCACAATCGCATGTCGCGGGGAGCAGTTCAGGTTTTTGCGACCCGACACATGCTGGTAATTACGATGGTCGCGCTCACGCTCGTCTCGCAATTCGTCGTCATCCCTCGAATAGACGCCATTCGCGCTTCATCCGGAGAAATCAGCTCGATCCCGCCAAACAACCCAGCACGATTGCAGTTCGATTCCCTGCACGCCTGGTCCACGCGTATCGAGGGTGGAGTGTTGCTGCTCGGACTAGTCGTGCTCTTTCTGATAGCCGCAGATCCGAATTCCAACAGGCGGGCTTCATCGCCCCTCCATTCATAGAAGTTCCGTAGCGCCTGTTATCATCTTCTCTCCCTTATGAAGACTGGCATTATTGGCCTGCCGCAGGTAGGCAAGACATCTCTTTTTCGCATTCTGACTAAAGCAAGCGTTTCCGCAGCGGCTTACGCAAATCCCCGCGAGGCCCACATTGGCGTGGCGAAAGTCCCCGACGAGCGGCTTGATCGCATGGCCGCGATCTACAATCCCAAAAAGTTGACGCATGCCTCCATCGAATACGTTGATGTCGGCGCCATTGGACAGGACGCCCTCAAGGAAAGTTCTTACATAGGACACCTGCGCAATGTGGATGCGCTCGCTCACGTGGTTCGCGCCTTCGAAGACCCTTCGATTCCGCACGTCGGGCCGGTGGATCCGCTACGCGACATCAAGAATGTTGAATTTGATCTGATGGTCAGTGATTTAGGACAAATCGAAAAGCGCCTCGAGCGACTGGAAAAAGACCTGAAGAAGATGCGCTCTCCCGAGCTCGAAAAAGAATTTGATCTGCTGAAGCGCGCGCAGGCGCACCTCGAGACAGAGAAGCCGCTGCGTGAAATGGAGATGACGCGGGAAGACAAAAAACGGCTGCGGGGATTCATGTTCCTCAGTGAAAAACCGATTCTCTACGTGCTGAACGTGAACGAGAGCACGCATCTGGGGAAAGATCTCGAAGAAGCAGTAGGCAAATATAAATTGACGGAGGTAGCATCGCGCCTGAATGCGGGTGCCACCGCCATCTGCGGCAAGGTTGAGGCCGAACTCGCCGAAATGAGTGATGCTGACGCGGCCGAGTTCCTGTCGAGCTACGGACTTACAGAGAGCGGTTTGACGCGTCTGGTCCGCACCACCTACGCACTGCTCGGGCTGATTTCTTTCTTTACTATCGGTGAAGACGAATGCCGCGCCTGGACGATCCCCGTCAACACGCGCGCAGTCGAAGCCGCCGGGGCCATCCATTCTGATCTGGAGAAACACTTCATCCGCGCGGAAACCATAGGGTGGGACCAGCTACTCGATGCCGGTTCCGAAGCAGCCTCTCGCGCTCGCGGCACACTCCGTCTCGAAGGCAAGGAATACATCGTGAAAGATGGAGACGTATTGCACATCCGGCATAGCGGCTAAGCCGGAGCTGCTATCATCTCGCCAGCTTGCACGCGCCCCATGCATCCTATTCTTCTCAGCCTATTGCTCGGACTAACCGCCGCCGTCGCAAACGTATTCGGAGGAGCGATTATTGTCCAGCAGCGCTGGGAACAATCCTATTTAAAATATTTCATCGGACTGGGCGCGGGATTTATGCTCGCAATCTCCATCGTGGAAATTTTCCCAGCGAGCCTGGCGTTGCGAGGCCCGAGTGCGGCATTTCTAGTGCTGCTCGGATATCTGCTCATACATTTCTTCGAACACACCGTCACGCCACATTTTCACTTCGGCGAGGAAACTCACGCGGACGAGTTCCATCACAGCCATAAAGGCTATTCAGTTCTGATGGGATTGAGTATTCACAGTTTTTTCGACGGCACCGCCATCGCTTCGGGATTCATAGTCTCGAACTGGCTGGGATGGATCATTTTCTTCGCCATCTTCCTGCACAAAATTCCCGAAGGATTCACCGTCGCCTCAGTGATGCTGGCCCGAGGTCGAAGCCGCGGCATCGCATGGGGAGCGTCGGCTCTGCTGGGCGCGGCAACCCTGGGCGGTGTGCTGACCATGGCCGTTCTGCGAAAGCAAGTTGGTTTCGGACTGCCGCTCTCCGCGGGCGTGACCATTTATGTAGCGGCATCAGACCTAATTCCAGAAGTAAATCGCGAGCCCGGGATCAAGCCCGCGCTGGCAGTGTTCGTAGGGGTTGGCCTCTTCTTCTTGCTTGAAACGCTTTTTCATGTGCATTAGCCTCCGAGAATTTCGGATGACTGAGCGGCGTCCAAAACCTGGTTTGGGATAGGGCACGGCTTCAGCCGTGCCAAATAAACGCTAGAAAGCCGCGGGCTTTAGCCCCTGAGGCCAGGGTTTGGGGTAGGGCACGGCTCTAGCCGTGCCAAATAAATGCCAGAAAGCCCCGGGCTTTACCCCTGAGGGAGCCAGAATTTGGGTAGGGCACGGCTCAGCCGTGCCAAATAAATGCCAGAAAGCCCCGGCTTTAGTGCCTGAGGGAAGCCGGCCGCCATTCTAAATCCCTTGTCCCATAAATATGGTAATATGGGAATATGAAGACAACCCTCGAAATCCCCGATTTCGTCTTTCGGCGCGCAAAATCGATCGCCGCCGAAAGAGGCATTCCTCTACGCCAGTTCGTCACGGAGGCGGTCCAGGAGAAATTGAAAATCACATCTCAAGAAAAGCCCTGGATGAAACATCTCGGCAAACTCAAACATCTCCACAAAGAGAGAAAGCGAGTAGAAGAGCGTGTGGAAGAGGCCTTCGAGCAGATTGATCCAGAACTCTGGCGCTGATTTTCCGAGACACATTTCCGAAAAACTAAATTCCTAAGAAACGCTCGATGAGAAATGATCCTCGATACCAACGCGTTGTCAGCCGTGGCTGATAACGATCCGGCGATCACTCCGCTTCTGGCTCGCGCCGATCAGATAGCGATTCCCGTGATCGTGCTGGGAGAGTACCGCTACGGCATCGCACAGTCGCGCCACCGCGCCAGCTACGCGGAATGGTTGAAAAGCCTGCTTCGTGACTGCCTGGTATTGGATGTAAACGAGTCGACCGTCCACCATTACGCCGAGATCACTCTGGAGTTGAAACAGAAGGGAAGGCCGATCCCCACCAACGACATCTGGATTGCCGCCCTCTGCCGGCAGCATTCTCGATCTTTACTAAGCCGCGATCAACATTTCGACCTGGTGCCGGGAATCAAACGGATCGGTTGGTGAATACTCAAAAAGACTGGCTAGGCCTGCTCATGCACCCGATAGAAAATTAACCCGACCCGCCGGATTTGAGCGCATTTCAAACATTGGTTTTGGGTAGGGCACGGCTTCAGCCGTGCCAAATAAATGCAAGAAAGACGCGGGCTTTAGCCCCTGAGGAAGGCGCACCCGTACCCGAAAGATTGGCCGCCGAGTTGGAACGGGACCTGTCCGCTGATCTCTGGATGCTAGGTCAAAGCCGGAGATGTCAAGGCTCGACCTTGCGCCCACCTGACGTGGGCTCCGGAGCTTTTGATCGAATGTCAACTATTCGCAGTAAGTGATTTGCAAGCAAAATGATCTCGAAAGCTTCCATCGGATCATCCAGCTTAACGTCTCGATGCGACTGTGGGTTCTTGTAACAGCCGATTGCACCCCAAAATAAGTTCATTGTGGAGACCTGCTCGGCCGAGAGCGCAGCAATGTCAGCCAAGGGACCCTTGCCCTGCGAAAAGGCCTCTTGAATTAGATTCACGCCAATTTTCTCGGGGCCATAGCCAGCGGCATCGCGCACTGCAATTTCGACCGCCTTCGTAGCTTCGAACGCTGCGCCATCGAAATCGGTGCGCATGTAAGCTGGCCACGATTTTTCAAGTATTCGTTGATGCAGCAATTCTTTGGGGAATGTGACGGGCGCTGCGCGCAGACTGATGTCGACCATTTCTGCGTAGCCACGAGCACGGCGACTTAGCACGCGCCAGCCATTGCGCCCGTTGGTGTCTGGCGCAGGTACTAGCAGTCCTTCTCTCTCGAGCCACGCCCAAGCTTCGCTGATAGCAAGATCGAGCTCGGACCGTTTGCTCGGCGGGAAAGGAGGTTGATACCCCGGCATCGTCGGATACGGCCATAGCTCAGCCAGAAAGCTATCGAGGAGAAACATTCCTTGGTTTTGGTTTGGAGGCTTCTTGCAAAGTAAAGCCAATATTTTGGCACCGAGCGCATCGGAATCCAGGGCTAACAGTGCTTCTGGAGTAGGGAACATCTGGGCAAGCTCGTTCATAGTACTATTTTAATTAC
>JBDUDA010000164.1:0-6894 GCA_040003205.1 Acidobacteriaceae bacterium | reverse complement strand
TATTTATTCTCACGGAAGTCAATGTAGATGCTTGCGTCCTGTGTTCGAGTTGTGCGGTTTCGCACGGCTCTACTAAGCGTATACAGTTGAGTAATAAAGCGTTTAGCTGGTGTAACTTTTACTGGCTATGGGTAAAACATTCCTATAGATATTTACTCCCCAAGTCGGAAGCGCGGGCGGTCCAAGGGTGTTGCGCCTTCACACATACAGATTGACCTAGGCGCATTTTGCTACTGCACCCGACGATTCGGCGTGACCATTGCACATGAGAGGCCTAAACTCCCGATTTTCGTCCCATAACGGAAATTTAACTGCCGAAGCGCAAAGGGTGAATGCTTTGGAGGGTTGGGTGAGGGCAGGCAGACTGAAGCGGTGTTGGGAAGCGAGCTTCTTGTGTGAGGCCAACCCCGAGCGGGATAAAAACTTCTTTAAACTGCCTGACTAATCGAAGATCAACACCGCGGCGGCGATAACTGTAGTCCACAACCCACGCTTGGAACCGACGGCGGATTGGGTTACGTTCGCGGTGCGCACGATTTTATTGGAGATTCGGTAGATTTCTTTTTTCTCGTCCCATGAGCGATCGGGATCGAACTCCACGTTAAGGGTGGTTGCCAGCATCTCTGCTGCGAGCTCTTCGGCATAGTCTCCGGCGGCGTCTTCCGACTCACCAAAAGAATGATGTTCGCTCAGATACCCGTAGGTGTTCCTGTCCGCCGGGATTGCCACCCCAATACTCGAGGCCAGCAGACGATGTGGCTCGCGAGTGGAATTCTCAGCGACTACGGAAAAAACGACCTCTCCCGGACTCAGATATTTCAGTCCTTGAGAGCGCGCGATCAGCTTGCATTGTGGCGGGAAAATGGAAGATACCCGCACCAGGTTTTGCGCGGCGATGCCGGCGTCTCGCAGCGCCAGCTCGAAAGATGTAAGCCGTTCCCGATGTTTACCGACCCCCTTGGTAAAAAATATCCGCTTGGGGACCATGTCCTTGCCCAATTCTTTTTCCTCCTGAAGTTGGGTAACGAGGGTTCAATCTAACATAGTCAACTATGAAGGGAATGTTAAAAGTGGCTCGAATCAAAAAATAAACGGGAACTCGTTGGCGAGCTCCCGCTGGGAACCTATCGCGTTTGCTATCGGCGAAATTCCGCTCCAAGATTACTTCGCAGCAGCCACGGCGCTCACCTGGATGCTGTCACCGGTTGCAACTCCGGAAATCTTCGCCTGCTCCCCGGCTAGTTTGTTCAATTTCTCAAGTAAAGTTTTGTCGCCGCTCTCCAACGTGTAAACTTTGTCGCCGACAACCAGCGCGTATTTCGACCCTTTTGAAATGCAGGCGCGGGTACACTCCGCTTTACTGCCTTCCATCATGTGCTTCGCACCACACATGGAGTCGCTCACTTCGCCCGTGAATGTTTGAGTCTTACTGTCGGCGAACAGTGAAATTGTGAGCAAGCATCCGAAGATTGCGACTATCAGGGACAGCATCAATTTGCGCAAACGATTGTGCATGAATGTGTTCTCCAATCATTTTTTAGTTCGTTCTGAAGCGTTTGAATAGCATGGTTATTGTATTTCATCGCGTTTTGGCAGAACTGGCATTTATCTGCACTTCCGGAGAAAATAGGCGAACCGCTCGTCGGGAGATCCACTTGTCAAATTCATTGCGTACGCCATCGATCTCAGCTGTGCGGAAGACTCTGCGGATGGTTTCTACTCCGGCAAAGAAAAAATCCGGTCTCGCGTTGTGGATGCAACTTGTGCTGGACGAGTTCGACCGCGTCGGTGCTGAATTCGCGCCCGATCCTGTGCACGACCTTCGGGTGGCGCTTCGTCGCTGCCGATCGGTGGCAGACTCGTTCATTCTGCTCGACCCCAACCCCGCGTGGAAACAAATGAAGAAAGCGGGCAGAAGTGTTTTTAGAAGTCTCGGCGAGCTCAGAGATGTTCAAGTGACTCTGGAATGGATAACCCGGCTCGCCGGGGCCGACGACGACGTGGCTGCGTCCCTCACGAAAATCCTTCTGAATCGCGAAATTGAATTGAAGGCGGAGGCTGCTCGCGCGCTCCCTGAGTTTGATCGCAAACAGTGGGCAAAGTGGAGCGTCGCTCTTCCGCGCCGCGCAAACAAAATCAGAAAAGGCGGTATTGTTTTTAAGAACCTCGCGCTTGAACGCTACGCGGAGGCACATCGCTTGCATCAGCTCGCCCTGCGGAATCGGTCGAAAGTTGCGTTTCACAACCTGCGAATTGGCATTAAGCGCTTTCGATACATCGTCGAAAACTTTCTACCCGAGCAATATGGCGCGTGGAAGAGTGACCTCAAGGAACTGCAGGATTTACTGGGCGAAGTGCATGATTTGGATGTGTTGTGGGCGACCGTGGTGCAGACCAACGTGTTGTCTTCGGTGGAGTCGCGGTCCAGGTGGAAGGCCAAAATCGTCGAAGAGCGGACCCGCCGTGTGAATCAATATCGCGCGAAAATGCTGGGGAAGACCGCGCTCTGGCAAGTATGGCGAACTGGCCTCCCCCAGTTGGACCAGATCGAAGCGTCCGCGCTGGCGCGACTGAAAGTGTGGGCTGCTGCGCTCGATCCTGATTTCCCGCAATCTCAGCGCGCGTGCCGGCTCGCATTGCGACTGTTCGATAAAATGCCTGCACAGAATTCCGAATCCGAACCGGAAAAAACACGCGCAATTTTGCAGACAGCAGCATTGTTGCACGATGTTGGACGCTCGAGAAAAGAGCGCGGTCATCACAAGGCAACCTACCGCTTAGTGGAAAAACTAAAACCCTTCCCAGGCCGAGATTCCCGCTTTCTGCATGTAGCTGCGACCGTGGCGCGCTATCACCGTGGCATCCTGCCGGGCGCGGGACAGCGGGCGCTGCATAATTTCTCACTAGGAGAGAAGCAGCAGATCGCAAAACTTGCCGGATTACTCCGCCTGGCTTCCGCTTTAGAAAACGTTCGGGCGGGATCTCTGCCCGCGCTCGAAATTGAGGATCGAGGGGCCTCCATTATTATTGCGCTGGAGGGCTATTCCTCGCTGAGCAAAGCTGCCGGCCGGATTGCCGCGGCCCGGCATCTCTTGGAAACTGTCGCTCGCCGTCCGATATTGATAAGGGCGCTTGTTTCCAAAAATTCCTCCCCATCATTCAGAACGACCTCTCCTAAAACTGGAAGCCTCTCTGTCACTCCCATTCGTAAGACTTCGTGAGTAACCTCACAGCTGATGACTCACGCTGCGCTGGTTCTAAAAGCAGTCGAATGGCTGCGCAAATATCGCTGTGGAGTCGTGCTCTCCGAGCAGGCGTGCATTAGTGGCGAGATGCCGGACGCCATTGGATGGAAGCGCGCCTGCCATTCGGTTCTTGTGGAATGCAAAATTTCGCGCGCGAATTTCCTGGCTGACCGCAGTAAGCCTTTTCGTCAAAAGTCGGAAACCGGGGTAGGATGCGAACGCTTCTATCTCGCTCCCGCTGGCATGATTCGGGAGGCAGAATTGCCAGAGGGCTGGGGACTGCTGGAAACGCGCATTGGGAAAATCGAGATGACGCGCCGCTCAAAGACGAACCTTCGTGGCCCGGTCGGATTTGGATACGAAATGAATCTTCTCCTCGCCAGCCTTCGCCGTGTCGAGGTGCGCATCGAGCCGCGAACCATCACCGATTTTCTGAAGTGGAAAAACCGCATGGCTGCATATAACGGCGGGGCGCTGCCCACCGGAGTTGTTCGTCAAGAGGAAGAAGCGAACGATTTTCTCGAAGCTGAGGCCGTCACCGCAAACGACTAATAAAATTACCCTGTCATCCCGACCGACCCGGTTGCTGAGCGCAGCGAAGTAAACGGAGAGTGGAGGGACCTGCTTGTTCTCTTCTCGCCGTAAAGCAGCAGGTATCTCGACTGCGCAAAGCATTCGCTTTGCTGCGCTCGAGATGACAATTTTATAAGGGAAGAAGTTCAATTAGACAATAAAAAACCGGGCTGGTTGGCCCGGTCCTTCACAGCGTCGAGTTGAGATGCGGTTACATCAGCAGCGCGGCGCGGGCTGGCAGCCAGGGCATCCGAGGTCATCGGATACATCCAGCAGGTCAGCCAAGATCGAGACACTCAAAGGATCAAGAGAAGAAGAGAGGTGAAACATGCCTACTCAAGAAGCAATTGCCGAGCCAAACGGAAAGTTTAATGTGAATTGCAATATTTGTACATGTAAAGTAATGAAAAGAGGGTGGTTATATCGCCACGCCCGCTGGGGGAGTCCCCATTCCTACGGCAGGTCTGGCAAGAATCGGAGGGAAAATGCATTCACATGCATGTGATTTGGGGAAGAACGTTGCCTATTGCAGGGAGCTAAAAGCTAAAAGCTGAAAGCTGAAAGCTCAAATTCAAAGCTCTCTCCGTCCTTCCATCGCCTTCAGCATAGTAATTTCGTCGGTGTATTCAATGTCACTGCCTACCGGGATTCCCATCGCGATTCGGGTGACTTTAAGGCCGGTTCGGCGCAACTGTCCTGAGAGATAGGTCGCGGTGGCTTCGCCTTCGACCGTGGGATTGGTCGCGATGATCACTTCGTCCACTTGATCATCGTCCACCCGCCGGATCAAGTTCCCGATTCTTAATTGGTCAGGCCCAACTCCGTGCAGCGGAGAAATGGATCCATGAAGGACGTGATATACGCCGTTAAAATGTTTAGTTTTTTCGATGGACGCGATATTTGTCGGCTCTTCGACCACGCACACCAGGCGCTGGTTGCGGGTTGCGCTGCTACAGTAAACGCACGGATCAATGTCGGTGATGTTGTTACAACTGGAGCATAGCCGCAACTTTGCCTTCACTTCTCTGACAGCGACTGCCAAAGCTTCGGCATCTTCGTCATCCGACCGGAGAATATGAAAGGCGAGACGTTGGGCGGTTTTGCTGCCAATGCCCGGAAGTTTTTTTAACTCTTCGATGAGGCGAGCCATCGGTTCTGCAAAACGAGACATGGATTCCTGTGAATTCTTGATTGTTAATCAGAGAAACAGTCGATCATAAATGCGGGCAAGCGACGGGAATTTTAAAGTCCTGGAATTCCCATTCCACCCAACCTGCCGCCCATGGTGGATTTCATGGCATCATCCACTTTTCTGCCAGCCCCATTGATCGCGGCCGTAATAAGGTCCTGCAACATCTCGATGTCGTTGCCCTTGACGACTTCCGGATCAATTTTAATTTTCAGTACTTGCTTGCGGCCGTCCATGCTAACGGTGACACTGCCGCCGCCGGAGGTGCCTTCGACGACAGTCTCCTCCATCTTCTTCTGCATCACTTCGTATTGTTTTTTTGCCTGCGACATCAGTTCCTGCAGGTTAAATCCGCCCATCGTTTTCAACCTTTCTAGCGTTTCTCTTTATAGTGGATGATGGTTCTGATTTCTGCGCCGAACTTTTCCTTCATGCGCTGGACAATCGGATCTTGTTCCGCGCGACTTCGTCCGGTGCCAGAAGAAGCTGGCGGTCGCGCCGATGAAGTCGCGCTCACCGCAACTGGTCCGGGGACGACCTTCAATCTTATGGGCCGTCCTATCACTCCGCTGGCGGTCGCGATGATCAATTTCTTAGCGTCCGCACCCAACGACATTTCAAGGACCGTGGGCGAAGTTGCAACTTTGACCGTCAAGTCGTTTCCCTCAATTTTCCATTCGCCGGATTCCATCATCGACACCACCATGCGGTGTCCGTTGCTGGAGAGCGCATTCAGGACGGAATCGCGCAGCGAAGTGATGCTGGCCCCATCAGGAGGAGAGGTTTCGGCTTGAGGGCGCGGCTTTGGGTCTTCTCGATGGTCTACAACTTCGTGGATTGCAGATGGAATGTTTTTTACTTCTTCAATCTCGGCCGGCGACTCCATGAGCAACTTCGCAGTCGACCCCATCACAACCGGAATTTTCTCCGCGCTTAGCGAAAATGAGCGAGGTGGAGAAGAAGAATTGTCGGATGAAAGCTGCGATCCTCCCTTGCGAGCGGAGTCTGCGTCAAACGGCGATACCTGACTCGAACGCATTGACGGATTCGCTTCGGACCGTCGAATCTCAGAGACCGCGGACGGCTTTGGAACTGGCCGCACACTCGATGCGCTCGATACGCCGGCAGAACTGAGCAGCTGCTCGATCGGCAGCAGGCGTTGCGCGTGCGTCATCTTCAACAATCCCAACTCAAGATGGAAGCGCTGCTCCTGGCGGTATCCGAGTTCGCCGTGGGTGCGCAGAATAATTTGCAGGTGGCGCGTCAAATCTTCTTCGCTGAATAACTCGGCGACGCGTGCCACGCGAGTGCGTTCGTCCCCGGAAATTTGCAAAAGGGAAGAGTCGCTGCCGGCAACTTTTGCCACGGTAGCATTACGCAAAAAACGCACCATCTGGCGGGCGAAATGTGTAGGGCTGTGGCCCTCGGTGATCAGATGGTCCACCTGTCGAAGTACACTTTCGCTGGAGCCTTCAGCCACCGCTTTCATCACTTCTTCCAAAACTCCGGAGGGAGCAGCCCCGATGAGTTGCCGCACCGCATCAATCGTCAGTCGTCCGTCGCAGGATGCAATCGCCTGATCGAGGATGGAGAGCGCGTCGCGCACCGAGCCATCGCCAGCTTCAGCTAATAAAGCGAGCGCATCTTCGTCGGCGGAGATGTTCTCGCGTCCTAAAAGATCTTTGAGCTGTGCCAGGATTTCCTCAAAACGCACCGCGCGAAAACTGAAATGCTGGCAGCGCGAGCGGATGGTCTGCGGAATATCCTCCGGCTGCGTGGTCGCCATCATAAAAATGATGTGCGGCGGCGGCTCTTCCAAAGTTTTCAAGAGCGCATTGAAAGCTGCGTCGGTAATCTGGTGAGCTTCGTCGAGAATGTAAATTTTGT
>JBDUDA010000017.1:0-23003 GCA_040003205.1 Acidobacteriaceae bacterium | reverse complement strand
GGGTTCGTTGTCATACCGGTGTTGTCATGGCGGTGTTGTCATTTGTTGGTCTGCCGCGATCGCAAAAAACTCGATGCGATTGTTGCGAGCTGCAATTCGATTCCATTCTCCTGCCGTGAGTTTGTCGGTTTGCGGTGGATAGCCACTCACAGGTTTGCGGCCTTCTGCCCGCACTTCAATTTGCACTTTGGCATCTGCGCTTGCGATTAAGCTAGCGGACTCTGGCAACTGTCGTTGCGCCGCAGTCAGCCCATCTTCAAAAGGATTGCCAATGAGATCGCAGCGACGGAAAGACAGCTCGTCGCGCGCCAGCTTATACCCAGTGTTAGCGCTGCCGCTCAAGCAAAAATCACCCACAAAACTAGCTACGCGGACTCTGCCCCGAAATCCTTCCGCTTGTAAGTGATCGAGCGTGGCTTGCAAGCGACGTACACGCTCGCCAGACAATGGCAGCTATGTGGAGCTAGTGGTCAGTGCATCCAAAACTTTGGTGGAGAAATCGCGGACTGAAATCGTGGAGCTGGCGTTGCGCGAAGTGCGCGAGTTTTTCCCCGGCGCGGCAGAGGCTAATTTGATTAAGTCCACCGTCATCAAAGAAGTTCATGCGACTTATTCTGCGCGGCCGGGGGCCGATTTATTTCGTCCGAAAGCCGAAACCGTCTGGCCACGCATTTTTCTGGCTGGTGATTGGACAGCGACCGGATGGCCCGCCACCATGGAAGGAGCTGTCCGCAGCGGCTATCTCGCCGCAGAAGCTTTGGCCCGCGCCGCTGGCCTGGCTAAAACTAAATTTGTCGTCGGCGATCTGAGAGCAGCAGGATTTATGCGGCTGTTTGGCTGACGCTCTGACTTTTTCATTCCAGTTTGTTGTTAGCCGCTTCGTGTGTTAGCTTCTGTCGCAACCCTCATGTCTCCCTTGTTCCAAAAACGCAAACAGGTAGTCTCGGCAGCAATCGAGGAAATACCTTCCGAGGTCCCTCAACTCAACGGAGCTGATGTAGCCGCTGTCTTCTACGGTCAGCGAATCGGAGGAGACTTGTACGAATTTCTCAGGGTAAGTCCGGTGAGGGTTCTGTTCGGGCTATTGGATCTTGCCGGCCAGCGTGACGAAAATCGCGGAATCCTCGCAGCTGCAAAAGAAACCTTTCTCACTTCGGGGAAAAAGCTTTTCTCCAACGATGATCTCAACGAAGCAGATGCAATGGCCGAGCTCTGCATCGAACTCAATCGTGGAATCATGAATGCAGCAGCCGGGGTTCGTAGTTGCCCCGCATTTTTAGGGTGCTATAACGAAGATCTCGGGACTGTCTGCTACACCAATGCCGGACACACACCTGGACTGCTGCGGGACGAAAAGGGAATCAGTGAACTTCCCGCTACCGGTCTACCTTTAGGACTTTTTTCTCATACCACGCGGGAGGCCCCAACTATCGGACTAGCCCATGGCGGCATTATGGTGGTGGTATCTCGTGGGGTTGTGGAAGCACACGTTAACCGCGAAGAGTTTGGTCTGGAACGCGTAAAAGAAACGCTGCAAACGACCCACGCCACCAGCGCGAGGGAACTGGGATTGACGGTGCTGGATGGAGTGAAGCAGTTTATGCGCACTCCTCCCACGCATAACGATGTTACTGCGTTGGTATTGGCACGCACCTGAAGCAGTAATTTCGATTATGAGCAACGACTAGGCGGCCAACATAATCACTCCGCCCGCAACCAGGAGCGCGGCAATCCAGCGGCGATGGTCCACCCGTTCGTGCAAAAACATCTTTGCGGCTACGGCGTTGGCGATAAAAGTGAGTGCAGCCGCCGCCGGACCCACCAAACTTACATCCGCCCACGATAGCGCGAACAACAGGCTATAAAATGCAGCAGTCATTGCGAGGACTCCCGCAACGAACGAAGGGGTGCGCAGAATCAGTCCGACCACAGTCAGCAAGTTAGTCCGCTTCCAGAGTTCGCCCACGTCCCCCACTTGCTTCATCGCTCGCGAAAGTAGAACGTCGCCCGTCGAAGACGCGAGGACTATCGCGACGATTGCGGACCAGGTGTAAAGCTGCTTCATCTAAGTTTTACCGACAAGATTATCGCGGCGATCCGGACCTGAACCGGCGGCCGGCGAGGTCGCAGTTTCAGTATTCGCAAACGAGACGTTGGGGAGAGCGTGCTCCGTGAGGGCCGGCCCCCGTGTTACAAATCCCACGCCGCCAGAGATCAGTAGAATCCCGACCCAGCGCATGGGCGAGATTTGCTCGTGCAGCAAGAACTTCGCGATCAGTGCCAGCAGCACGTACCCCAGAGAGGTTGCAGGCAGAACGTAAGTCAAGTCCGCCCAGGAGAGTGCCGCCATGTAGGTGGCAAAGAAGCCCAGAAGAAACAAAATCCCTAGGGCGACCCAGGGATTTCGAATGCAAAGAATAACTTGTGCGAGATGATGCAGGGAAATGCCGCCCACTTGTTTCATGCCGTGGGAGAGCAGTGAATCGCCGATGGCCGCGAACAAGGTCACACCGGCTAACACCAGATACTTGCGGAAAGTCACACCGTAATACCTAAGCCTTTACCGGTTCTGCTGCTGCCGCTGCCCGATCGCTCTGACGTTTGTCTTTTACCCACTTGTGCCGCATTGCACGCGTCTTAAGGAACGCTTTAGCTTCTTTGTAAAGCCGCTTGCGGTCGCCGCTGTGGAAAGCCGCTTTTCTTAGAATGCGGTAGATCGCCTTTGGCCGGAAATAATATTCGTCGTAGAAATTGTGGACCGAATCCAGGATCTCGTCAGCGGGCAATCCCGGGTATTGGATGTGAGCGAGTTGATGTCCGCCTTCATCCACCATCTTGGTGTCTTTCACCATGAAGCCGTTCTTCACAGCGTAGTCGTAAAGCTCAGTTCCAGGATAGGCGTGCGCAACCGAAACCTGAATAGTTTCGACGTCCAATTCTTTTGCGAAATTCATGGTCGTGCGAATGGTGTCGCGAGTCTCTCCCGGTAATCCGAGGATGAAGTCGCCGTGGATGACCAGCCCCAGTTTGTGGCAGTCTTTGGTGAACTGGCGGGCGCGTTCGACGGTGGCGCCCTTCTTGATGTTTTTAAGAATTTGCGGATCGCCCGACTCGTACCCTACGATCAACAGGCGGCAACCCGCCTCTTTCATCGCCTTCAGAGTCTCGTAGTCGGTGGTGACACGCGAAGTGCAAGACCATGTGAGTTTTAGTGGCTTGAGCTTGGCGCATAGTTCGACGGTGCGGGCCTTTTGAATGTTAAAGGTGTCGTCGTCGAAGAAAAATTCCCTGACGTACGGCCAATACTCTTTGGCTTTCGCCATTTCAGCGGCAACGTCATCGGTAGACCGTTTGCGCCACGCGTGTCCGCTGGTGGTTTGCGGCCACAGGCAGAAGGTGCATTGTGCCGGGCATCCGCGGGTGGTGTACAGCGATACGTACGGATTGAGCAGGAAGGGAACATTGTAACGACGGACGTCCAAATCGCGCTTGTACACGTCGGTGACGTGCGGCATGGCGTCCAGATCCTGCATCTGCGCGCGGTCAGGGGTATGCACGACGGCGCCGTTCTTCAAATACGAAATTCCCTGAATTTCCTCGATCGGCTTGCCCTGCGCAAACTCAACCACGGAATAATCAAATTCCTTACGGCAGACAAAGTCTATCGCCGGGCCATCTTTCAAAGCGCGCTCAGGAAGCACGGTAACGTGTGGTCCAACGAACGCGATCTTAATTTTCGGATTGGCATCCTTGATCTTCTGCGCCAGTCGAATATCGCCTGGGAACCCCGGCGTAGAGGTGTACAAAACCATGAATTCGTATTCGCGCGCGATATTGATGGTCTCTTCCGCCGAGACGTAGTGGGGCGGAGCGTCGAGCAATCGCGCACCCTCCAGCATGCCTGCTGGATATGCGAGCCACACTGGATACCAGTAGGACTCGATCTCGCGAGTTGCGGGCCAACGGGAACCAGCGCCACCGTCAAAGTTTTCGAAAGAGGGGGGATTGAGGAACAGTGTCTTTAAAGGCATAATTTTGAATAACTTATATTAACATTCACGGGGAACGGTCGTCACCCGAGGGTACCTGTTCGAATAACCGTCACAATGAAAGATGGCTTCGCTCGAATGGCATCTATTCTCGGTCTAAGCCTATATCTTAGTTAGAGTTGGGCGTCCGAACAAGGACGCCGCGTCCAAAAGCGATTTGGGGCATTGAGCAGCGAAAAACTCCACCGGGCGGAGGTCGCAAATGTCTACTGGAATAGACACGCCATATCACTTTTCGTCCACGGTTTTTGCGACGGCTCCGCCCTTGGCCCAAGCCTCCAGTTCATGAGTTGCGCGGAGTAGAACAATGCGTGCCTTCTGAAGCTCGAAATTTGAATCTTGAAGGCCGTTGTAGCGTTCCGCTGCCTGTGTCCTCGCGTCGTCAGCTTCATGCAGGTGGGCCGTACCGGCGTCCAGACGAATTTGGATTGCATCGAAATTTGATTTCGCCACCTGATAGAAAAGGTCAGCGACTTCCTGTGCTGCTGCCAGTTGTTCCACGGCATGCTGCAATTTCCTCGTTTCCTCTGAAACCTGGTTTCTGGTTACCTCGACTTGTTTTTTAGCGTGCAGGGCTTCCGCGTCGGCCGCCTGCGCGTGCGCATGCTGGGATGGATTGAGGAATGGAAACCGCATCGCAATTCCAACCGTCGCGTTATGCTGCTGAAAACTTCCGGGGCGGAAGTATTGTTCGTAGTTGTTGAAAGTGGCGAGCAAGGCATATTGGGCGGCGAAGTCAATCGTGGGCCACAGTGCCCGATGTTCGCCGCGTGCGCGAAAACCCTGTGCGATGGAATGTTCTGTCACAGCCTGTATAGCAAGACTCGTCTGCACGGCTTTTCGGGAAATATCCTCCTTGCGCCTGATTTCGGGCAGCGCGGGAATGGAATCCTCCACTGTTTCGATTGAAGCTGATGGAAGTCCCGTTAGCTGAGAAAGGCGGTTGCGCAGGATGTCGATCGCCCCCGAAGCTTCGGTAACTCTTAGGCGTGCCCGAGCGGTCGCCAGGCGCGCCTGGTTTCGCGACAGTGGGCTGTCTATGCTTTCCGCGATTCGATTTTCTACAATCTGTTCGGAGTTGCGGGCATCGGATTCGTCTTGCCGCAGGTGATCATTCAGCCGCTCCCATTTGTTGAGTTCCGCGTAAGTCACAACCGTGTCCTGAATCAGTTGATCGCGAACATCTTTCGCCTGGATTGAACTCGCCTGCCATTCGGTTTTAGCGGCGCGAACAAAATCCCGCAACGACGGATTGATGAGCGCTGATTGCGAAGTGAGGTTCACGATCGAGGGAGCGGAGCCCTCGAGGCTGAGAGGATATCCCCAGCTTTTACCCAGACCTGAGCCCACGGCAAGCATCGGCAAATATTGATTTCGCGCTTCGTGATACGACGCAAAAGCTCGTTGCTGGTCGGCATCTGCTATGGCTGTAGAGACGCCATGACTAAGAGCAAGTTCCACAGCTTTTTTGAGGGACAGAGGTTCAGCTGCGGTCAGTCCTGAATAGCAACCCAAAAAGCTGAATATGAGAAGACGGCAGATGCTCGCAGATCTACGGGCAAGTTTCATGTTTCACCATTGATGGAGAAGGAAGATTTGAAACAAATTGTAAACGAGTGAAAAATAGCGGCTCGATTCGCTCAAGTCTTTCGGCTCGCGGACCGTTCGCAAACATCAAGCCGGGCGAGCCAATCATCTGATCGGCTACTGATTGATCCGATCTAACGCCTGCTGCGCAGGAGAAAAGTTTTTGGCTAAGGCGAGGGCGGAACGGAACTCGCGTTCAGCAGCCTGCTTGTCTCCTTGTTTTTGGAGCACGGTTCCCAAAAGATAATGCGCCTTGAAAGGTGGCGCTTGCTCAACTGTGGTGGTGGAGGAAATGTAGCGCTTCAGCAACTGGGCAGCCTGGGGAAGATTGCGGTCGGTATGAATCAGAATTTCAGCGGCATCCACCAGCGCGTCAGCGCGGTCGAGGTGAGCTGAGGACACGTTGCCGATGGCGTCCGTCATCTCGTTCAGCTTGTTTGTGTGTTTGTAATATAGGGCCAGATTCAGCCAGGCGCTGGCCGCGCCCTGACTCGACTTGATCGCCGCGCGATATTCCTGCTCGGCTGCCGCCGATTTTTTTTTCTTCTCCGCGATGCGCGCGTTTACCCAGTGGGCTTTGGCGGGGTCAAGAGTGGAAAGCGCCGAGGCTTGCGCTTCCGCTTTGTCACGTCCGCCTCCCACGATGCCGGGTGCTTCCAGATAGAATTCTGCCAGGTCGGTGCGGGCGTCTACGCTTTTAGGATTGAGTTGTACGGCCGCTTCAAATTCTGTGCGCACTTTCTTAGCCAGCCCAGCAGCCGTCATAAAATTAGCGCGGTCGGCCTTCTCCCCGTAAATTCTTCCCAGCCACATGTGATACCGGCTGTTGCTCGGTTCCAGCGAAGTTGCTTTTTCACAATCCTCTACTCCGCGGTTCCAATCCCCCAAACTGAAGTATGCCCGGCACAGCAGGTTGTGCGCCTCGGCATCGTTTGGGCTGACACTGATCCGGCTACGCAGAGTGGAGATTGCTTCGTCCACACGACCCCTGGCGAGCAGGGAGGGAATAGGCTCAGCCACTTCAGCAAAAATAGAAAGTGAGAAAAACAAAATTACGATGCCGGCGCTATGAATGTGCAACCGCATAGTCTAATGGACCACCTTGGCCGTCAGGCCGGGACGCAGCGGCTTGAAGTTTGTGGAGGTAAGGGCAACAACGTCATTTACCGCGAGCCCGGATGTCACTTCCACTTGCGTAAGATTTGAAATCGATGTTTGTATATCTTTTTGTTGCAATTGGTTTTGGACTATCTGATACACAAAAGTTTTACTGTCATCCTGACGCATTGCCGCGCGAGGAACGGTCATCACATCGCGATGTTCGGCGGTAACAATTGTCACCCCGACATTGATGTTGGGAAGCAGTCTGAAATCTTGATTGCTCACGACACAAGTGATTTCACCGACGTTCCGTGTGCCATGAAGTTTTACCGCCGAAGGAACAACATTTACGCTGCTCTTCCAGACCCGGTCGGGGACTGCGTCCCAGGCCACTTCTATTACCTGGCCGGGCGCGAGCCTGCCGATGTCGGGTTCATCTACAAAGGCGCGCACTAGGACTTTGGATAGATCGGCTTCCTGCAGAAGCATATCCCCGGGATTCACATAGGTGCCCTGACGAACAGGGAGCGAATACACGACGCCATCGAAAGGCGCCCGGATGTTCATCTGCTGGAGAACATTTTTAGCGGCGAAGTAACCTCGGTTCGATTGCTCCGTTTGGGCGTCCACACGGGCGACTTCCGGCTGCGAGTATCGGTCTTTCTGTTTCTGTTGCAGCAACTGGAAATCGGCTTCCGTGCGCTCCAATTGCTCTTCGGCATCTTTGACTTCGCCGGGCGATGCTGCGGATTTTTGCTGCAACCGCCGGAGGGCGTCTAAATTGCGTTTCGCCGTATCGCGTTCGGTTTTGGCCTTCACGAGTTGAGCGTCCAGCGTTAAGAGTTCTTCGCGGTTGCCGCCGCCTTTGATGGCGCTGACATCGGCTTGAGACGATCTCACCTGCGCTAACGCACGCGCGACCTGGCTTTGAACTTCCGCGTCGTCCAATTGCACCAGGAGCTGACCGTTTTTTACGTGGTCGCCTTCTTTTACCAACAACTTCTTCACCGTGGTGCCTAGGGGCGCATGCGCCTCAAAATTTTGCACTGGCTCAATTTTGCCATTGGTCGAAACCACGCTGCGGATGGTGTGACGAGAGACGGTGGCTGTCACCACCGGAACGACCTCGCCACGCGACATGAAAGACGCCAGTAGTATTACGGCCAAAATGATGGCGATGGCCCACAGCGGCCACCATCGCCGGGAAAGCCATCCTCGGTTTTCTGTAGTCGCCGTCATTGCAGCTTGGTCGCGCGGTTTGCCATAATTGAAGTCAGTATGCCGGACTAGTTAATCTACCACTGCCATGCCCTCTCCACATTCCCTTCGTCACGTAATCCGTTAGATGCGCATAGGTTGCGTTAGAGTTCAAATCCGCTGGCTTACAAATATCCGTGTTGTTAACTCTCGCATTTTGATTCGGACTCACCTCTGATTCTCGTTAAAATAAGTCATGGCCAAAAAAACCCGCTACACCGACGACCATGCGAAATCCGGCCTGGATTTCCATTTTCCGGAGATTGAGACCTGGCCGAACCAGTTTCCTGGATATGAAATTGTCATTGATGATCCCGAGTTTACTTCTGTGTGTCCGAAGACCGGGTTGCCCGATTTTGGCGTGATCACGATCCGTTACATGCCGGATGAACGTTGTCTGGAGTTGAAGTCGTTAAAAGAATATTTTTATAGTTTTCGCAATCTCGGGATCTTTCAAGAGAACATCGTCAATCAGGTACTTGAGGATGTGGCGAAGTGGGCAAGTCCGGTGTGGGCTGAGGTAAAGGGGGAGTTTCGTCCTCGAGGAGGAATTTCTACGACGGTTCTTGCAACCTGGCCGCGGTCCGGTAAGAGCAAGAAAAAGAAATGATATATTCGCACCCCAAGTGAGCCAATCGAAAATCTATCCGCGAACCGCACTGGCGCTGCTCACGGCGCTGAACTTGCTGAATTACATTGACCGGTCCGTGCTGTTTGCGGTGCAGCCTTTGGTACAGACGGAGTTTCACCTTACCAATACACAGGTCGGATATCTCACAAGCGCTTTTCTGCTGTTCTATATGGTAGCCGCGCCCTTCGTTGGGCCGCTCGCCGACCGCTATTCGCGAAAATTGATTATTGTGTTGGGCGCGCTCGCATGGAGCGGGTTGACGCTCCTCACTGCGGTGACTCATACCTACCAGGCTCTGTTGGTGCGGCACACGCTGGTCGGCGTGGGAGAAGCGACGTTTGTGACGATCGCGCCCACCATCGTCGCGGACCTATTTCCGGAAGAAAAGCGCGGTCGCGTGCTCGGGATTTTTTATCTTGCGATTCCGGTGGGTGTGGCTGCGGGCTACATTCTCGGTGGAACGCTCGGTCCGCATCACGGATGGAGATTTCCTTTCTATCTGGCCGCAGCCCCGGGATTTCTGCTGGCGCTTGCGTTTCTGTTTGTGCCAGAGCCGAAGCGTGGACAGTTCGATTCCATTCGGCAGGGAAGCAGGAAAGATGGTCTTCGTGGTCTTGCCCGCAATCCAGCGTTTTGGACAGCCACACTCGGCATGGCAGCGATGACTTTCGCTTTAGGCGGTGTACAAGTCTGGATGCCAACCTTCCTATCGCGCGCACGCGGATATTCGCTGGAGTCTGCAAACCTGACCTTCGGGCAGATCATTGTGGTGGATGGAATCGTCGCGTCCCTGGCGGGTGGCTGGCTGGGAGACTATCTGTTGCGTCGAACCAAGGCCTCGTACTACCTGGTTTCCGCGTTGAGCATGGCGCTGGGGATTCCCGTGATGTTGGTCGCGCTATTTACAAGCGGAAGCGCCATGCTTCCTGGGATCGCCCTGGCCGCCTTTCTGCTGCTTGTGAACACCGCTCCACTCAACGCAGCTCTGATTAATTCCACTGGCGCTCACATTCGCTCGACAGCCATCGCCGCGAACATTTTCATCATTCATCTGCTGGGCGATGTCCCGTCCCCTGCGCTCATGGGCTACATCGCCGATAAGCGCTCTTTGCAGGCGGCATTCATCGCTCCCATCGTCGCGATGATGATTTCATCTGTCATACTGTTTTACGGTATGCGATTCGCGCCTGAAGTTGGATTCGCCGACAATCCTGACGCCCTTCCGGTGCGGACTGGATGAGTTATTTTCATTGGATAGCAGGCACGGCTCTCGGCTTTGCCTGGCTGCACCGCTTGGTTGGCGCTGCGCGAGGGATGCGGACCATTCCTGATATTTCTTCGCCGGCGTGGGACCGTAACTGCGAATCGGGCTCTCAGCCGAAGATTAGTATCATTGTCCCTGCTCGTAATGAGGAGATGTCTATCGCTGCGTCTCTTTCCCAGTTGCTCGAACTCGAATTCGAAAACTATGAAGTGATTGCTGTCAATGATCGTTCTAACGATCGTACTGGCGAGATCATGGAGCAAGTTGCCGCCGACTATTCAGCGCACGGGCGATTGCAGGTAATACATATCGATGGCCTGCCGTCCGGTTGGCTTGGAAAGGCGCACGCAATGTGGGCCGCAGGAAAACGTGCCAGAGGGGAGTGGCTCCTGTTTACCGACGCGGATGTCCTATTTCGTCCCGACTCGCTCCGTCGAGCGGTAGCCTACGTCGAAGCAGAACGCGCCGACCACCTGGTGGTTTTCCCCTGGATGATCATGAAAACCGCGGGCGAAAAAATGATGATCGCCTTCTTTCAGGCTCTCTTCATATTCGGACATCGTCCCTGGAAGGTCGCAGACCCTAAAGCGAAGGACCACATGGGAGTTGGGGCATTCAACATGATCCGGAAGAAAGTCTACGATGCGATAGGAAGTTACGAGGCGCTGCGTTATGAAGTCATTGATGACATGAAATTGGGAAAGATTGTGAAGAACGCCGGCTACCGCCAGAGAAATGTTTTCGGTCACGACCTGATTTCCATACGCTGGGCTTTTGGGGCCATGGGTGTGGTCAACAATCTCACTAAAAACTTTTTCGCCGTAATGTCTTTTCAGTGGCCGCGAGCCGTGGCATCCGCGTTTGCGCTGGGATTTCTGAATCTCATGCCATTTCTCGGGGTGTGGCTGGCGCATGGCTGGGCGCGGCTGCCCTATGCTGTAGGACTAGCGTGCATATTTTGCGTTTATCTGGGTATGGCGGAGAAGAGCGGAATTCCTGCCTACTACTTTTTTTTGCATCCGGTGAGTACGATATTGTTCGTATACACATTGCTTCGGTCTACTCTTCTCACTCTGCTGCAACGAGGCGTTATCTGGCGCGGAACAAAGTATCCGCTCGAAGCACTGCGCAAAGGGCTGGTCTAAGACTTATTTGAGGGCGACGGATTAATCGGATTCGTCGTCCGCCGGGACGTCCATTGGGAAGGTTGGCGGTGATTTCTTTTTAACTGCTTTGCCTGCGGATTTCGCGTGCCGGAATTTGCCCGCGCTGTAACTTCCTCTACGCTCAGCTTCGTACTCTTTGAGCGCAGCCAGGAATCTATCCTCTGAAGCCAATTGTGGCCGGAGTTGTCTTCGATCTTGCAGCACAATTTGAGTCCGGCCTTCAAGAGTTTGAATTGTTCCTCGGACTTCGACGCTGCTTCCAACGAGTCTCTCGATACTTTTAAAGTGCGTCAGATCCGCGGGCGAAATCGCTGCGCTTAAGCCGCAGCCGTTGGCATCTTCGCACAGCCGCAGATACGTGTTTCCGTCACGGTCGCGGTCTACTCGCACGATCGTTGCGCTGACGCATTGTGTTTCTCCGATGTGTTTAATCGCTTCCTCCGACGACATGCATTCTGCGTGGGAGTAAATGGATGATCCGACGTGTAGGAGAAGCAATAGAGTTAACGGGACTGAAACCGGATGGATGCGCACGGCCATCCTCCTCATGTTTTGACAGGAGTAGGGTTACGAAGTCATTGTAGGGATCGAGGCTGGATACAGTGAGAGTTGAAGCAAAAAAAGTGGAACTTGTCCCAAAACAGCAAAGGATATGGGAATCAGGGCTCAATTGCACAGCAAGAACTTCAGAAAAGCGCGATGACATTCAGGGGTTGGAATCATAAATGAATTCCGGTCTGAAACCAGCGCTCCGCACATTCGAACTACCACCACGTTCGAAACTCAAAATCCCTGTCATCTGACGCAGCGCAAGCCTTCGCTTACGAAGGCTTGCCAAGGAAGGATCCCTGCATTGAGAAAACCGCTTGCTACGAGACTCGATGCAATCTAACTAAACGCCTTGACCGCCGCAGCCTCGTCGTCTTTAACGTCGAATACGGTATATAACTTGGTAATCTGGAGCAGGTCGTGAACCTTTTTGGTGAGCTTTAAAAGTCTTAGATCCCCGCCCTGATTGCGCACTGTGGTGTATGCGCTCACAAGCTCACCGATGCCCGAGCTATCGATGTAATTAACGTCAGCAAGGTTGAGAAGAATCTTTTTCTGTCCTTTGGCGAGCAGTTCGCGAACTGTGTCGCGTAGCGTGACACTGCCTTCCCCCAGAGTTATGCGGCCGCTGCAATCCACAATGGTGACACCATCTAACTGACGAACGCTGGTCTTCATGCTCACTGAGAAGCCTCCTTGGCGTCCACGGCTGGCCCGGGGACGTGTTTTACGAGTTTAATTTCGGTTCCGGTGTGCGAGGGATGAATTTGTACCTCGTCCATAAATGACCGTATCAAGAAAATCCCGCGCCCCGATGTCTTCAATAAATTTTCAGGCGCCAACGGATCGGGAATTTTAGCCAGATCCATGCCTTTGCCCTGATCGCGGATGGTGATGACGAGATCGTCCGCCGTTGTTTCAAAATCAAGGCCAACTTTTTTGCCGGGGTCATATGCGTTTCCATGCAGAACCGCATTGACCGCCGCCTCGCGCACCGCCATGGAAATCTGCATCACCTGATCTTCGTCAAAGCCCGCTTCGGTCGCGATGCGACTGGCTTCCTGCTCCGCATTGTCCACTGTTTGCAGTGTCGAATCGAAAGTGTAGGAGACCCGGGCTTCGGTCATGGGTTACTTGATCACTTCAAAAATTGTGGAAGTCTGCATGGGACTTTACCGCGGAATTCATTGCTCTGACGCTACTGGACTGCGAAACGCCGGGAGCAGCGGATTCGGTAGTTTGCCCTTTCCCGTGCGTAAATGTCAACGAGAAGCGTGCTTTGGTAGTGGCTCAATTTCAAAATGACCTGTCATCTCGACCGGAGTCGTGGCTTCGCGCAGCGAAGACACCGCGGAGTGGAGAGACCTGCTTTTCCCCCGTCTAATAGCAGGTCTCTCGACTCCGCAAAGCCAAGCGGCTTTGCTTCGCTCGAGATGACAACCTTGGGTTATAGCTTTGAATTGAGCCACTACCCGTGCTTTGTCTCATACCACAATAGAAATGTCCCCCGGTTGAAACTCGCGCTGCCCTTGAAAAATTGGCGCAGCGGACGTTTCTCTATTGACACTTGTCCCTTCTCATAACATCCTCACAGCAATGTCCATGGTCTCTCTCACGGAGCTATTGGGTGCCGCAGTCTTCGACGACTCCGGGGCCCGATGCGGACGTGTGCGCGAGGTGGCGCTTACGCCAGGCGAGGACCGCTCCCGCGTCGCAATGCTGGTGGTGCGGACTAAATCAGGCGACCGCATGCTGCCATTCAGCTCAGTCGTCTCCGTCAACGGGGAAATCAGAACGGACACTCCAGTCGCGTCATGGCCCATGTCCGACGGATCGGAAGGCATGTTGTTGCTCGAACGTGATCTTCTCGATCAGCAGATTATCGATGTTCACGGCCGCAAAGTAGTTCGCGTTAACGACATCGATCTTCACCAGGAAACCGGAAATAGCCGTCCCATACTGAAAGTCGGCTCGGTGGATGTTGGAGCGCGCGGGGCAATTCGCCGCCTGCTAAAGGGAGTGGTACCCGCGAGGGCGCTGCGCACTCTATTGCATCAAATCCCGCCTCGGCTGATTCCCTGGGAGTTTGTAGACCTGATCGAAACCGATCCTGCCCGGCGCGTGAAGCTAAAAATCTCGCACGAACGCCTGTCGCGACTGCATCCGGCTGATATTGCGGATATCGTCGAGAGCCTCGCCCCTAACGAACGCGAAGCAGTGTTCGAAACTCTCGATGAAGGCTTGGCGGCGGACGCGCTCGAAGAGATTAGTCCAAAAGTTCAGAAGTCCATCGTGGAATCACTGGATTCCGATCGTGCTGCGGAAATTGTGGAGGAGATGGATCCCGATGCGGCAGCCGATTTGCTGGCGGATTTAGGAGAAGAACATAGCTCGCAAATTCTTCAGGAAATGGCTCCTCAGGAACGGCGCGAGATGGTGGAGCTTCTCGAATTCGGAGAGAACACCGCCGCAGGCCGAATGAACACTGATTATCTTGCGCTGGACGTCAAAGCTTCGGCCCATGACGCCATTGAAGCCCTTAGAAAATTCGAAGGAGGGGTGGAGACTGTCAGCACCATTTACATTGTGGATTCGAAGGGTACGCTGGCCGGCGCCGTTCCTCTAGCGAAACTGGTCCTCGCCGCCGCTGGCACTCCACTACTTTCACTGACGCAGGAGCCACTGATTTTCTGCCACGCGAAACAACGGCAGAAAGACTTCGTTGAATTGTTCGACAAATACAATCTCGTGACTTTGCCAGTGGTGGACGACAATCAGAAACTCACCGGCGTCATAACTTCGGATGATGTCATCAGTATGCTGCGCGCCCAGGTATAGCCGACCACCCTTTTTTTGTTCCTGTAGGCTTTTTCTCGCTTTCGATCTGTTCAGATTCTTCCGATACATTTATTCTGAACCATCGTTGGACTCTGTTTGATTTCCCAGAAGCGAGTTCATGAAATTTCTCAAACGCTCGAAGACCCAAATCGTGCTGTTCTTCGCCGTGGTGGGTCCCGGTTTCATTACCGCCAACGTGGACAACGACGCCGGCGGCATATGGACCTACTCCGCGGCGGGAGCCCAGTTTGGGCACCTTCTGCTGTGGACGATGATCCCCGTAACGATATCGCTGATCGTGGTTCAGGAAATCTGCGCTCGTATGGGAGCAGTAACCGGCAAGGGCCTCAGCGATCTCATCCGCGAGGAATACGGTTTTCGGGTTACGTTTTTCATGATGCTCGGGCTCATTGTGGTGAACTTCGGCAACATTGTTACGGAATTTGCAGGGATCGCCGGTAGCCTGGAACTGTTCGGGCTTTCAAAGTATAAGACCGTTCCGATCTGCGCTGTCATCGTTTGGCTGATCGTGGTGAAAGGGCAGTACAAGACGGTCGAGAAGATCTTCCTCTCTGCGTCGTTTTTCTACGTGACGTACATCGTCGCGGGCGTTTTGGCGAAACCTGCCTGGCTGGATGCCATCATTGCCACCGTGAAGCCTCCACAAAAGGAGATGTTTCTTCACCAGGACTATCTCTACATGGTGATCGGCGTCGTCGGAACCACCATTGCGCCCTGGATGCAGTTCTACCTACAGGCATCCATCGTCGAAAAGGGCGTTACTCGCCGGCAGTACACCGCCTCGCGTTTGGACGTGATCGTGGGCTGCATTTTCACTGATGTCGTGGCATGGTTCATCATCGTTGCCTGTGCCGCGACTTTGTATGTCCATGGATTCCGTAACGTGACCGACGCGAAAGACGCTGCCCAAGCTCTGCGGCCGTTGGCAGGGGACTACGCCTACATCCTGTTCGCCGTGGGCCTATTCAACGCGTCGCTGTTTGCGGCGTCCATTCTTCCGCTGTCTACCGCCTACACCGTGTGCGAGGGGCTGGGCTTCGAATCGGGAGTGGGGAAAAAATTCAGCGAGGCTCCAGTATTTTATTGGCTGTACACATTTCTTATTGCCACTGGAGCTGGAGTCATTCTCATTCCCGATCTGCCTCTGGTCAAGATTTCCATTCTTTCACAGGTGGTGAACGGAATCGTTCTCCCCTTTGTCCTTGTCTTCATGTTGCTGCTGGTAAATAAGAAAGAGTTGATGGGGGAACATGTGAATTCCCGCCTCTACAACGTCGTCGCCTGGACGACCACTGTAATCATGGTCGCCCTCAGTTTGGCGTGGTTTTCAACTCTCCACAAGGCCGCTGGCTAAGCTTCAGTTCGTTGGGCAGTACCCGATTGTCAGAATCCGCAAATAGGTAGTCCCAACCTGCACCTTTACGGGAACGCGATTTGACCCGAACCTTGTATTGTTGCGCACTGGTTGCGATTGACAGGGCGGTCGGCGGGAAAACTGTTAGTAGGGAAGGCGATACACGTTGAATTTCTCCGCTACCAAGCTGCGATGAATCGAAATCGTGGCCTGACGTAATAACGGGTTCAGTTTAAATTAATTTACCGGCAGCCAAATCTTTTACGAGTTCCAAATCGGCTTCCAGAAAATCGAACGACGGAAGCTCGGCGGGTTCCACCCAGCGTATATCGCGAAAAATTCGATTCTCGATTTTCCCGCGATATTCCCGCACCGTGAAGAAACGCAACTCCACGGAATTCCCACTGGGATATTGGTGTTGAATACGCGCGATTTCATCGGCGATGACCGCGTCAATGCCAAGCTCCTCATCCAACTCACGATGCAAGGCATTGCGCGGCTGTTCGCCTTCTTCTATTTTCCCTCCGGGAAATTCCCACTTCAGCGGCATCACCTGGTGACGAGTGCGCTGGCAAATGAGGATCTTACTTTCCTTGAGGATTAATGCAGCCACCACGCGCTTCATGATGAGGCCCTGGCTTCGCCGCCAGCCGATATCGGGTGAATGAGCGCTTTGAATTGTTTGGCTGAAGTCACGACCGGTGCGTCTCCAGATACCGTCCCACTGTAGCGGCGCAGTATTCGATCAGTTCGCGATCTTCGTCCTTGAAAGCGGAAAGGAAATGGCTGTCGATATCGAGTTCTCCCACAACCTTGCCAGCGACAAAAATGGGTGCCACGATCTCAGACTTCGTCTCAAGGGAACAGGCGAGGTAGCGCGAATCCTTGCTTACGTCATCCACTACCACGGTCTTTCCCGTGGATGCCGCCGCTCCGCAAATGCCTTGATTGAGTGGAATCCGAGTATGCGGAGTCATGGCCCCTTTGTAGGCTCCTAAAACGAGCATCGGAGGGTCCGCGTCCGGACTCAGCATGTAGAAGCCAACCCAATTGTATTTCAACATCCGTGCCTGCAAAACCTCGACCATGTCGGTCATTAAATGTGTCGCCGATTCCGCGTCTCGGGTAAGCGCTGCAATGTCTTTTTTGATTGCTTCCAGCTTGCTGGACAAAGCCATGCCTAGATCTCTCCAGTGTTCGAAATTCACTTCTGTCAGGGTCTGAAGGGGAGCTACGGCTGTTGCGGCTGACCCATCTCAAATTTTCTAGCTACGTAGCGGGTGCCGTTAAAGACAGCGGAGATTCCGATCTGAGAGCCTTCTCGCAGACTCTGGAGCATGGTCGCAGGGAGCGACTCAAAATAAATTTGATAATTCTTGCTGTCAGTTTCATTGTCAAGCGCGATCATCTTGTTAGACAGATCGATAAAAGTGACTCTGCCGTTGAAAGTGTATTCCGCTCCAGGTCTGGCAAGGAGCGTGACTTCGCGTACTACTCCGGCTGTACCTTCTTGCGCCCCAAACGTGAGTGCTACAAGCGATCCCGGCTCGAGCTCCGCCACTGACGAAGTTTGATTGCCGTTTCTGATGACGCTAGTGGAGGTCAGATGGAATGTCTCAGGCATGGACGATAGTTCATCCCTCAAAGTGAGCATCCCCGACCCGCGATCGTAGGACATTACCTGTCCTCGTCCACTTCCGGTTGAGACGCTGTTCTGAATCCAGACGCTCTTAGCGAAAATCTTCTCGCCGTTTAGCATGGTGTCCACGTAGACCCTCTGCCCTTCGCGTAAATCCTTTTCACTTGCAGGCTTACTGTCGAGATAAAAATGGGTGCGAATGTCAAAATGCACTTGCAACTTGCGCTTTGCGCCGAAGGGACGAATCGAGATTCGGTTGCTGATCGCGTCCGCACTAGTCACCAGGCCGCCAAGCAGCGTCACTTTATTACGCGGCAGAGTGGGTAAATCGAGAAGGGGGTCGTGATTTTCGCGGGAAATCGCCTTGGCGCGATTGGCTGCCGCATCATCCCCGGAGGGCGGCACGGTTACGGGAGTGACCTGTGCGCAAAGAAACCCAGTCAGTAGCATGAAGGACAATATAAGATTGAGTCGAAACATAGGTTACACGAACACCCTTTTGATGCTTATCTGTGGCATAACGGTGGCCGCAGCAGCTCTTTCGGAAGCCTAGCTTAGAACCTTCGTAGTGGCAAACGCGAGTTGCTAATTGGCATCCAATGAGTTAGCTGGATGAGCCCCGGCACACTTGGCGGTGACTCCCCTGAAAGACTAAAATAACTCTTATGACTTCCAAAGCGACGCGTGCAATTTTCATCGTGATTGTGGTAGCAACGGTAATATCGTCATCTTTCGCGCGAGACCTCAAGCTCACCATCCCAAAGCGCAGCAAGCCTACTCCAGTACAGGATCTGAATCGCGAGGGAGTTAAAGCGGTGCAGAAGCATCAGCTCGAAAAAGCTGAAAAGATTTTCTATAAAGCATATCTGTTGGACCCTGATGACCCTTTCACTCTCAACAACTTAGGGTATATCTCTGAACTGCAAGGTAAGGTCGAGCGCGCGCAGCAATACTACCAGTTGGCAGCGAAAGAAAATACTGAGACCGTAGTGGAGGCTTCCAGCGTAAAGAGCATGGAGGGGCATCCCCTTAATGAGGTTACAGGCGCGTACGGAAGCCGCGATATGCGGGTGAATCGAGGCAATGTGGATGCCATGGGCCTGCTGAACCAGGGCAGAATATTAGAAGCGGAGGCCGTTCTCAGGCGGGCGCTCGTGGTCGATCCGCATAGCCCTTTTACACTAAATAACCTGGGTTACACCATGGAAGCGGAGGGCGAGTTGGAATCCGCGCTGGGCTTTTACACGCAGGCGGCAGCGCAGCATTCTGCTGAGACCATCGTAGTCGCCGCTGACCAGCGCTGGCGTGGCAAACCGATCAGCGAGACCGCCGCAGCTAACGCCAAAGCTCTGCAAAAACGCATGGCCTCAGAACAGACAGTTCAGGCTCGCGTTGGACGCCTGAACTTACAGGGCGTTTCGGCTTTAAATCATAACGACCCGGACAAGGCGAAGAGTTTGTTTGAGCAGGCATACCAGATCGATCCGCGGAACGCATTCGCCTTAAACAATATGGGATACGTTGCGGAAATGAATCGCGATCAGGAGACTGCCAACGAATACTACTCGGCGGCAAAAACTGGCGAAGGCGCCAATCAAAAAGCGGCCCTGGTCAACCATTCTGAAATGAATGGCATGAAACTCGGGCAGGTTGCCGACAGCAACGATCAAGCGACCCAGGCTAATCTTGAAGCACAACGCTTAGCCCGAAGCCGCCAAGGTGGCCCCATCCAGTTGAGAAGACGCGACAACAGCCTTGTCACCGAGCCTGAAACTTCGAATGCTCCCGTGGCTGCACCCGTCCAGACGGCTCCCGTGCCTCAGGGTTCAACATCGCGGCCTCCAGTTGACAATGCTCCCGTGGACAACGCTCCGGTGCCGCCCTATGTTCCACGACCGCCTCAGTAAGAAAGTCTTGCAAGTGTCAGATTGACTTAACCGGAAGCAGCGTCAGGTCATCGACTAACCCGACTTCTTTTTGGAGGAAGGGCTCCGCGTAGGTCACGCCGCCCAGCATTCCGTAAAAGCGAGCCATGGAGTCAATACGCGTGCGAATTTCTTTTTCGGCAGGGAACAGATCTTTGCCCGCTTCCTGATCGCTGAACTGCGTTTTATAAGCCATAAGAGATTGAAACCGGGCTTCGAACTGATCGCCGATGTCTACTACAAATGTCGGACGGACATCCGCATAGAGAGTAGCGTAGATGATCTTGAAGGGCCGGTGCGGGGCAGGGCTTTCGCTGGGATCTTTCCCGTCGTTTAACTTAAGCTTGGATAATCCCGCGCTGAAGCAGGCTTCATATCCGAGAATAGAAGCTGTGTAGTGGTCAGGATGACGTCCCTTCCAGTAAGGGAGTATTACGACCCGCGGGCGCTGCTCGCGGATGACGCGCGCAATCTTCAAACGGTTTTCCCATGTGTTCTCGACGCGTCCGTCGGGAATATCCAACGCGTCGCGCCACTGCACTTGTAGGATGCGCGCGGCCTCTTCGGCCTCACGAGCGCGGTCCTCCGCGGAACCGCGAGTTCCCATCTCGCCTCGAGTGAGATCCAGGATGCCCGTCCGATAGCCCATCCCGGCCATTTTGAGCAGGGTTCCGCCGCAAGTTTGTTCTACGTCGTCACGATGAGCGGCGATTGCGAGAACGTCCAGCGGAAGACCGTTCGCGCGCGCTTCAGTCAAGGGCGCCTTGTTCAATCACAACCGATTGCTTCACCATGAGGTGGGTGGGAGCGATTTCTTTTAGCTGGGGCAGGACACGATTGATGTGTTCTTCTCGGTCCAGAAAAACAATCACGATGGGCAGCTTGCCGCCCGCGTCCACGAGATGGCTGGTTTTGACCCGCTGTCTTCCAAAAAATCCGGCGACCGCGTGCAGAGTGGTGGCGGCGAAAACATCTTCCCGCCGCAAGAGATTTAGAATTTCCACATGCAGCGGACGCCCGCGCCACTTATCGGCTTCGTTGAGATATAGCGTCACCTGGACAGCCATAAGCCACAAATTCTACAACAAACGCGCCGTAGCCATTCCGCCAATCGCGGCACCAATGCAGAGCAAGTTGTTGCTGGCGATATTAATTAACATCAGCGTCCACTGGCCCTGTTCGAAGTAGGAGACAGTTTCGTACGCATAGCTCGAAAAGGTTGTGAAGGCGCCGCAGAAGCCAATGATCACGAGCAGCCGCCAGCGCGGATCGAGCAGCACGCGCTCGGTTGTCCAAATCATGAACAGGCCAACCATGAAACTTCCGCTGACATTGATGATGAGAGTGCCGTACGGAAATACAGGTCCCAGCATCTTGGCCGCAAAACGGCTGAGAAAGTAGCGCGCGTTGGCACCGGCGATCGCGCCCAGAGAAATAATCAGCAGATCACGCATGGACGGAGTTCCTCCTACAAAGTTGTAGGAGTTATCAGCCGGGCCTCATGGAATCAAAGCCGGGCAGTTATGGCGAACTCCATCGCCTTATGTGACGAACAAACAAATATTATCAAGAAAGGCGCTGAAGTAAGAATTGAAAAAGCACGCTGCATCGCACTCGGCAATTACTTCTGGCGGTCTACTAAATATCTCGCCAGCGACTTGAGACCGTCGGCTCGGGATCCAAAACTTTCGAGCGCCCGCAACGCTTTAGAAACCAGCTCATCGGCTTTTCTCAGCGACTCTTCATTTCCAAAGAGTGCGGGATAAGTTGCCTTCTCCGCAGTGATGTCTTTACCGGCGGTCTTGCCAAGTTGCTCCGATGTCAGCGTGATGTCGAGGACGTCGTCCACGATTTGAAATGCCAGGCCGATAGACTGAGCAAATAACCTCAAGCTGGAGATGGCTTCATCGGCGCCCCCGGCATATAAACCTCCACTTACGACGCTTGCCGTGATGAGCGCTGCGGTCTTCGAGCGGTGAATGTATTCGAGCGTGTCAAGATTTGGTTTTTGATGCTCAGCTTCGAGGTCGACCACTTGTCCGCCGATCATTCCGCCGACTGTGCCGGTGCCGCGCGCGATCTCTCCGATGATTCGCACGGTGGATTTCGGTGGGCATTGTAGCCCCGATAACACTTCATAAGCCGTGGTTTGCAGGGCGTCACCCGCAAGGATCGCAATCGCCTCTCCGAAAACTTTGTGGCATGTGGGCCGCCCGCGCCGCAGATCGTCATTGTCCAATGCAGGCAAATCGTCGTGGACAAGCGAGTATGTATGAAGCATTTCCAGCGCCGCGCCCAGTTCCTCGATGCCGGATGGCAATTCCGCTGATCGGTTAACAATCAGGCGTCCGGCTTCCATACACAAGACCGGACGCAGCCGCTTGCCGCCGGCGAAAACGCTGTGCCGCATGGCCTGATGAATCGAGGTGGGATGTTCGGTGGCAGGGGGAAGTAATCGCTCCAGCGCGGCATCACAGACGGCCCGTCCCTGCTCAATGATTTCCTGAAGCATGACGGTGAGTATATCAAGAGGAGATTTAGCGTCATCTCTACAGCTGGCAACGTCTCCGGGACGGGCGCAAGCTCTTGCCAAAACTTGGCAAGGCGGGATCCGCCGATGAAAGTTTTTTACTTGCGGCTGGCGCCGGTTTCTTTTAGCGGATCAAACGGTTCTGCCTGAAGCTTCCCATTCTGTTTGAGAAGTATCTCAACTTTGCCTTCTGCTTCCTCCAGTTCTTTGCGGCAGGCCGACGAAAGCTGCATTCCTTCCTCAAAAAGAGTCAGAGACTTTTCCAGGGGGACTTCGCCTTTCTCCAGTTCCTGCACGATTTGTTCCAGGCGCTGGAGACAATCTTCAAATTTCGGCAAGCGGAACTCCTATACACCAAATCATAAAATCATGCGGAAGCGATGCGCGTAGTGCCGAGCGCCTCCAACACATCCACTGCGGAGGCATAGCGTCCTTGCGGTGCGCTGATCTGCGCCCCCTCGACCATCTCACGGACCGAAACCAGCATTTCCCGCGCGATCGCAATCCCTTCCTCCCTCGCGCCTTCAGGAGTTTTGGCGGCAGCCATACGTTCTAAAACTGCGTCTGGCACCGAAACTCGCAACTCGTTCTTCATGAACTCGGCATTGCGAGCGCTCACCAGCGGCCAGATTCCCGCGACCACTGGAATCCGGCAGTGCTCGATTCGCTTGAGAAAACGTTCTAGCAGCGCCAGATCAAACACCGGCTGAGTGACAGCATATTCCGCGCCCGCTTCGACTTTAAACTCAAAGCGGCGAACCTCTTCGTCGAGATTTGGTAAGCCAGGGTTCGCACCGACGCCGATGACAAAGCCGGTTCCGGCGCCGATGGGATTTCCGCCAATATCCCGGCCAAGATTTAAATTGTGGACGATGTTCACCAATCCGATCGCGTCCACGTCGAAGACGGCGGTGGCGTCGGGATAGCTGCCCATTTTTGGAGGATCTCCGGTGATGCAAATTAGATTGCGGATTCCCGTGGCCGCCGCCCCCAGAAGGTCAGACTGAATGCACAGCACATTTCTATCGCGGCAGGTGTAATGCAAAATCGCTTCGATTCCTACCTCGCGCTGTACCAGCAATGAAAGCGCCT
>JBDUDA010000163.1:0-6908 GCA_040003205.1 Acidobacteriaceae bacterium | reverse complement strand
CCGTCCTTCCGCCACATCGGATTCCTCGACCCGCCCTTGGAGGAGATTTGCCGCTTGGCTCCGGGGCCATCGAACGGCATGACGAACACCTGGTTGGCTCCCTGCTCTTGCGATGTGTAGGCAATCCAGCGCCCGTCAGGTGAGATCGAACCGTCCGCGGTATAAAAGGGCTTCTCGGCAATGAGGCGTGGTGCGTCCTGCCCAGACGTTCCCACCACCCACAGGCTGGTCTTCTCCCCGTTGCTTTGTTGGTAGAGAAGAAACTTCCCGCCAGAAGTCCAAGCTACCGGATATTTGGACAGCGGCGACTGCAACAACAATCTCTCGTTCGCGGAGCCGACAACCGATTTTATGTACAAATCCACATGCCCATTCCGGTCTGAGGCAAATGCGACTTCTTTCCCGTCGGGCGACCACACGGGGGTGGCGCTCGCGGAATCCCCGAAAGTAAATTGCGACCTGGAGTTTCGCTCCGTGTTGTAAATCCAGAGCTCATGATGGGGCCGTGCATGTTCTACAACGGCCTGTTTGCCATCGGGAGACAACGACAAAGTCGCATAGAGGCCGAGATCACCCACCGTCCCGAGTTGCTTGCCCTCTTTGCTAAACCAGGTGAGACGGTTTCCAGAGTTGGAATTTGTTGGGGCGAAGGCGAGCACTCCATTCTGCGAAGCGGAAAACACGCCTAACCAGAACCCAAATGCCTCCTCAACTCCTTCTTGAACGGTTGAAGCCTCACCGGTAAGTTGCAGACGGCTTAGGTCGAAAGGTTGCGCCATCAACGAGGACTCGTTCAAGTAGAGAAGATAGCCGTCCGCGTAGGCGGCGTTCGAGTGGGTGTTGACCAGTAACTTGCTGGTCTTGCCGTCGAGCGATCCGACATAGACTCCGTCGTGGGCATGGCTGATGTCGTCGTGGCTGGCGGCGATATAAAGGAAGTGTTGTCCGTCGGGAAGGAAATAAGGCCAGCGGTGATTATCGTGGCGAGAGAGGTCCACTTGCGTGACGGCAGCGGGAGTACCGCCCGCAGCAGGCACTTGGTACAAGCTGCCTAGAGTGTCGGGCGTGAAGATAATGATTCCTTGACTGCTCCAGCTCCCACCTCGTCCGAGGTGCACATCGCACAAGGGTACGACCCGACCATTGTCCAATGACACACGCTTTAGTTGGCGATCGGAGAAAAATCCCAACGAGCCGCCATCAGGCGACCAGAACGGAAAGTAGCCGCCTTCGGTACCGGGTACTGGAGCGGCTTGGAGAGCGTCGAGCGGCCGAACCCACCATTGCTGTTTGCCGTTGGCGTCCACCGCCACAAATGCCAACCGCTTTCCGCCGGGAGAGACCACAACCGGGCCGCCTTCCTGCCCGGCGGCGTGGAACGTCGTTTTTTCAGGCGGATCAATCGCCCAGCGCGCGCGAGGGCCAGAGGCGGGCGTTGGCTGAAAATGCAGGCGCGCAGCAGAGGCTGCCGCGATTGCCAGCGCCAAAGCGGCCACCAACCACGGAATGAAAGCCCGCTTGCTGGCCTTAACCGGAACAGAGACCGAGCCTGTCGATCCTGACTGCGTGCCACCGGCAATCCACTGTAATTCGCTGGCCAGGTCTGTGGCGCTCTGCCATCGTTCGTCAGGATCCTTCGCCAAACATTTCTTTACCACGCGCTCCAGCGCAGGTGGAGTCAACGGCTGTAGTTGGGCGATTGGCGGAGGCTCGGTCGTCAGGATCGCCGCGATCAGGCTGGCCCGGCTCGCGCCGGAAAATGCAGGCTTGCCTGTCGCCATTTCGTAGAGGACTTCGCCGAACGCGAAAATATCAGTGCGGGCGTCCGCTTCCTTCCCCTCCAGTTGCTCGGGAGCCATGTACTGGAAGGTGCCGACGATCATCCCCGCACTGGTCAGCTTCGAGTGCTCCATCGTCATTTCAGTCAGCGCCGCTGCCAGCGGCGCCGGTCCCGATTGCTCTGCCAGGCCAAAGTCCAACAGCTTGGCGCCGCTCTTGGTCAGCATGACGTTCGCGGGCTTCAGATCGCGATGGATGACGCCCGTCTTGTGCGCCTTCCCCAGCGCGTCAGCAATCTGGGCGCCGTAGCGCAGAGTCTGCTCCGGGGGCAGAGGGCCCTTCGTCAGCCGCGACTCCAGCGTCTCACCCTCCAGAAGTTCCATGACCAGAAAATCCACGCCATCCTGATGACCGATATCATGGAGCGTGCAGATGTGCGGATGCGAGAGTTTCGAAACGGCTCTGGCCTCGCGCTCCATGCGTTGCTTTAATCCCGGGTCAGAAGAAAGATGCGAAGGTAAAACCTTGATGGCCACATCGCGCCCCAGCCGGGTATCGCGTGCGCGATACACCTCGCCCATTCCGCCCGCGCCGAGGGGCTGCAGGATTTCGTACGGACCGAGTTTCGTGCCAGAGGTGAGCGCCATCCGTTGCGGGCAATTATAGCCTGCGCAGCACGCTGCAGAGGATCTCGGCGAGTCTGGATGGATTGTCGGCTACACGGAAATTGACGCCGTTCTATCGCGACATTCTAGCTTCCGTCATCGCCTCATAGGTCAATTCACCACCACGGCTTCATCATGGCTTCCATAATTTGATTCTGCGCAACCAGCTTGTCCTCGTTAATGGCATGCGTGTAAATATCCAGGGTCGTGCCGATGTCCGCGTGACGCAGCATGGACTGAAACGTTTTAACATCAGTTTTGATTGTGTAACCGGATATGACGCCAGTGAGTGTCTGAGATTGTGGAATCCAAAGCGTCGCCCGTCATCAGGCGCTAAGACTCCTGCCCTCACCGCCGCTGGAATCGGTAACTTTTTCACTTGTTCTGTATCATTCCTGAGTATGAGCAGCTTTTCTCGTTTGATGGTAATCGCAGTGCTTCTTTCAACTTATTACGTAGGAAATGTCATGACCCAAACCAAGCCCTATCCAAAGGCACAAGTGGCCTCAGCACTCGGGCAGATCGCTCCCGACTTCGCGCTGAAGAATCAGGACGGCAAAGATTTCAAGTTGTCAGAACAGCGTGGTCATTGGGTGCTGCTGTATTTCTACCGTGGCTATTGGTGACCGCACTGCATGACAGAACTGCGCGAGTTCGCGCAGCGGAGCGACAATTTCACAAAGCTCGGCGTTCGTGTGCTGCCAATCAGCGTCGATGACCAGCAGCACGCCCATGAAGCCTGGGAGAAAGCCGGCAACAAGAAGTTCACCATTCTCAGCGATCCTGGGGCGACAGTGATTGGGAAATATGGCCTATTGCACCACGCCGGGCATGAGGGCGCGGACATTGCGCTCCGCACTACGTTGCTCATAGGGCCAGACGGCCGGGAACGCTGGCGGCGGGTCAGTCAATCCGTGCCCGACATTCCGACCGCCGACGAAACGCTCTCTAAGATCAAAGAATCGCAGGAGCAGAACAGTAGCGTGGATAAAAACCCTTGACGAAGCGGAAGCCGATGCCGCTCTGAAGCAAATCTACGACGAACACCGCCGGCAGGCCGGCGAGTTGGCGAATATCCTCAAGATACACAGCCTGGCGCCCGATGTTCTGACCGCCCACTTACAGATTTATCAGGCGGCGATGCACGCCTCGGGCGAACTCAGTCGTACGCAACGAGAAATGATCGCGGTCGCTGTCTCGGCTGCCAACGGGTGTCATTATTGAATTCGAGATCACGGAGCAGGCCTCCTTCGCTTGACGCGAAATCACGAAGTCCACTGATAGCTGTGCCACAGACCTACTCCAAACGTCCGCGACCGGCGCGTTCCGAGCGGACAGAGAACTGAAAGATCACAGCAGCCACTAATGCCAACCTAGTTCTGGTAGGAAGTATTCTTTATCTTAATTTGGCACGAAGGGTTTTCTAGGCACTTGCGGAACGCCGGCACAACCAGCGCCTGCTCCAAGGTAGGGTCGTTAAAGTTCGCCAGCGTCTCATCCGTTCTCTTCGCATCGGCGATATTGTTCATTTCGCGGTAAGCCGCGGCCAACATTTTTAGTGACATAGGATTATTTATATCTTCCTCCAACTGAAGGGCCGCCTTTTTGTACTCGTGCCGAGAAAAAAAGACCGCTCCAGCCGCACCGTGGTAGGCGGTCTCTATCAGCCGGTCGTCAGACTCGTCTGAAAGCTGGTTGAGCTGCGCCAAAGCAGCATTTGCAAGACCTTCGTCCCGGTCTTTGACCGCCAGCTCAACTCGTGCTCGAAGAATTTGCGCCAGCTCCTGTTGGACCGCTGCCCGCATCATGTTGTTGCCTTCGTGCAGAGCATTTTCAGCTTTACTTAGGCACACCGCCGCCTGCTCGGGACGAGTCTGGTACAGCGCCATTTGCCGGTAAGCTTCAGCTTCCACCTGGCTCATGCGCTTCGCGCGGGCGTATTCAGCGATAGCCCGGAACGCACGGTCAGCGCTTCTAAAATCCCCATCGCGGACAAACGTTGTCGCTTCACGAGTTTTCCATACTACGCGATCGAGAGTTGGCAACGAAAACTTTCGGAACGAGGCTTCGTACTCCTGACGGGCTCGGACCTGATCTCCCATGAGCGAATAGGTGTCCGCGATGCCCAGCTGCGAAGAATAAAACTTAGGATTGAGGACCAGGGCCGCTTTGTAATGTTCGATCGCCTGGTCGAAGTGACCCGCCATGCGCAACATTTCGGCGTACGAATCCTGGGGATTTGCGTTTTTTGGAAGCGCAGTGATGTATTTGTCCATCAGCGCGAATGCCTTGTCGAACTGCCGCATGTACGCGTAAGTGTATGCCGCGTTGTTCAACAGGCCCGGTGAATCGTAGATTTCCGAATGTTCGTAAACCGCCGCGGCCCGTTCATACTGAGTTTGCGCCGTCAGCCACTTGATCGCGAGGTAAGTAACCCAGGGGTCATGCGGATATTGCTGCAGCACCTCATTCATGTCGGTAATGGCGGGAATCAACTTGTGGTCTGCGGCATTCTGAAACCAATCAATAACGATCGGCTGCGCTGGCATGACTTTCAGTAGCGAACGCCTTCTTTTGCTCACTGACCCGCTCGGCAGGATCGAAGCTGGCCTGTGCAAGAATTTCGTGAGCGATGGCGAAATTGGGGTCTGCCTTGACTGCTTTCCGCAGTACCGCGATTGCCTTCTCCTGTTCAACCTGATCAACGGCCAAGTTCCAGACCTGATCGAGCAGGCGGTATAGCTGTGCTGAGTTCGGCGTCACCAGTAAAGCCTCGCCTCGTGTCTTTGTTTGCGCCGCTGACATTGCGCCCAACGACAAGCTGACAGCAATAACAATCGCACTCAATCTGGAGATCATCGCTAATTTCCTCTAAGAAGGTATCCCTGCTCGACAGGCAGCTTGCTGTCAATTTTTACAACATTCACGTTTTTGGTGAGTGAATAAAGATCCACAATGCCAATTGCCCCACGGTTGCCGGAAACGAAGCGGACGATAGCATCATCGGAATCCGCGATCACGATGGAGCCCTTATGGGCCTGAACGAAAGTGCGTGCCTGCTCAGGACTCATGTTCAACACCCGGCGGAGAACGAGCTGCATGTCGGCCGTAGAGGGGTCGCGCATCACCACGGTGACGGCCTTACCGTCAGGCCAGCTGTGCGTCTTCAGATTCACAATTTTTGTAAGGTCGCCGGTAGTGAGGTCTTTCGTGGTGTTGGCAACGTCGGTCACGATAGCCAGTTGCTTGGCCATGACCAGCGACGACGTTGCGATTACGCACAACACAAGCACGCCCATGCGCCAAATACGCATGGTGGGATTCTGACTTATTGAGAAGATTAGGGAAAGGTAACCGATGTAACGCAGGCAAATGTAATTACAAGAGTGCGTTCCGAAGTTTCTTGAAAGATACAGCGGAGGAGGGACCCGATACTAATTACTAAGCAATCGCAATGTTCTGCTCCCGACTTCTGGCAGATCCCGTGGATGGGCGACATGGATTACGGTAAGCCCCGCTTCAGCGGCACTCCGAAGGCCGACGTCGGAATCTTCAAAGGTAATGCCCGTTTCCACCCCGAGCTGCTGGCGGATACGGAAATAAGGCTCAGGATGCGGTTTTTGGCGTTGCACGTCTCCTCCAAAGACAAGTGCCTGGAAGCATTCGTAGATACCGGCTCTGCGAAGCATGGGCTCGACTTCCTCGCGCTCCGAGGTAGTGACCAGTCCTATTTTGTACTTCTTCAGAGACTGGAGCATGCAGACGGTCGAGGCTCCGATGAGAGAATGCTGCGCGACGCACTGTCGGATTATTTCCTTGCGGTCTTTGAGTTGCTTCATGACGCTACTCAGTGTCGCAGGCTGAGATGCGAGCGGGGGCAAAGTCGCGAACATTTGCTCATCTTTTATGCCGCGGCCAAATTTGCAGTACTCATTCCAAGTAAAGGGGATGTCATAAGCCGCCAGAAGATCCGCCCACCCTTGCCAGTACAGGGGTTCGGTATCGGCAAGCACTCCGTCGAAGTCGAACACCAGAGCTTTCAGCTCTAAAAAGTCCCATAAACTCACATTCCAAGTTTAAGCAAGCGAACACAAACGGTTCGCGACCTTTCGCAGCGAAGGTCAAGACTGACGTCGTAGTCGCCCGTATTCGGAGACACTACACTTCAGCGATTCAAATACAAAGATTCTAATGCTCGTAGTGTAATCAGCCTAGACGCGCCAAGGGCGCCTGATACTCAGCCTAGCGGCGAAAACTGAAGTCGTACCGCTTCTGCAAACTTCCCAGCGAGCGCAGTCTAATAATGCGGCGCAATGGATCCGAAAAAGCTGCGGCGCTGCGCGAAACAGTGCACCTAAGAAGATAATTTAATCGGGGATTCAGTCACCAATCGGACGTGCCGTCTCTTTTCGCTGAGGGAAGCTATGCCGAATAATTAAGCCGATCAGAATGGACCCAACTCCT
>JBDUDA010000162.1:0-6927 GCA_040003205.1 Acidobacteriaceae bacterium | reverse complement strand
TCGTTTTTCGATTGTTTGGTGCGCGCTTCCCGTAGCCTCGAGATCGAAACGCTCAGTGGCAACGATAGCTGCCTCGTTGCGTTCCGGTGGGTGGGGATACTGAAGTATCCAAGGCTGCTCCAATAGTTGGATTGCTTCCAACCTTGGGCGAATTGTCAGGGCATGCGTGGCGTATACGCCACGGATCGCCTCGTCGAGAGGAAAGCTAAGAGAATTCTTCTTCTGCGCTACACTTTGCGCGCTGAGTGCGAAAGCTCCAAAGCCAGCTAACCGCAATACCAGCCCTAACGGAGATCGTTTTGAGACAAATGACATTGCAAGCCTCTTGAATGCGAGGCCAGCTTTAGACGGGGAATAAGTGAAGGCTAGCGGAACAACGGTTACTCCGCAGTGATATTGATCACAAATACCGGTAAAAAATTTGAATTCCGCCACAAAGGAGCCGCCATTTCATAAATCGTTCAGCCCTTCGAATTTGTGCTTGCCAGAAAAGACTGGCGTGAATATTATTCTGTGCTCGTTCTGGCTCTTAATCCGCCGGAGCGATTTCGACTGCAAGAGGATTATTTGTGTGCGCCTGTCAAACTCGGTCCATCGCTAAACGGCCAAGAGCTTTACGCCACACCGTTTTTGGTTGGCTCGTTCCAGCCATACATGATTGATTCGGCACGAAACTGCCCACGTCCTCCGAGGGGGTAGTACGAAGCGCAAGCTTCACGGGCGGATGGGGGCGGCAATCCAACAGTAGGAGAAAGGAGTATCAGTGAGAGAAAAAGGGACAGTAAAGTGGTTTAACGGGGCCAAGGGCTATGGTTTTATCCAACGCTCCACGGGAGAGGATGTTTTTGTACACTTTTCCGCCATCCAGGAAAACGGCTATCGCTCTTTGAATGAAGGCGAAACCGTGGAGTTTGATTTGCTCAAGGGACCGAAAGGGTTTCAAGCGGGCAACGTTGTCCGCGGGTAACCATCCTCTATCCTACTGCATACCCTTCCGCCTTGCTGCCGGAAGGGTTTCTCGTTTCGACTGCTTTCCAACTACTGTAATTCCAGAGACACGAGGTCACCATCGGCTTTTCCGCCGGCTTTATAGTTGGCTCCAACCTGGCGGCCGCTCCATTGGCAGGAGAATTCCCCCGCGCCTACCAGCGTTAGCGACCTATAGTTCTCCGTTCGCAGGCGAACTGACTTTGTCCCTACAGAAATTTTCAGAACCGCTATCGCCGGAGTCTCGCAGCTTATGTTCACCAAGGTTCCTTTCAGGAACCGCAGCGGGCGTCTATCCGGCGTAGGCTCTGGAGGGGGCGCGGTTACGGCTATCTCTTCGGGGGTCTCGTCGAGCTCTGAGATCTTCGCTTTTCGTGTTGACTCTGGCGATGGGCTGGTTGATGTCACGCTTCCGGTTGTGGCCGAAGGGTTAGCGTCTTGGGGCGATATTCCGTACTTCTGTAAGGTCGGCAAGTTCTCGAGATCCTTTTTCGCGACATGTGCGATCTGCGGATTTGGATTCGTTTGTAAATGCTCCAGCAGAGGCTTTGCCAGCTGCCATTTTTTAGCGGCCTCTTCCATGTGTGCAAGGTTCAGCAGATAGCTCGCATTTCGCGGACTTAATTCAATCGCCTGGCGTTCCGCTGTCATCGCGGAATTGGCTCCTCCGCCGTCCAGTCGCGCCATTGCCAGCATGTTGTAGGCTTCTGCAAACTGCGGATTCCAGTCGATTACGATTTGAAGGTCCTGAAGCATGTTCGCTAATCCTTGTACTTGCGTTCCGCCGGCTTGCGCAGCGTGATATTTGACCAGGCACAGGTCATAGCGCACAGCGGGATCTTTCGGATCAATCTCCATTGCCTTCTGCAACTCTTCCATCGCCTGGCTAAACTCCTTTCGCTGCAAGTGGTCCCAAGCCAGCCCGCGATGTGCAATCGCATTGTCATTTTTCGACTGCGAGATGGCCGACTGCAAATCCTTCAGCGCTTGCTCTCGGTGCTCGGACGAACGGACGTTCATCTCCGCAAGAAGAGCCTGGGCGTCGAGAACAGACACTGGATGAACGCTTGCGCCTACGTCGCCAGCCGCAAGCGGGAGAGGCAATTGATAGACTCCGCTGTCCGGCGTAGTTGAGGCCGAAGTGCGCGCGGCCTCCTGCGCCTGAAATAGAGGCGCTAGCGAATGAAAATAAGCCTTAACCTCCCGATCAAATTCCACCGGCGTCATGCCGTAGGCACGCGAAATCGCCTGATCCACGGGGACTTTCTGGTTCTGTACCAGGTCGAAGTAAACGCCGGTCTCCGCGAGCTTGTTCTTGTTCAGCAAATAATGCACGACCATCCAGGATTGCGCGTAAAACAGCGTGTGGTGGGTACTCTCTACGAACCCCGCTGTGTCGTGACGCATGTTGAATAAGTCCGGCATCGCCAGCCAAACCGGACTGCCGAGTAGTTCGGTCAGCGATTTTGCCGGATTTCTTTTTTGTGTCTGTCGTCCGACTAAGTCTTCCTGCCATGCGGCTGTCAGTTCGGGGTCAGATCCTATCTGCGCATGTTTATCATCCAATTGCAGCGAGGAGAAATATTCCGCAAAACCTTCGTCGAACCATCCTTGCGTCGGCGGGTAGTTATAGTTCAGCATCAAATGCGCAAACTGATGTGCCACCGAACGCCAACTGTCGTCGCCGAATAAATTTAAGACGATGTAATTCCTGTCTTCCCCAGGAAGAAATGCACCTTCACCGGGAGACATCATTTGTTCGTACTCGGCGTTGGACCTCAGGGCAATAATTTCCAGGGGCTGCGGCATATTCAGCTTGGTTTTCAGCAGCAGTTGCCCGAAAATCGCGCGCATCTGCTCGAAGCGCACGAGAACTTCGTGACCCTTCTTTTCTCCTCCGTCGGTGAGCACAGTGAAATGCGCGGAATTCAGTCGTATCCACTGGGATTCGCCGTTTCGCGCATCGGCGACCGGAACACTTATGCGTGAGGAAAAGATGCAGGCAAATAGCAGTAATCGCAGGATGAAAAAATAGCGGGCCATCGTTATGCCGCGAAAAGAATATCTCGGACGATGCTATCACGCGGATGCAAAGCCTAGAGACGCTCAAGCTTGCGAATCGCCCAGGCGGCGGCGTCGGAAACGATCAAATCTTCATCCGAAGCAAGTTTTCCCAATTGCGGCAGAAACCGTTTCTCCCCACTATTGCCCATTGCAATGACAGCGTTTCTGCGTAAGCCGTTCCGCTTGCTTCGCTTTATGGGGGAGCCTCGAAAGGTGGTTCGAAAGTCTTCTTCCGTCAACTCGGTGAGCCATTCCAACCCAGGATTCACAAGTCCATCTCGGGGCTGGAATTCACAGGCGTCGGTAGCGGGCGACTCGCGATTCCAAGGACAGACATCCTGACAAATGTCGCAACCAAACACGTGCCTGCCCATGCCATCCCGCATGGCTTCTGGAATGACGCCGCGCTTTTCGATTGTTAGATAAGATATGCATTTATTGGAGTCCAACTGGTAGGGTGCGACCAGCGCATCTGTTGGGCACGCCTGAATGCAGCGCGTGCAGCTTCCGCACCGGTCCGGCGCCGGGAGATCCGATTGCAATTCAAGCGAGGTCAGAATTACGCCAAGAAATAGCCAGGACCCCAACTCCTGATTCAGGATGCAAGTGTTTTTGCCGATCCACCCCACACCAGCGTATTTCGCGTAGATTCGCTCGACTACCGGACCAGTATCGACGTAACAGCGGGTCTGGATTTCATTCGAATCCGAGGGAGTGCCGGTGCCGGGGGCCTTTGATGCGGCGACCTCCCCACGCACTTTCACTTCCACCTGTTTCAGTTTCCGCAGAATTACCTGGTGATAGTCTTCCTTGCTCCACGCATAGCGCGCGATCCACCCTTCGCCTGAGTCGTGTTTGTCCCCTGAATATGGCTGCGCCGTGTTGTAGTTAATCGCGCAAACAATGACGCTGCGCGCCCAGGGGAATGTTGTCCTCGGCGAAGAACGCTTTAGCTGCCCTGATTCGTCGCGAGCTTTCAGGTACTCCATTTCGCCCGCATGACCGGCCGCAATCCATTTGGGAAACTGCTCAAGTTCAGCGAAATCTTGTAGGGGCGCAATGCCAGCCAATTCGAATCCAGCTTGATGCGCAATCCCTTTGATTCGATAGGAGAAGTTGTCGGGAAGTCTCATGCTCACAGTCAAGGGCGCAGACCAAATCCATTAGTTTTTCGCGCATAGCAATTTTAACTTGACACGATAATCAGTGTTGTAGTTAACTACAACAGTAGTACATCACCGTTCAGGAGATTTAAGTATGAAGTTCTTTGGCTTTACGTTGTCGCTAATTCTGTTATCGCTCTCAACTGTGGCTTTCACGGAGTCGAACGTCCCAAAGTCCGACTCGCAGAAGGCTTTTGACAAACTGAAATCGTTGGAAGGGTCGTGGCAAGGCTACATTTCAGGTGTCCCTAACGCGAAGGATGTCGAAGGCAAGCTGGCGAAGATTTCTTTACGTGCAACTTCGATGGGAAATGCCCTGATGCATGAAATGAAGGTGGGGGAAAGACCTGACGATCCCATCACGATGGTCTATTTGGAAGGCGATCGCATGCTGCTTACCCATTATTGTGACGCCGGGAACCGGCCGCGCATGGTGGGAAAGATGTCGCCGGACGGAAACACGGTGGAATTCGACTTCCTCGATGTCGCCGGCAGCACCGACCATGGACACATGCACCACGCTCTGTTCACGATCATTGACGCCAACCACCACACCGAAGACTGGACCTATATGGCAGGCGACAAAATGATGCGCCCGCACTTCGATTTGCAACGCACAAAGTGACCGCGGACGATCTGATATAAGAGCTCTCGGGAAAAACAGGATGGAACGTGAGTGGAACGACAATCAACCGATTTACCGCCAGCTTCGCGACCGCGTGGTTGCGATGATACTCGACGGCGTTCTTAACGAGGGTGATCCGCTGCCTTCGGTGCGCAATGTCGCAGCCGAATACCGGGTCAATCCACTCACCGTCCTGAAGGGATACCAGCAACTGGTGGATGAGGGCCTGGTCGAGAGCAGACGTGGTCTTGGCATGTTCATCAACGTGGGGGCGCGAAAGTTGCTGCTACAGGGAGAGCGCCAGAGATTTCTCGCGGAGCAATGGCCGGCTGTACATGCCACCATCGAGCGGCTCGGACTCACTCCGGAAGAGCTGCTGAAGGCAGCGAAGAAGGAGCGCAAGAAATGACCTTGATAGAAGCCCGCGGCCTGCGAAAAAGTTTCGGAAAAACCGTCGCCCTCGATGGCGTGAACTTGCATGTCGAAGAAGGACGAATTGTCGGACTCATTGGTCCCAACGGGGCGGGCAAGAGCACGGCGCTCAACGCAATTCTCGGCCTCACTCCTTATCAGGGAGAACTGAAGGTACTGGGACTCGACCCCTGGAGAGAGCGCGATCGTTTAATGCGGGATGTTTGCTTCATCGCAGACGTGGCCGTTTTGCCGCGTTGGATGCGGGTTTCGAATGCGCTCGAGTATGTCGCCGGAGTCCATCCGCGATTTGATCGCTCCAAGGCGGAAGGTTTCCTTTCCAAGACGACCATTAAACTCTCCAGCAAAATCAGAGAATTGTCGAAAGGTATGGTGGCGCAACTGCACCTGGCTCTAGTGATGGCGATTGACGCCAGACTGCTGATACTGGATGAGCCAACGCTGGGCCTCGACATCCTGTACCGCAAACAGTTTTACGATTCACTGCTGAACGATTACTTCGATCGCAGCCGCACCATCGTGGTGACCACACATCAAGTGGAAGAGGTACAGCACGTTCTCACCGACCTAGTGTTCATTGACCGAGGCCGCATTGTGCTCGATTGCAGCATGGAAGAAATCGAGTCGCGCTATATGGAAGTGACGGTAAATCCGGAACAGGTGGCGGCAGCCCGCGCCCTCAAGCCCATAAACGAGCGCCAGATGCTCGGCCGCGGCATCCTGCTATTCGATGGCGTGGATCGTCAGCGACTCGAGGCCCTTGGCGACATCCGAACGCCCAGCATTGCCGACTTGTTCGTCGCGGTGCTCGGCAATCAGGCCGGAGTTCCGCTGACTCATGAAGGAGTAGCTCGATGATTACCCAATCCAACGCCGTACCGGGGTCTCCTCTCGAAAACCGAGCGGTTACGCCCGCAGTCATGTCCGCCACGCGTCTCTTGTACTGGTCGGTGCGTCGTGAAATATGGGAGAACCGTTCGATCTACATCGCGCCGCTGGCCGTAGCCGGAGTCACGTTGTTCGGCTTCTTGATCGCTACGATGGGTCGTGCGCTGTCAACCGCAAATCTCGCCCAGCGGCGCGCGATACTGGAAGAGCCTCCCAGCTTCGCTTCGCTGGTGATCATGGCGACCACGTTACTCGTAGCAGTGTTCTACTGTCTGGACGCGTTGCACGGCGAACGCCGCGACCGCAGCATTCTGTTCTGGAAGTCCATGCCGGTTTCCGATCTCACCACCGTGCTTTCGAAGGCGAGTATTCCTCTGGTAATTCTTCCGCTGGTCACGTTTGCGATCACTGTTGCTATGCAGTGGATCATGCTGCTGCTGAATACTGTGGCCATGTTGGGCAGCGGTCTGAGTGTCGCGACGCTCTGGGCGCCTTCAGCGTTCTTCCAGATGTCCGTGATGCTGCTCTACCACCTGCTGGCAATCCATGGACTCTACTATGCTCCGTTCTACGGCTGGCTACTGCTGGTCTCCGCCTGGGCGCGACGCGCGCCCTTTCTGTGGGCGGCGTTGCCGCTGCTTGCGATCGGCGTCGTGGAGAAGCTCGCGTTCCACACTTCACATTTCGGAGCCGTGCTGGGTTCCCGACTGAGTGGCGACGGTGAAGGGGCCACGTTCACTAGCGATCGCATGTCAATGGAACCGCTGA
>JBDUDA010000161.1:0-6958 GCA_040003205.1 Acidobacteriaceae bacterium | reverse complement strand
TCTGATTAAATTGATTTTTCTGTAATTTGCCACCATGAGCAAGCCAAAACATCAGGCTACCAGGGGGCCAACTAACCCATGAGTGTGTCACGGCTAAAATAGGGCGCTGGACCGTCGGCCGGTTTCCGCGCCGCAATTCTCGCTATGGCTCGGCCAATGCGCGATGCACGAGATGAATTGAGATTGCCCCTTCTCCGACTGCCGATGCTACACGTTTAACATTCCCTGAGCGAACATCCCCCACTGCGAACACTCCCGGAAGACTGGTTTCAAGCATCTCCGGAGCACGCGGCAGCGGCCACGCTGCTGGAGCAGCCTTGCCATCAGCGGTTTCAAGATCTCGTCCGGTGAGAATGAAACCTTTGTTGTCCATTGCGACGCAGCCTTTCAACCATTCGGTGCGCGGAGAGGCCCCGGCCATGATAAAGACGTGCGCAATTTGATGGACTGACTTCTCTCCAGTTGCCTTGTCGAGCCAGGTGACACGTTGCAGGCTCATGCCGCCTTCTAGTGCCGTAATCTCGGTTTTGTAATGCATTTCAATCGCGGGATTTTGAGTGATCCGCTGGATTAAATAGCGTGACATTGTGTCCGACAGTCCTTCCGATCGCACCAGCATGTGGACTTTGCGGGCGGTCTGCGACAGAAAAATTGCCGCCTGGCCCGCTGAATTGCCTCCGCCTACTACGATTACGTCTTCTTTTTCGCATAGTTGCGCTTCCATAAACGTTGCGCCGTAGTAAATTCCCTGGCCTTCGAATCTTTGCAGATTCTCCAGCGGAGGCTTGTTGTACTGGGCCCCGGTGGAGATGACAATGGCATGTGCCGCCAGTACGTGACCGTCGTCCAGCACAACCTCATAGGGACGGCGATTGCAATTCAGCCGCACCACGCTATGGGCCACCATCATCTTGGCACCGAACTTCTGCGCTTGCGTAAAGGCGCGCGCCGTCAATTCCTGTCCGGAGACCCCGGTGGGAAAACCCAGATAATTTTCTATTTTTGAACTCGATCCCGCCTGACCACCGGGGGCTTCGGTCTCGACCACCAGAGCGTCGAGTCCTTCAGACGCCGCGTACACCGCCGCTGCGAGTCCAGAGGGGCCGGCGCCTACAATAATCAGATCGCGGACCTGAGTCTGATCAATACTGGCGTTGAACCCCAGGCAATCCGCTACTGCCTGCGGGGAAGGGTTGCGAAGCACCGTAGTGCCATTGCAAATGACAACCGGAACTTCGCCGGTCTTAACCTCAAAACGGTCGAGCAGTTCCTGCGAGGTCTTGTCGGTATCTAAGTCAACGTAGTTGTAAGGGTAGGTATTGCGGGTGAGAAATTCTCGAATGCGCAGAGTGTTGGCACAGTGGCGCGATCCCATCAAAATTACGTTCCCGTAGCCTCCACTGATCAGAGCGATGCGTCGAAGAATAAAGGCTCGCATGAAAATGTCACTTAGTTCGACGTCGCGGGCGACGATACCACGCAGGTCGTCGGCACTAATCTGGAGAAACTCACCCGCTTCTTTCACTCGTCCACGCGCAAGCGAGCGCTGCCCTGAAATCATCGTGATCTCGCCCGTAAACTGTCCCGGCCCGTGGGTGACGATGTGGCGCTCTCCATCAAGCTGCGGCTGCACAATGTCCATGGCGCCCGACAGAAGCACGAAAAAAGGAACGCTAGTGGCATCGGGCTGAAATAAGATCTCGCCGGGCACAACTTTTCGCACCTTCCCTACAGCTCGCAGACGAGCAATCTGCGATTCGGTCAAGTGGGGAAAAGCCTGAGTGCTTGGGTCGAGCATGCTCGATCTCGGTGGCGACGACATAATTCTCTCCATGAAACGAAGTCTTGCTCCGGTCATTAGTAGATGACGGATACCTCAGTTCGGCTTCATGCTCCCAAGTTTAGCGGCGATTCATCGGTGGCGCGCGCCGAGATGCCTTGATATCCTCTCGCCACCGCGGAGAATAAGTCCTGATGCCAACTTTAATAGATAAGCCCACTCGCATTCGGCCAGCCGGAAATAAACCGAAGCTCATAGACGAGTTCGTCGGACGTGTGAATTCCGGCACTTCCACAGCCAGCGTAGCTCACATGCATAGTCCCGCAGGGTGGGAGGAGCCGGGTCAAACTCCCGAGTTCGATGAGTTCACCATCGTCCTGAAAGGAATCGTGCGAGTGCAACATGCCGACGGAGTTTTTGACGTGCGCGAAGGCCAGGCAGTGATTGCGCATCGCGGAGAATGGGTGAAATATTCGACTCCAAACGAAGGCGGCGCGGAGTATATCGCTGTGTGCACGCCCGCATTCTCACGCGATACTGTGCATCGGGAGGATTAGATCGCGGCTGCGCGTGCAGGCGGTCTTCAGCTTGAGTTTGGATAGGCGAGGCTTAGTTCGAGTCGATCGCGGAAACTACGAATAAACAATTGGGAGTTTCTCCGCAACGAACACCACTCAAGCCAAAGGGCGGCTTGAATCGGGACCCAATTTATGGTGCTTCGATCAGTTCCATCTTTCCGTCGCGCGTGCGATGCAGAATCATCACTTTGCCCTTGGGATCGCGAAAGACAAACACGTCGCGATCTTTGAAGTGCGCTTCCTTGATCGCTTCTTCGAGAGTCATCGGGCGCATGGCAACCGCGTCTTCCGATCTGACCAGGTGAACTTCCGTGGACTTCGCTACTGCCGGAAATTTGTGTACTACCAGATTGAAAGTCGTCTTCTCCGCGAGACCTGCGGATGATTGCACACTGTCTTGCGAAGCATCGCCATTCCATTTTTTCGCGCTCGGACTTTTGTGGCTGTGGCGAGTTTTTGTCCGCCACTTGGTCTTGTACTTCACCGCCTGTTTTTCTAAATGCTCGATGGCTTCACCAATGGCAGCGGTCATGTCTCCGGCTTGGGCTAAAGCCACCAGCGGGCCGTTGCGCGGGCTGATGGTTATTTCGGCCTTGTGACGGCGCTTCTCGATGGCCAGAACAACCTTGGTTTCAAACTTGTCTTTTAGGATTTTGCGGATCTTGGTGAGGCCGTTTTCTACTTCCTTGCGGATGGCTGGGGTAATATCGCAGTGCCTTCCGGTATATTCCACATTCATGAGCGCGCTCCTGAAAGTTCTGGTCCCTTGAGTGGGCAGCTACGGAACAACCGTTTCATTCACGGGTAAGTGTTATGTCAGATGCGAGTTTTTGACCCGGCGTTGATGCGTGCTCGGGATACGCATGTCCTCCCTATATTTCGCCACGGTGCGGCGCGTTACTTTGATGCCTTGAGATTGCAGAATGCGCGTAATTTGTTCGTCCGTCAATGGCCGGGCGGAGTCTTCATCCTCTATTAATTTCTTAACGCGCCGTTTCAGGATAAGCAACGACGTACTGCCCCCTTCAGGACCATTCACGCTCTCACTAAAAAAGTAGCGCAGCTCGAAAACGCCCTGTGGAGTGTGCGCATATTTGTTTGCCACGGCGCGGCTCACAGTCGAAGGATGCACGCCAATTTCTTCCGCCACTTCCTTGATCATCATCGGCTTAAGCTGGTCAATTCCCTTTTCCAGAAAATCTTCCTGGCGATTCACGATGGTGTAGCAAACTTTGGCAATCGTCTGCTTGCGTTGCTCGATGTTTTTAATCAACTGCATGGCGCTCTTGTAGCGCTCTTTCACATAATTGCGCGTGTCTTTATCGTTGGCGTCGCGGGACATCAATTTCTTATAGGAAGGATTTAGGCAAAGTTGGGGAACGTCCTCGTCGTTCATCACTACCAGCCATTCGTCTCCGTGCTTCACAAATGCGACATCCGGCTCGATCAGTCGCGGCTGGCCTTTGTTGTAACGCAGACCGGGGCGCGGATCGAGCGTGCGAATGTAATCGAGCGCCGCCTGTACTGCTTCCATGGGACGCTGCATCGCCTTGGCAATTTCTTTATGCTGCTTGGTTTGAAGCGCGCGCAGATGCTGATCCACCAATGTCATGGCGTCCTGCAAAATTACCGCAGAAGCGTCAGCACCATCGCTGTCACAATTCTTCGCAGCCGCTAATTGCTGCTGCTGATAGCGCAGCTGATACGACAGGCACTCGCGCAGATCGCGGCAGCCGACTCCGGGAGGATCCATCTGACGAATGACGCCGATGGCTTCGTGAAGTTCCGTGATGTTGAAGCTCACGGTAAAGACCGGAGCAGAAGCTTTTTTGGATTGAGGAGTGGAAGGCGGGACGCTCTTATCTGGGGCGGCTTTCCCTTCCGGCTGAACAGGCGAATGTGCGGGAGCAACCGCAGTTCCGGTCATGCTGCGCAGCATTTGATTGGCTAACGATGAGTCGCGATTCCAGCCGAGATTGGCCGAATCCAGAATCGGCAGAGGGTTCGGCTTTAAAACCTGCGCCTCAGCCTCGACTAAATCAACATCATTACCCTCGTCGTCATTGTCATCGTCCAGATCGTCGTCATTCACATCCTCGATCGCGGCATCAAGACCGAGAGCGGTTGCTTCTTTCACGACCTTCTCAACTACGGTTGCGTCCGCTTCGGGCGACGCCGGCGGCACGATTCCAAGCAATTCCTCGTCGCTGGCGATGAGGTAGCCATCTTCGCTCAAGTTTCCAATAATGACTTCCGCAGCTTCGCGTACTTCCGGTGTTACAGAAACAGAACCGAGTTGCCACTTCAAATGGTCTGAGAGGGTACTGGGCTTGGAGAGAAAATTCTCGAACGACGGCCGCTCGATATCCTCCATCTCGCCTTGGCTGCGATAGCCGGGGTCGAGATATTCCTGAAAAAATGATCCGAAATCAATTTCTTCGAAAGGATCTTTCTTTTCGGCGGCGATAACGGTGTTTTCTTCGGGAAGCTGGCGATCGCGATCTTCTTCGCGGCGTCCGACATCATCCAGCAGAGGAACGGATTCTTCCAGTTCCTCGAGCACGGGATTTTCCACCATCTCAGCCGTGATCATGTCCCGCAAGTCCAGCTTGTTGAGGGCCAGCACGCTGACCATCTGCACAAGTCCGGGCGTCAGGATCTGACGCTGCGAGACTTTCAAATGCAGTTTGTGCTGAAGCATTACCATAAAATTGTTGTGACCTAAACCAGCGAAAAACTCTCGCCCAAGTACACCCTGCGAACTTCCGGATTCGCCGCCAGTTGATGCGGCATCCCGGAGGCCAAAATTCTGCCGCCGTCAATGATGTAAGCCCGGTCGGTGACTGCTAGTGTCTCCCTTACGTTGTGATCCGTGATCAACACCCCGATTCCTTCCGCCTTCAAATCGCTGATTATCTTCTGCAAGTCCAGCACGGCGATTGGATCAATCCCTGAAAATGGTTCGTCCAGCAAAATGAACTTCGGACTGATGCACAAAGCCCGGGCAATCTCGACCCGTCTTCTTTCGCCTCCCGACAATGCATATCCGCGATTCTGACGGATGTGCTCAAGCCCCAGCTGATCGATCAGCTTTTCCATGGTTTCGCGGCGTTCGTGCCAGGAAACAGGTTGAGCTTCGAGTACTGCGAGGACGTTTTCCTCAACTGTGAGCTTGCGAAATACCGAAGCTTCCTGGGGGAGATAGCTGATGCCAAACTGCCGTGCCCTTAGATACATCGGCACATCTGTAATGTCGGTCTCGTCGATCAGTATGCGGCCGGTATCTGGGGGGATCAGTCCGACAATCGAATAAAAAGTAGTTGTCTTGCCGGCACCGTTAGGTCCAAGTAAACCAACAACTTCGCCCTGCTGCACCCTCAGACTTACTCCGTTGACAACCCGGCGTCCGCGGTAGGACTTGCCGATCTCATCGGTCGCCAGCGTATGCATTTATCGTGCCACTCGCGATTGAGTCAGTGCTGGGGATTTATCGCTGCCTTCCACCAAAACCCTACCATCGCGTCCAAACAAAGTCAACGAAACTCCGGTAATGTTCCCATGATTGGCATCAAAAATGCTAGGCGATTTTCCGGTCAACACAAACTTGTCGTCGGAAGCTGTATAAACGAGTCGATCTCCGCTGGCTTTTCGGCTCGGCTGACTGATCAGGATCGTACCTTCCGCAACGATGCGCTCGAGTTTTCCGGCTGGCGCCAAACCATTTCCTTGTAGAAAAATGTCCATGTGGATGGCGGTCACTTTTGCATCTTTCTGGCTAACCGATACAGGCCCCTCAAGGTGCGCCTTGCGCTCCTGATCCACATAGCTGAAGCTTTTGGACGTGATTGCGACTAGCTCAGGCTTGTTCGCCGCTGCACTCTGCACGAGGGTGATGGAAACTTGTTTTGTGGCCGAGGCACGAGCAATAACTGAGCGGCGGTCCTGATCGAATTCAATCGACGGCGCTGAGATCACGTTTCCCCCCTGCCAGAGGCGAGCATTGCCTTCATAAGTAGCCTTCGAGGGACTGCGGTGCGCGGTCATGTCGTCCGCCGTAACGTGAATGGGATCGGAAGAGGCAAAAAGTGCGCCCTCCGGCACAGGTTTGAGCCCGCTGTAGGTCGTTTTTACTTGACCATTGGCGGCGGCATCTCCGGTGGAGAAATCGATGCGCATGCTGCGTGCAACAACCGCGATTCCGGTATCAGTCATTCGGGGAGACCCGGACAGCACCAACCTACCGTCATCCGGCGTATAAGTCGCGCGCTCGGCGGTAGCTTTGCGGCCTCCCTCGCTGTAAACAAAGTGCCCCGTTTGGGAAATTGAGCTTACTCCGTTTCTTGGATCAAACGCTACATCCAGAACGTCACTGGTGCTTAGGCGCTCTAATAAATCTTTTTCGTCCGTCTTACTCACAATGCGCGCGTCCGGTGCTCCCCGTAGCGCGCGAATCTGTCCTGCCTCATCAAATCTTGCTTCGAACTTTCCCGCCGTTATCGTTGTTTGCGTGCTTGAGCGAGCCGCCTGTAAATTACCGCGGTTTTTGTCATACGAATGGACGACAACTTGAGCTTGGCCCGACGTTTTCGCGCTCTGGAGA
>JBDUDA010000016.1:0-23154 GCA_040003205.1 Acidobacteriaceae bacterium | reverse complement strand
CCCATGGCAGATACACGGCTTCGGTCCGCGCCAGCCGCTCACTGGCCGAGATCGGTGCTCAGCATTTCGGCCAAGCTCGGCCCGAGCCAGTCAAGCTGCGGGTCTCCAGATGCATTGCGGAAGGGCAAAAGAGCAACTGAGGTCAGCGGCTGAACGACAGCAGGATTTGGATTTGAATTTGAGTTAGAAGGACCGAACAATTTGTCCCGCATCAAGTATCCAGTGCTGGCCAAAACCAAGGCCACGGCAACCGCGCTCACCACCTGCCAGGGGAAGCGCTCTCCTAAAGGGGAAGGATGCGCGAACTTCAGGGATGCCGCAGCACCCTGATTACTGTAAAGTTCCAGGTCGACCAGCACCTCCTTCGCATGCTTGTATCGCAGTTCCGGATCGCGTTCCAGGCAACGTGAAATAATCTGGCTCACCGGCTTCGGAATAGTGGAGTCTAGATCAGAAATCGCTACCGCCCGCTCCTGCGTCCTACGCAAGAGACTGGCGATGGCGCTGTCGGCGTGGTAGGGCATCTTGCCGGTGAGCAACTCGTAGCAAATCAGACCGACAGTGAAGAGGTCGGAGCGCGCATCGAGTTCCTTGGCCTGGGCTTGCTCGGGCGACATATACTCCATGGTCCCGAGGAGGGCACCCGACTGCGTCATCCCATCCCCGCCGAGCGAGCGGGCGAGGCCGAAATCCATGACCACAACTTTGCCTTGCGCGTCGCGCATGATATTGCCTGGCTTCAGGTCGCGATGGATGACCCCGACCCTGTGCGCGGCGTCCAGGCCACACAACATCTGCCGCATGACGTCAACTGCTTCGATTACGGGAAGCTTGCCGGCTTGTCGCAGAATCTGCTGAAGGCTTTGACCTTCTACATATTCCATGGTGATAAAGCGAATTCCGCTGGCTTCTCCCAGATCGAAAATGCGAATTACATTTCGGTCTGTCACCTGGCGGGCAAGAATTAACTCTTGCTTAAAGCGTTGCAGGATTTCCGGCTTGCTGGCCAGCTCAGGGCGAATGACCTTGAGGGCAATCACTCGATCGAGCTCGCGGTCTTTGGCTCGATACACCGCGCCCATTCCGCCTTCGCCCAAAAGTTGCTCGATTTCGTAGCGGTCGCCGAGAACAGTTCCCTCAGGCAGTAAGAGACTTCCTAAATTCGCACTGGAAAAGTTTCCCGAGGCATTCTGGCGGGAGACATTTTTGGATTTTTGTGAGGCATCTGCGACCGGGGATTCGAAGATGGTCGGCGTATCGAAAATTTCGTTGGAGCTTGGCGGCGGAGTCTGGACAGCGTTATTCACGCGCTTTTGGTCAGCGGGCGGAGAGGGATTCTCAGGCACCAAAGTGGGTGCGTCAAATGCCGGGTCCCATTTGTCTCGATCGTCCATGTCAGGCCTGTCGCAGGCGATGAATTTCTTGTGTTATAGACCAGCTCGGGCTGAGCTGGAAGCCGCTCCGAATACCGCAAATGCGTTGTCGAAGTATATAACGGGCGCACCTTATCCGAGGTGACAATTCCGTTACTGCCCGTATCTTAGTGGCGAAACAAATGCATAGATTTCAGAGTGAGCGCTCTGGGCTGATAATCGCGCGCCCTCTAATTCGCGATTGGCTTTACAATGGCGCAACCGCCGTTTTTCTTTTCACGGCAAACGGATCGACTTGAAAGCAGCATCTGGCCTTGGGGCTAGCTTACCCATGGCGAAGGGCGCCATCATCCTATGTCTTCACGAATCATCGAGCCGCCGGCCGCGCCGCCTGTCTCGGGAGTTTTCCCGACTCTGATTTTTGTACAGGGAAGCGAGCAGCGGACCATCTCCCTGGACCACACTCCATTCACTGTGGGAAGAAAAGTTGACAAGGACCTGGTAATCCCAGATCAGCGGGTTTCCCGAGACCATGCCATTATCGTTTCCGAAAATGGTAAATTCTCGATTCTCGATCAAGGCAGCAAACATGGCACGTTCGTAAATGGTGAACGGGTCGAACGTAAAGCATTGGAGCGCAATGACCGCCTGGAGTTCGGCACCCGTGAAATTCGCTATGTAGTCTTTAATCCGCAACGCACAACTGTAAACAGCACACGCGATTTTCTAAGCCAGATCTCGGAAGTCCACATCTCCGCGGAAACCAGTGATCTGGAAAAATTAACTCTTTTCCTTGAGGCTGCGCGCAAGCTCAACACAAGCAGCGTTCTCGATGAAATTCTGGTGACCCTGCTCGACGTAGCCCTCAAGCTGATACGCGCGGAACGTGGATATATTTTCATGCGCTGCGATGACGGTTCGTTGCGGCTCGCCGCCGGCCGTAATTCCAAGGGTGAAGCTCTGCTGGATGATAAAACCATTTCTCATTCCATCCTCGACGACGCGTTAAAGTCTAATTCGGAATTTGTGGTCACCGACACCAGCAGTTCGCTCGACCACGCCGAACGCCAGAGCATTGTGGCTTACGATTTGCGCACTGTGATCTGCGTTCCGCTTCGTAAACTTCAGGTGCAGACCGTCCGAAGTGCTGCTTCTGGGGACTCCACTGCCTGCGGTGCCATGGGCGCACTCTACGTGGACTCTCGCTTCGCGTCCCGGGACATCACCGGGGTCAGTACCGACATTCTTCACGCCATCGCGACGGAAGCCGCCTCATTGATCGAAAACGCGCGCCTGGTGCAGGCTGAGGAAGAGGGCCGTTACTACCAGCGGGAATTATCAATCGCCGCCTCCATCCAGCAGAAATTAATGTCGGTGACCATCCCTGAAGTCCCATTCGCGAAGCTGTACGGAAAAAATGTCTCTTGCAAGGAAATCGGCGGAGATTTTTTTGACGCCGTACACACCGAAGATGGACTTGCCATCGTTCTCGCGGACGTTAGCGGCAAAGGAGTGTCCGCAGCGCTTCTGGCTTCTACTCTGCAAGGGATGATTTACTCCCAGCTGGTGGCTCGCATGCCATTGCCCGAGATCGTCGCCGCCGTCAACCGCTTCTTCACCCATAAACATATAGGCGAAAAGTATGCGACCGTGATTATTGCCCAGCTCAAGAACGACGGTGAACTGGAATATGTCAACTGCGGACACATTCCACCTTTGCTCGTATGTAACCAGGATGTAGTACGACCCAGCCATGGCAATTTGCCGGTCGGCCTGCTGCCCGATGCGACTTTTGAGAGTGACCGCTACAGCCTGCATCCGGGTGACCGCCTGGTGCTGGTCACGGATGGGGTAACCGAAGCCGAAAATGCCACCGGTGAATTCTTCGATAACGAGCGTCTGGAAATTGCGGCAAAAGATGGGGACCTGGCGCACATTTTTGCGGCTGTGTCGGAGTTCTGCGCCGGCACGCCAATGAACGACGACTGCACCGTGGTGGAACTCATTTACACTGGCGGCAGGTGATCTGCAAGAGTCGCAAGAACCGGAAGGCCTGCAGCACGGAAGTATTTTTCCAGCCTGGTATTACAGTTGCTGCGGCTAGGCATGAAGAAGCAACCATCCGCTAAGCGTTAGCGAGCGACCAGCCTCCCAGTTAGCGCATCTAATTCCCCGGTTTTGTATTTCTGCGGGTCTAAATCTTTGGCGAAAGATAGCAAACTCGTTTCTCCGGATCCACTGCCGTCTGCGCTGAGCCTGTTTCATCCGGCTGTGCGGGCTTGGTTTGAGGCTGTGTTTCCAGCCCCCACGCTGCCACAAACGATGGGATGGCCGTCCATTGCCCGCGGCGAATCTTCTCTGATTCTCGCGCCGACGGGCACGGGCAAAACCCTGGCGGCCTTTTTGTGGTGCATCAATCGCTTGATGTTCAGCGATGTCCCTGCAAACGGCGAACGCTGCCGCGTCCTGTACATTTCGCCCATCAAAGCTTTGGCTGTCGATGTCGAACGCAATCTTCGAGCTCCACTGGTTGGCATTGCGCAAGCTGCCCAACGCAGCAAGGCCCAGTATCATGAGCCCTCGGTTTCGATTCGAACAGGCGATACTCCTCAAGCTGAGCGCGCGCGTTTTGCCAGACATCCGGGCGACATCCTCATCACCACCCCTGAATCGCTCTATCTTCTGCTCACGTCGAACGCCCGCAGTGCGCTTCGGTCCATCGAGGTCGTTGTCATTGATGAGATTCATGCTCTGGTTCCGACTAAACGGGGCTCGCATCTCGCGCTTTCGATTGAACGGCTGCAACATCTTGTTGGACGTCCGGTTCAACGTATCGGGCTTTCTGCGACGCAGCGGCCCTTGGATGAAGTAGCACGCTTTCTCGGCGGCGCGGAAGCCCCGGCCGCCAAGAAACCGAAAGAAAAGAAAAAGACTGGAGACGAACTATCTTCGGCCCAGCGTGACAGCCCCAATGTTCCGGAAGAAGCGATCTCCGAATTCGAGTCTTCTTCATTCGTCCCGATCTATCGCCCCGTAACCATCATCGACGCGAGTGCTCCCAAACGGCTCGATCTTCGGGTAGAAGTTCCCGTCGAGGATATGGCCAGTCTTGACGAGTTGGACAATTTGCCGAGCGGACCTGCATCGCAAGGACCGAAGCGGCGCTCGATCTGGACTGCGATTCATCCCAAGCTGCTCGAACTGATTCGCGCTCACCGCTCGACTCTACTTTTCGTAAACAGCCGACGTCTGGCGGAACGAATTTCGGGCGCGATCAATGAGCTTGCCGGAGAGTCTCTGGTGCGCGCACATCATGGCAGCGTGGCCCTGGCACAACGAAAGGAGATCGAAGACAAACTAAAGCTCGGCACTCTGCGTGGCATAGTCGCGACTTCATCGCTTGAACTGGGCATCGATATGGGAGCCGTAGACCTGGTGATTCAGATTGAATCGCCCCCTTCCGTCGCGAGCGGCATGCAGAGAGTCGGACGCGCCAGCCATCATGTGGGAGCGGTGAGCAACGCAGTTATTTTTCCCAAGTATCGCGCCGACCTGGTTGCGTGCGCGGCGATCACGCGCGCCATGTATAAGGGCGAGGTCGAAACGGTCCACTATCCGCGTAATCCGCTCGATGTGCTGGCGCAACAAATTGTCGCCGCCGTTTCGCTCGATGATTGGACTGCTGACCAGCTCTTCGACCTTGTTCGCTCGGCTGCGCCCTATGCCGCTTTGACGCGATCCATTTTTGAGAGCGTGCTCGACATGCTCGCGGGCCGGTATCCCTCGGATGAATTTGCCGAGCTTCGTCCACGAATCACGTGGGACCGCGTTGCCAACACTCTGGTAGCGCGGCAGGGATCGCAGCGAGTAGCGATCATCAATGGCGGCACCATCCCCGATCGCGGACTCTACGGCGTCTTTCTTGCGGGCGCGACCAAAGGTGCGCGGGTCGGCGAATTAGACGAAGAAATGGTTTTCGAAAGCCGCAATGGAGACACCATTGTTCTGGGAGCCTCCACCTGGCGCATCGAAGAAATTTCGCATAACAAAGTTGAAGTCTCGCCTGCCCCAGGGGAGCCGGGCAAAATGCCTTTCTGGCGTGGCGACTCTGCTGGACGTCCCGTGGAATTTGGCAGACAGATTGGCAAGATGAGTCGCGAGCTCTTACGTTTGCCGCGAACCGTGGCGTTCAGTCAACTGGTGGAAGATCACAGTCTGGACGCCACCGCAGCCGAAAATCTCCTGAAATATCTGGAAGACCAGGTCGCAGTCACCACCCGCATCCCTAGCGATGAAGACATTGTCATTGAAACCTGCCGTGATGAAATGGGCGACCGCCGGGTCTGCGTGCTTACTCCGTTTGGCAGCGCTGTCCACGCGCCCTGGTGTATGGCGGTAACTTCCAGGATACGAGCGGAGCGCGGCCTTGAAGTTGAGTCCATGTGGTCGAATGATGGCTTCGTCTTGCGCGTTCCCGATAGCGACGACGCCATTAGCGCCGAAGATTTGCTGCCGTCGCCTGCGGAATTCAAAGAACTCGTGCTGCGGCAACTGGGAAGCACTTCTCTATTTGCGGCTAAGTTTCGCGAAGCCGCGGGCCGTGCGTTGCTCCTGCCCAAACGCCGCCCTGGAGTGCGCGCCCCCCTTTGGCAACAACGAAAGCGTTCTGCCGATTTGCTAGCGGTGGCATCTCGATTTTCTTCTTTCCCCATCTTGCTGGAAACTTATCGTGAATGCATTCGCGACGTTTTTGATTTGCCGGCGGTGACGGATATCCTCTCGGGCGTGCAGCGCGGCACGATTCGCGTGACCAGCCTGGAAACAAACCGTCCTTCTCCCTTCGCGGCTTCCCTGCTCTTCTCTTATGTCGCAAATTACATCTATGACGGAGACGCTCCGCTCGCCGAACGCCGTGCGCAAGCTCTATCAATCGATCAATCGCAGTTGGAAGAGTTGCTGGGCGACAGCGATCTGCGCGAACTTCTCGACGTCACGGCCTTGAATGAGGTGGAAGCGCGTTTGCAATCCCTGGAGCCGGATTACCAGGCGCGCCATGCCGACGGCGTCCACGATTTGCTGTTGAAGTTGGGCGATTTATCCGCGGAAGAAATCGGAGTGCGTAGCGAGAGTGCGGAAATCGCGGCCACAATTATCGAGCTGGCGAATTCGCGGCGCGCCATATTGGTTCGCATCGCCTCCGAATCGCGTTACATTCCAGTTGAGTATGCAGCCCGCTACCGTGATGCTCTCGGAACTCCTCTTCCCCCGGGTCTGGCCGAAGTTTTTCTAGAACGAAATGACGACCCCGTGCGCGAGCTTGCTCGAAATTATGCGCGCACTCATGGACCCTTCACGACGGCGGATGTGTCGGGCCGCTATGGTCTTGCGCCGGGCACGGTCGAAGCGGCGTTGCACGCCTTACACGGTCAAGGCAAATTGCTGGAGGGAGAATTCCGTCCCGGGGGCACGCATCGCGAGTGGTGCGACCCTGGAGTTCTGCAACAGATCCGGCGGAAAAGTCTGGCGCGCCTGCGGCGTGAAATCGAACCGGTTGAGCAAAGCATCTTTGCGCGTCTGACTGCGCGCTGGCAAGGAGTCGCGGTCAAAAGACGTGGACTAGACTCGCTTCTGGACACAGTTGAAAATCTCCAAGGCGCGGCCGTTCTGGCATCTGAGCTCGAGCGCGAGATACTTCCCGCGCGCGTCGCTGATTATCGACCCGGCGATCTCGACACATTGATGGCATCCGGGCAGGTAGTGTGGGTTGGCATCGAGCAGATTGGAAATCGCGACGGAAGGGTTGCGCTCTATTTGCATGAATCCCTGCCACTGCTTCTGCCTCCAAGAGACTTGCGCACTGACACTGTTACGGTTTCCGAGCGCGCGAGTAAGATTCTGGAATTACTGGCGAAGAACGGTGCGTCCTTTTTCGCCGCTATTCATGCGGCTGCTGGGGGTGGATTTCCCGGCGAGACCCGCGACGCACTTTGGGAACTGGTGTGGTCTGGGCAAATCACAAACGACACTTTTCATCCTCTACGCGACTTGCTGCGAACCAACGAGAAGAAGCGGGAGCGAGGCAATCTTTCCCCGGGATATCCACCGGGCTCGCCCGACTTTATGCGACGCCTCCGTTCGCGCAACGATGGTCCGGCACAGGGACGATGGTCGCTGATCCAGGCGCACCCCCTTGCTCCGACAACGGATGTTCCGCTCACCGTGACACCGTGGAGCGCGAACATCGCGCAACAGCTTTTGGTGCGCCACGGCATTGTGTTGCGCGAAACCGCTATCGCGGAAACTATCCCACGCGGCTACTCAACTATTTATCCGGCCTTGAAAATTATGGAAGACAGCGGTTGGGTGCGGCGCGGAATGTTCGTCGCGGGCTTAGGCGCGGCCCAATTCGCCATGCCCGCAGCAGTGGACATGTTACGCAGCCTGCGGACTGAACCGGAGACGCCGGAGGCTTTATTTTTAGCGGCAACCGATCCCGCAAATTTATACGGCACTGTTTTTCCCTGGCCCCGCCGAGAGGGCGATTCTCTGACAGATGCAAGCGACCCAAAAATGACAGGAGAAGGCGGCTCGCATGGAGTGACGCATATGCCCAAAGATTTTGAGGTGGGGCCACTCTTACTTACGAGGTCGAACAATTTGCTCGCGGACAAGATCGTTCGCGCCGCACAAACAGAAAACCTCGCTCCTGCGAGCGAGGCCACCAGTAATCTCCCCACGCGCTCCATGTCACGCTCAAGCGGAGCCGGTGTGATTCTGATTAACGGAAACCTCACTGCATTCCTTCGGCGAAAAAGTCATGAGGTACAGGTATTTCTTCCCGAGGCTGAGCCACAACGTTCCCGCTTCGCTCGCGAACTGGCGAAGAAGCTGGCGGAACTTGCCATCCGGCGGCAGGGCAGGAAGACCGGTCTGCTCGTCGGCACTATAAACGGCGCACCGGCACGCGAACATTTTCTGGCGCGTTTTCTGGAAGAATCCGGATTTGTGAACTCTGTAGTTGGATTCCAAATGCGCCGCATGGCGCCGCTGGCTATGCCTGCCAATCAGGTCGTCCCAGGAGAAGCAGAGGATGACGCCGACGAAAATGATCCGGAAGTTACGGAGACCGCCTGATGCCCGAGGGCGACACAATATTTCGGGCAGCTCGAACTCTAAACAAAGCGCTCGCGGGTCAAATCGTCACCGGATTCGAGACTGTGCTTCCCAAGTTGTCGCGTGTTGACTTCGACTCGCCCATCCCCGGACGAACGGTTGCAGGAGTCGAAGCTCGCGGAAAGTGGATGAGCATGAATTTCTCCGGCGGTTTAACTCTACTCACCCACATGTTGATGAATGGAAGCTGGCACATCTATCGACCCGGAGAAGCGTGGCAGAGGCGCACCATTGATATGCGCATCGTGGTGAAGACAGAAGCCATCTGGGCGGTCGCCTTCAACGTCCCCATCGCCGAATTTCATACCGCCGACACCCTGCGACGCCGCCAGGGGTTCCGCAGTCTAGGAGAGGATGTACTCGCGCCAAATTTCGATGCCGCACAATCCATCGAGAATCTGCGCGCTCGCGGCGATTTGGAAGCCGGCGTTGCTCTGCTTTCGCAGTCCATCATGGCAGGCCTGGGAAATGTCTTCAAATCTGAAGTGTGCTTCGCCTGCGGGATCAATCCATTCCGTCGCATGCACTCTTTGAACTCCGATGAAATCGTCTGTCTGGTAGAGACCTCTCGAAAATTCCTGCTGGCAAATGTCACCAACACTTCGGGAGACCAGATCACTACTTACACCGGAATGCGCCGCACCACCGGGCGCAGCAATCCCGAAGAACGACTCTGGGTATACGGACGCCGCAATCAACCCTGTAGAAAGTGCGGCGCGAAAATCGAATCGCGAAAACAAGGCGAGGATGCCCGCACGACGTTCTGGTGCCCCGCGTGCCAACCTTTAGCGACTAGCACCTCCGCATCGCGATGACTCTCAGCAAGTCGCTCTCATTTCTTTTCTTCCTAGCGCGATAAAAAAGGAGTACAACCCAGTGATGCTTTCGAGTGACGAGGTCATGCACGATGACGAATGATCGCCATAGCCGAAGAAAATTTCTAGGTCTCAGCGGAGCGGGCATCGCTGCCCTCGCAGGCGGCCCCTGGCTGGGAGCTACGGCTGCTGCAAAGGCCCAGGGCGCAGACCTCGTTGTTTTCAATGCCAAGATTCATACAGTTGATCCCCAGGCGACAATCGCCGAAGCACTCGCGGTCAAGGCAGGACACTTCGCCGCCGTGGGTAGCAATTCCGATATTAAGGGGCTTATCGGCCAGGGAACCGAGACCTTCGACGCCCGCCAGATGACGATCGTGCCGGGATTTATTGACTGCCACAATCACGCTCCCGGCAATACGTTGCTTTATGAAGTTTTAGTTGGCAATCCTTACGTGGTGGAGTTCGTCACCATCTCCAGCATTTTGGAGAAACTTAAGGCTCGCGCGCATGAAACTCCTCCTGACAATTGGGTGTCAGGATATTTCTTCGATGACACTAAAGTGAAAGACGGTCGCCAGCTCAACGTTCACGATCTCGATCAGGTATCGAAGGAACATCCGGTGATGGTCCAGCATCGCGGTGGACACACTTCCTTCTATAACAGCAAGGCCCTTGCCATGGCGGGGATCGGCAGGGACACTCCCAACCCTCCGGGAGGGACATTTGATCGCGATGGCAACGGCGATCTCAATGGCCGTGTGACGGACCGCGCCAATGACGTTGTCAGAAGAGTGGGCAAGCGCCCGGTGTTTACCGCGGAGCAGACGATGCAGCGCGATCGCGAGGGACTGGCCTACATTTCCAAACAGTTCGTGCGTTATGGCGTGACCAGCGTTCATCACGAGGAGGGCAATCTGGCGGCCCTGCAACAAGTGCGTGCGCGCGGAGAACTTTTGCACCGCGTGAGCTACGAGGCCGGCGGTGAACAATTGGAGGCGATGATCACTCTCGGCATCATGACCGGTTTCGGCGACGAATGGATTCGCTTTGGAGCAACCTCGGAGCACACCGTGGATGGCTCATTCTCCGAACGCACCATGGCTCTCAGCACTCCCTATCCCGGCGTAATGCCGCCGTACCGGGGCAATATCACTGAATCACAGGACGAACTGAACGCGTGGACTGAGCGCGTACATCGTGCGGGCATCCAGGTTAATTGCCATGCGAACGGTGATGTTGCAATCGACATGGTGCTGACGGCAGTGGAGCGGATGCAGCGCGTTTTCCCGCGAGCCGATGCCCGTCCGAAGATTACCCATTGCACTTTGATCAATGATTCACTGGTGCGCCGCATCAAGGCGGCGGGTGCGGTTCCCGCTCCCTTCACTTCCTATGCCTATTACAATTCGGACAAGTTTCATTTCTATGGCGAAGAACTCATGAAGCGGTGCATGGCGTTTCGCAGCTTCCTCGATGCTGGGATAGTAGTAGCGGCAGGCTCTGACTTTGATCCGGGACCATTTGATCCGCGCATGGCGATCCAGGGAATGGTGACGCGCACCGGCTGGGATGGACACACGTGGGGAGCAAACCAGCGCATCACCGTGGAGGAAGCGCTGCGAGTCAACACTATCAATGGCGCCTACAACTCGCACGAAGAAATGATCAAAGGATCGATAACTCCCGGTAAGCTGGCTGACTTCGTGGTGTTGTCGGACGATCTTTTTACCGTGGAACAAAATAAGATTAAAGACATTCAAGTGGTCCGCACGGTGGTAGGCGGCTCCACTGTCTACCAGGCTTAACTTTCCCCGCGGTTTTTGAATCGCCGCAGGCTAAAAGATACGGTGTAACATCGGCTTGTTCGCGATCCTGGCGAATGGAGGCTGCTTTTTGACTTCAATTCTTTTTCAACGGCGATTGGTACTGTTGCTTTTCAGTCTGATGTTGCCCTGTGCGCTCCGGGGGGATGATGTCCACCATCACTCCTTGACTCAGGACGAAGTTGGCGCAGTCAATTTTCCCACTTCCTGCTCACACGCTGTGGCGGCGGACTTCAATCGTGCCGTCGCTCTGTTGCATTCATTTCAGTACGAACAGTCGCGCGAAGCCTTCAAAGACGTCGGAAAGAAAGATCCAAATTGCGCCATGGCAGAATGGGGCATCGCCATGTCGCATTACCATGGCCTATGGAATAACGGCCATATGGACGAAGGGCGCGCGGCTGCTCGCAAAGCATTGAACATCGCGCTGCTAAACAAAGCCACTACTTCTCGAGAGCTGGGCTACATCGAAGCGCTGGGCGAAATTTATAAACAAGATGAAAACGACGGAAGCGCACACGCACTGTCATATCAGCAGAAGATGGCGGAATTGCATTCGGACTATCCTAACGACAGTGACGCTGCCATCTTTTATGCCCTGGCTCTCGATGTCACCGCTGCAAAAACCGATAAAACCTTTGCGAACCAGCGTCAATGCGGTGAGATTCTAGAGCCCATTTTTCGCCAGCAGCCGCATCATCCCGGAGTAGCGCACTACCTCATCCATTGCTATGACAATCCCATGCTGGCAGCGCAGGGCCTGGTCGCGGCGCGCAGTTATGCCAAAATCGCCCCCGCTTCAGCGCACGCGCAACATATGCCGTCTCACATTTTCACGCGAGTGGGTTTGTGGGATGAATCCATCGAATCTAATCGACATTCGAAACTGTCGGCCACGGAAGCTGAGAAGACCTCAACCGGAGGCGAAGCGCGCGATCAACGCCTGCATGCCATGGATTATCTCGAATATGCCTACCTGCAATCGGGTCAGGATCGCGACGCCAAGAATGTTTTGGATGAATTGAAGTCTCTGGCTGAGGTGAGCGGGGGAACATCGACTGGCAACTATGCAACTTCAGCGATCCCAGCGCGCTATGCCCTTGAACGCCGCGACTGGAAGGGCGCTGCGGAACTAAAACCAGATCCAACTGCGGTACCCTGGGCCCAAGCCCTGACCTGGCTCGCAGTCGGTGAGGGTGCGGCGAGATCATCCAATTCCAAGCGCGCGGCAGAAGCAGCGCAGTCGCTCGCATCTCTCCATGACAAAGCCGTCGCAATGAAAAACTCATACTGGGCTAGCCAGATTGAGGTTCAGCGCGGCGAAGTTTCCGCATTCATGTCCGAAATGTCAGGAGATCACGAGGCGGCTCTCGCGAAGATAACCGCAGCCGCGGAATTGGAAGAAAGTATGGATAAAGACGCTGTCACGCCGGGCGCCCTTATTCCGGCACGCGAAATGCTGGCGGAGTTGCTCGCCTTGAACAATCAACCTGCGCGGGCTCTTGCGGAATATGAAGCCGTCCTGCGGCTCGCTCCCAACCGTTTCAATGCGCTTTATGGGGCCGCGACGGCGGCGGAAACTTCCGGTGAGCCCGACAAGGCTGCCAGCTACTATCGCAAGCTGACAGCGGTAGCAAAGAGCGATGAGCGTCCCGAAGTCAAAACCGCTAGAAATCGACTTTCCATTGCCAAAAAATAGATTTAACGGCTTTGGTTCTTCTGAGGTGTATCTTTCTGTGGAATGAAAAGCGAGTCAGAAAGAATTCCCAGTACGCTGCTGCGCGTCCTTTTTCTGCTCGGCTTTTCCGTTTTTATTAACTACATTGACCGTGCCAATCTTTCGGTCGCGGCCCGGCTGCTGAAGAACGAACTCGGCCTGTCGGCATCACAGTTGGGGGTTCTACTTTCCGCTTTTTTCTGGACCTATGCTTGCTCGCAGATCACAGCCGGCTGGCTGGTTGACCGCTTTGACGTGAAATGGGTTTTAGCAGCGGGCTTTTTTATATGGACTCTAGCGACCGCGGTTACGGGAGTGGTCCATACCTTCGCAACGTTGCTGTTGGTTCGAGTCATCCTCGGAATCGGAGAGTCGGTCGCTTACCCTGCCTATTGCAAGATCTTCGCTACTCATTTTCTCGAGGGACAACGAGGCGTCGCAAACTCTTTTATCGGGGCTGGGCAAGCGATGGGGCCGGCACTGGGCATGCTTTTTGGGGGCACGCTAGTTGCACGTTTCGGCTGGCGTCCATTTTTTATCGGGCTTGGCGTAATCAGCCTCGCATGGTTGCCGCCGTGGTTGCGATGGATGCCGCGCTCCGTCAATCCATCGCCGAGCGCGAAACGAGGGCCGCAGTTTGCGGAGATTCTCAAGCAACGCTCATCATGGGGCACATGGATAGGCCATTTTTGTTCCAACTACGGTCTATATTTTCTACTTACATGGCTCCCGTTCTATCTGGTGAGCGAACGTCATTTTTCCCTGTTGAGCATGTCAAAAGTTGGCGGGGCAACATTTTTCCTGGCGGGCTTATCTTCGCTGGTTTGCGGACGCATTTCTGATCTCTGGATTTCATCGGGCGCATCGCCTACCCGAGTGCGCAAGACATTCATGGTAGTTGGCATGATCTCCAACGGAATTTTTCTGGCCGGTGCCGCCGCTGCTCATGATGGGCTCTTCGTTGTCTTGTTGCTGCTCGCGGGCGCATCATTTGGACTGGTTACTTCCAACCTCAATGCAATTACACAGACTCTCGCTGGACCTCTCGCTGCCGGGCGCTGGATGGGAATGCAAAATTTTATCGCCAATCTCGCCGGAGCTATCGCGCCCGCGCTGACTGGATTTCTAGTGGATCGAACCGGGCTCTTTTATTGGCCCTTCCTCATCACCGCGGCAGTGGCGTGGATTGGAGCGCTTCAGTGGATATTCGTCGTCGGCGCAGTTGCGCCTGTGGAATGGAAGACTGAACTGAAGCCGGTCCTGTCAGCTCGCTGAGACAATCCTACGAAGAATGCTTAACGTAAGAATGGTCGAGCTGTTTAACCGATGGGCAGCCCAGCAACCTGAGCGTCCGATCTAAATCGTCGCGAAGGATGGCTAGAGTGCGCGCAACTCCGGCGCCGCCAGCTGCGGCCAGACCATACGCATACGCACGTCCGACCAAGACAGCGCGTGCTCCCAGGCAAATCGCCTTGGCCACGTCGCTTCCGCGCCGGATGCCTCCGTCCATCAAGACTTCGGTTTGATTTCCAACCGCGGCGACGATCTCGGGCAACACCTCGATGGAAGCCGCAACCCCATCCAATTGGCGGCCGCCATGGTTCGAGACCACGATCGCACCCGCGCCGGCGTCCACAGCGCGGCGCGCGTCTTCCGCGGTAAGTATGCCCTTGATCACCACCGGCCCAGACCATTGTTTCTTGATCCACGAAATGTCCTCCCAAGTCACGACTGAGCGTCTTAAGGCGGTGCCGACGTCCACCATTGGCATTCCTCCCTGCCCCGGTAAAATCACGTTTTGTAATTTGGGAACAGCTCCGTCGAGAAGAAACGAAGCCAGCCATCCCGGATGCGCGAGCACCTGCGGCACAAATGGAATTTTCGAGAACAAGCTCCCAGTCAATAGTTCCACCATTCCATTCCGCGAGTCGCGCTCGCGCAGCCCGGCAAGTGGAGTATCGATGGTGACCACCAAAGCCTTGAATCCAGCGTTGTGCGCGCGCTGTATGGCGGCCTCGGACGCTTCCCGGCCTCCAATAAGGTAGAGCTGATACCACACTGGTCCCGAGGAGGCGGCCGCGACGTCTTCGAGCTTGTGTCCAGAAATTGTGGAAAGAATGTATCCCGTACCAGCCGCGCCGGCGGCGCGCGCAGCTGCTATTTCTCCCCCAGGGTGCATAAGCCGGCTGTAACCAACTGGGGCAAGCATGACCGGCAGCGAGAGCTCAGTTCCCAGCACCGTGGTGCGCAAGTCGCATTCCTTCATCGCCACCGCGTGGCGCGGACGAAAGGTGATTGCCTGAAAGGAACGCATATTTTCGCGCAGAGTGAATTCATTTTCGGCGCCCCCATCGAGGTAATCAAAGACAACTTTGGGCAGGCGCGCCTGCGCCATACGGCGAAGGTCTTCAACATTTACCACGCGTGGGGACGACACCTTGTAGTTCCCTATGCTCATTTTTTCGGCCTTGTTATTTGCAATTCCCGGGGTGCGGATTCATGTTTGAGTGAAATTGCGCTTGCCACGATTTGGCATCCGATCAAACCTGAAACGATTTGCTAGAGTATACGCGCAGGCAAGCTGGCGTAATCCGAAACCCGTAGATGCTTCCCTTAGAGGTTCGTGCCTTAAACAGGAGAAAAAGTATGCGCAGGGTAATTTTAATCGTCACTATGTCGGTCATTTTTTTATCCAGCCAAAAAGCCCATCCGCAAAATGCAGGGCCAGCGGACACATTGATCCGCAATGCACGAATTTATACCGTCGAGGCCAAGAGCCCGTGGGCGCAGGCAGTGGCTATCAAGGGCGACAAAATTCAATGGGTCGGAGATGACAAAGACGCTAGCACTCACATCGGTCCGGCAACCAAGGTGATGGACGCACATGGCCGCATGCTCTTGCCCGGCTTCATCGACAGCCATTTTCATGTGCTTCTCGGAGGTAATGCAGACGTTCTACGAATCGAGAACGGGAACTCGCTGGGAGAAATTCAGCGGCAAGTTCGTGAATTTGCAAGCAAGCGTTCGGATCTTAAGTGGATCGAAGTCGAAGGATGGAATTATTCTGCGTTTCCCAACGGCACCTTGCCAACCGCCAGGGATCTCGACGGCCTTACTGGGGGACGTCCGGCTTTCCTGGTCGCCTATGACTATCACACGATCTGGATGAATCAAGAGGCGCTGAAAGCGTTCGCCATCACCCGGGATACAAAGCAGGTCATCTTCGCGGAGAAAGTAGAGAAAGATGCGAAGAGCGGTGAGCCCACGGGAATTCTGACCGGGTTCGGGAGCACTGGATTCGCAGAGGATTCCGAGGCGCAGCTACGCAAGCTTCTCCCCTCGCACGCATCTGAGGCGATTGCGCAAAATGTCGAAAACAATATTGCGGCGGCGGTACGAGCGGGAATCACGACGGTCGTTGATCCGCAGTCGTATCTGGAAGACCTGCCTCTCTACTCGCGCCTGCGAGATGAGGGCAAGCTGCCGGCGCGATTGCAGGTGGCACTGTTCCATCGTCGTGGCACCAGCCAGGAAGCGTTGCAGCAGTTCGATCTGGCTCGTCATAAGTATGATGACGACCGGCTGCGAGTTTCGGCGGTAAAGTTGTACATCGATGATGTGATTGAGCCGCACACCGCAGCGTTGCTCGAACCGTACGCGGATCGTCCCGACACACGAGGAGAACTTGACTACCCGGCGGACGAGTTCAAGCAGGTGGTGGCACGACTGGATGCAATGAAATTTCAAATCTTCATACATTCCATCGGAGACCGCGGAATTCGGACCGCTCTGGATGCAATTGAATACGCCGAAAAACAGAATGGCCCGCGCGACCGACGGCATGAACTGATCCACATCGAGTGCTTGAATGAAAACGACATTCCACGCTTCAAGCAACTTGCCATAATCGCATGCATGCAACCCCGGCATTCCGCACCCGACATTACTGGGCAATGGGCGAAGGCAGTCGGTCCCGCGCGATGGAAATACGCCTGGGCATTTCGCAGTTTGCGAGATTCGGGCGCGACCCTGGCTTTCGCTTCCGATTGGAACGTCGCTGAAATGGAACCAATGATCGGCATTTACACGGCGTTGACACGCCAGGGCCTCGACGGAAAACCCGAGGGCGGATGGGTCCCGGAGCAGACGATTGATCTTGAAACCGCGATTCGCGCCTACACACTGAACGGCGCGTACGCCAACTTCGTGGAAGGAAATCGCGGCTCGATCAAGCCAGGAAAATATGCAGACCTGGTGATGTTGTCTGACGATCTTTTCAAGATTCCCGCTCGCCAGATCAAAGACGTGAAAGTAGTTTGGACGATGGTTGGTGGCAAGACTGTGTGGAAAGCGGGAGGTTTTTAGAATCTCCCTAGACGGGACACTGGGCATCCTTACACTGCGTCTTCTGCGAGGCCACGTAAGGCGGATTTCTCCAAAACTCAATCTTGTGGCAAGCTGGTTGCATGGCAAAAGCGTACCGAACTGACGTGTGCAGCAAGGAAAAGTTCGAGCGGGAAATCGCTCAGCTCAAGTCCTCTAAACCAGAAAGTGTCCAATGCCCTCTGGCCGATTGCAACACTAGCTATGCGATGTACGGCTGTCTGCCTTCAAATCGCGATGGCAACATAACAACTCTTCTTGAAAGACTGACCCGAGAACACCCAGGTCACACCAGCGAAGTCTTGGCCGTAAATGAATTTCGGAAATTACATAAGCGACCCTCATCGGTAGGGCAATAGACTGTTGCGCCTGTTACGCCTCCCAAGACGCACGGTTTTCGGTGCGCAATGGTTGGATTAAGCAATCGACTTGTGCAGCCGGAATTGACGGTGGAACTGGCGGCCCGACGACTAATCTCCTAAACCTGGGTTATCACGCAACCATGGGGCTGCTCGATAAAAAAAGGCCATTCACAGTTCGCCAACTGCTTCGCAAAATGGGAGAGACCGCGGCGCACACACTGGAAGACAGACTTGAAAAACATTGGAATTATCCAAGTCAGGCTGCGATTGACCTGAAGTGTTGATAAGAGAATCTACTCGCGGCTAGTACCTCGAAATCAAACTGACGAGTTCGTGGATATTTAGATATTTATTTCTGCCGGTAGATTTTGCCATCTTTCATGACGAACACGGGCCGTTCCAACTCGCTTATATCTTGCAGCGGATCGCCTTTCACAGCAATCAGATCAGCGAACTTGCCGGCTTTAATGGACCCTAGTTCCCCGCTGCGGCCAAGCACATCTGCTGCCGCCGAGGTCGCCGACTGGATTGCCTGCATCGGAGACATTCCGTATTTCACCATCATGGAAAATTGTTTCGCGGCAGCACCGTACTGACAAACTCCAGCGTCAGTGCCGAAAGACATTTTGACGCCTGACTTAATGGCTTTGCGAAAGTTGTCACGCTGTATTTGTCCTAACTCGTGATCGTGGGCCAGAAAGTCTTTCGGCATTTTCCCATTTTTCCCGGCTTCCTGGATACACTCGTCATCGTAAATATCCATGTCCAGATAAGTCCCATGCTGTTTAGCCAGAGCGATGCCCTCGTCGTCAATCAGTGTGGCGTGTTCAATGGACGCTACCCCTGCTCGAATTGCATTCTTTATCCCCTCCGGCGCGTGCGCATGGGCTTCCACTTTCAAGCCGAAATGATTTGCTTCATCCACTACCGCTTGTAATTCTTCGCTTGTGAACTCTTGCGAATGGGGATTGCTGCCATGAGTAAGCACCGCCCCAGTGGATAGAACCTTGATGTGATCGGCGCCGTAGTGTGCAAGCAGCCGGACCTTCTGGCGAACCTCCCAAGGACTGTTTGCCTCTCCAAAATGTAAATCCCACGGCAACTGCACATCTGGGGCTAGCCCGGTCATAGCTCCGGCGCCGCCCGAGATCGTAATGTACGCTCCCGCAACGTACATGCGAGGGCCGATCACGTCTCCACGGTTGATGGCGTCACGCAGCGCAATGTCGTTCAATGCCCGATAGACGCCTACGTCTCGCACGGTAGTAAATCCCGATTCGAGAGTGGCGCGCGCATTGGGCACGGATTCGAGAACCAACTGCGACGCGCTCTTAGTGATTTGTGTCACCGGATCTCCCTCGCCATAAGCGCCATCTGCCAAATGGGTGTGGCAATCAATCAGGCCGGGCAGAACGGTCATGGCAGAAAGATCGATGATTGTAGCTCCGGCGGGAATGGCTAACCTCGGCCCTGACGACTCAATCTTGCCATCGCGAATAAGGATTGTCTGGTCGGTCTGGACAGTCCCTGTATCGGTATCCAGCACACGACCGGCCTTTATGGCAATCACTTGTGCAGCCAGTGAAATGCAGACAGTGAAGAGGACAATACTTATTCTGCTAATTGCGCGCACCACGCACCCCCAGAAAAGCATTCCCATTCTATCCCTGCTTACTTCGGAGATTGACCAGCTGACACCGAAGTTGGGCTGGCATCCTGTAGACAAGTAAGGTGCCCGGCGAGGGCATTGAACGTGCCAATTGATGGGTCGGCGCTCCCGCTTCAGAAGTTGTGAGAAATGGCGGAGAGAGTGGCGACTTCTGGTCCAGGATAACTTCCGTACAGCTGTACAACTCTTGATCAAGGCACAATCCCAAGAGACAACCATATTTTGCGGTGAGGGTGACTTGACATCCAGCCGACCACCGTCGACAGTGTTGAGCCTATAATTTCGGCCAATAGGGCACAGGGGTTCTCGCCTCTTCGCACGGAGCGCCTCAAAGCCAAAGGTCAGCCTCCGGCGTGGTCGCCTCCTGTGGAGTGCGGGCAATTGCTGACGCAGGGCGAGGTTCTCCGCAATCAGGTCTTTCCGGAATTGAAAGCAGCTAGCCGCCCAGCCCAGAAGATGACGAACAGACGCGATCTTGGGTTAAAATCAACCGAAATTTGTCGGCGCCCGTACACGCCAACCGACTGAATCCATTGTGTGCATCATTTTGGAGAGGCACAGGGGCAGCCCTGCGCATGGTCATTCGCGAGCGGTGCCCAAAAGATAGCTAGTGCGGCAGCGGATATTGCTCAGCTGGGATGCGACGCGATCCCGGTTGCTCACTCGGGGAGTTGCACTTGTCCAGTTACTGCGAAGGCCGCTTTTGCGACGGGCGCAGTTGTACCCGGTTGCCCTCCGCCGATGGAGAGATTGTAGGAACCTGGCGCGATGATGCGGTCTCCCGCCAGGTTCACGTGGCTGAGGTCGCGCGGGCTGAGCGTGAACCGGACGTGCGTCGTTTCTCCGGCGGCGATGCGTAGGTGCGTGTAGCCGCAGAGAGCGCGGATGGGCGCTCCGGGCAGCTTGGGGAACGTCAGGTAGATTTCAACCACCTCGTCGCCGGCGCGCGAGCTGGCGTTTTTCACGTCCGCATCGACCTGGAGCGGCTCACCCGCCTGGAGACTGTTGGACGCAAGCCTTACGTTTTCATATTCGAACTTTGAGTAGCTCAGGCCATACCCAAACGGATAGAGCGGCTTGCCCGTGAAGTAGCGATAGGTGCGGTTCGACATCGAGTAGTCTTCAAACGGCGGCAGTTGGTCGACGCCCTTGTAAAACGTCAGCGGGAGCCGCCCGGAAGGGTTATTGTCGCCAGCAATGGTTTGCGCGATGGCGGCACCGCCTTCTTCGCCGGAGTACCAGGCTTCGAGAATGGCGTTGGCGTGCTCGTTGGCCTGGTTGACCGAGAGCGCGCTGCCGTTCATCAGGACGACGACGACGGGCTTGCGTGTGCCGTATAGAGCATCGAGCAAATCCTCTTCCTCTTTCGGCAAATTCAGGCTGGTGCGATCGCCGCCTTTGAAACCTTCGATCTGGACATTCATTTCTTCGCCTTCAAGGTCGGAAGTGATGCCCACAACCGCAATGACTACATCGGCTTTCTTCGCGGCAGCAACGGCGTCGTCGATGGGGTTCTTGGCCAGGTCGTCGTCCCAGACGAACCGGGCAATGGCGTCTCCGATGCTCTGAAAATATTCCAGCTTGAAAGCATATTTCCGGCCCTTTTCCAGCGGTAATTCGGCAAGTTTGGTCGTGTTCCCGTGGATGGACCAGTCCTCGACCACGAGCTTCCCGTCGATCCACAGCCGATAGCCGTCATCGCCAGTCACCCCGAGGCGGTAAGTGCCGGATTGCGTAGGCGTGAGGAATCCAGTCCAGCGAGCGGAGAAGTTGTCGGAGCCAAACGCGCCGGTGGAGAAGCCGGGCACTGGCGCCAAGATGAAATTGAAATCGATGTTTTTATCGATGCGAGTAACAGCGGGTGCGCCTTTTAGATCGACACCTTTGAAGTATTCCGCCTGCAGGCCGGGTTTGCCGTCGGGAGTGGTCAAGAGATCGACGGGAACCGGTTTCGGATTGCGCAGGAAATGGGTTCCTGGAACAAACGTGATCGCAGACGCCGGAAATTGTTGACGAATGCCATCCAGCGCGGTGGTGGCGCGGGAGGGCGTGCCGTTGTAGTTGCCCTCGAGGACGCGACGGTTGTCGGCCAACGGCCCGACTACGGCGATGGACTTCGGTGCGGTCAACGGGAGAACACCGTCGTTCTTGAGCAGCACCATGGACTCGCGAGCGGTGGTGAGCGCGAGCTGGCGATGCGCCTCGGTGTCATTCTCCGAGATGGGGATTTGGGCGTAGGGTACCATCTCCGGAGGATCAAACATGCCGAGCAAGAAGCGCGCGCGGAAGAGGCGGCGCAGCGCCACGTCTATGTCTTTTTCCTGCAAGAAGCCTTGCTTTACGGCGTTGACGTACTTGACGTAGTCGGAGTTGTCGGGAATCTTTTGAGTGAAGTCGATGCACTCATTGTCCATGCCTGTCTTGAGCGAAACGGCTGCCGCTTCTTCCTTGCTCTTGGTGTAGTGGTGACCAGACCAGATATCCATGACCGCACCACAATCGGACACGACAAAACCGTTGAAGTGCCACGCGCCCCGGAGTTGGTCTTGCAGGAGGAAGGTGTTGGCGCAGGCGGGCTGGCCATTGATGCTGTTGTAGGCGCACATGGTGGAGGCGGCGTGGCCCTCGACGATGGCGGCTCGGAATGCTGGCAGGTAGGTGTCTTCCTCATCATGTTTGGAAATCGCTACATCGGCCGAGTGGCGCGTAGATTCGGGGCCGCTATGCACGGCAAAGTGCTTGGGAGTGGAAACGACGCGAAGATACTTCGGGTTGTCTCCCTGAAGTCCGGTGACGAAAGCAACTCCCATATGAGCGGTGAGGAAGGGGTCTTCTCCGTAGGTTTCCTGGCCACGTCCCCAGCGGGGGTCGCGAAAGATGTTGATGTTGGGCGACCAGAAGGTGAGGCCCTCGAAAATATTGCGGCGGCCCTGGCGGACGGCTTCGTGGTGCTTGGCACGGGCTTCGGTGCCTATGACAGTCGCGACATTGTGCAGCAGCGGGGCATCCCAGGTGGCGCTCAACGCGATGGCTTGCGGGAAGACGGTAGCAACACCCGAGGCGGCGACGCCGTGCAAAGCTTCACTCCAGTAGTCGTAGGCCGGAACCTGGAGGCGAGGGATGGCGCGCGCCTGATTGACGAGCTGCGACGCTTTTTCTTCCAGCGTCATGCGGGAAACGATATCTTCGACGCGCTGATCGATGGGCAGGGCCGGATTAAGGTAGGGCGAATTGGAGAGGTCCGCAGCTGTCTGCGCAGAAGCGATACAAGGTACTGCAAGGACAAGAGCGAGCATGGCAAAGAGTCTGGCGGATTGCAGTGAATGCATCGCGATTTCCCCTTTTGTTAACGTTTACAATTTAGACTGCTGGCCACAGACTCTTACTTTGAATTCCAGTACGCCAAGAGTCCGGGAAGGTCGGGAACTTCTGCAATCCAGCGCCCGTCCTCTTCGCGGTCGAATTTAACGCGAGACCATATGCGATCGCTAAAGCAAGATATCCATCAGCGTCACAATTCCCATTCGCGCACGAGCGCTGAGCAACAAGCAATCTTAGAAAAGAATCCCGTGGAAGTTGTTCCATACGATTCTGAGCGCGATGGATTCGTCATCTCACAACGAAAGAGCCTTAAAAATGTCATTGTCGATTCCTCCGCCGAGTACTCCGAGTCCTGTCGGCGTTGACTCGAAATTGCGGCCTGGCGCGTGAAAGTGCAGAGGTTCGCTAGAGCGAATGGCTGCAAATGTGAGTAGGACACGAGCTCGTAGACTTCATTGTTGGCTTATCGGTGCGTATTTCTGGGGAGTACCTGTATGTCGCTGATATTCAAAGCC
>JBDUDA010000160.1:0-6999 GCA_040003205.1 Acidobacteriaceae bacterium | reverse complement strand
AGGGAGTGGCCTTGATCTGGTATCCTTCCGCCTGCCAGCCTGTATTTAGGTGGTCGCCGCAGAAGCAGCACGTATCATTGATTGCCATTTGTTATCCTCATCTTCCCAGCCCTAACCTTTGCCCCAGCAGGCCTTCTACGCTGAGGGCAGACAGCCTAGAGGTCCTTGGGATCGGGTTTTGGCAGCCGCGTCTTCCCAACATCGGTATCGTGAGTTAGAGTTGCGATGGCGTTTGCCGTCGCGTTGTTTTCTAGGCAAAGGGTGATTAGGTCTCTCAGTGCTTGTAGCGCCTTAATTTCTACCTTCGAGAGTCCTTTACGGTCCGTTTCCTTCTAAACTACCGATTTGCTCTAGGTGTCTCGCTAGCTTCTTTATAGATGCCTGGCTTTTCGCGCGGGCACGGCGGAGAAGTTGCTGTTGATTCCAGGTCGCCACGTTATCCTCTTTTCTTGATCTTCGCCCAGCGGGCCTTCTGCGCTATCGAAATCTTCCGTCTTGCCGCTGCCGTTAGGTGAACACCCTTGCGCGATACCCATTTCGATCTAGTCGGTGGTCCGTTCGTCTGGCGGGGAACTGCGAGAATCTAGCGGACACTGTGGGGACACTAAACGTCTTCGGTCCGTCCCAATTCAGAGCACTTCAAAAAAGATAAGTGCTTGGTTCTAAAAGATCTGGCGGAGAGGGGGGGATTCGAACCCCCGATACAGCTTTTGACCGTATAACGGTTTAGCAAACCGCCGCCTTCAGCCACTCGGCCACCTCTCCGTGTTTGTTCAATGCATGTAGACGCCAGCGGGCTGTGCTGGTACGAACAAAATTGTAGATGCAAAACTGCAGACTGTACAGCGGGGCCGGCGATTTCAACGCAGCTCGACTATTCGTACAAGTCAACTTCGGAGATGACGGGTGCGCCTGCATCCCCGGCGCTCCTGCCCGCGCGGCGGGCTGCCGCGAACATCGGGCCGCGAGCAGGCGCCATTGGAGCAAATCTCAGGAAACCGATCGGCTTCGCAACATCGTCGTAGATCGCTTCCATTCCGCCGTTCATGATGTAGGTTTCGTGCCAGAAGCCTGTCCCTCCCGAGTTCCTCAAGAACGACTGCCACCATAATCGGTGGGGCTCGGATTTCGACCAGGCCAGCAACGATTCCAGATCCCGCCAGTATTGCCTCATGCCCACGTGCGGCGGAAAGATCGAATAGACGATGTTAGGCTCGTGCAGCAGAAGGCCGTCCGGCTGGGCCGCTACTGAGCCAGCGATCTCTGGCCCAAACCCGAGAAGAGTTTTCAGCCCAGTCAAGCGGTTCACTCTCATTCCCAGGTAAATGACGACGAGATTGGGGTATTGCGACAAATCCACCGTCTGGCGGTTGACGTTAGTTCTCATAACTACAGAGATTCAACCGCCTCGTGGATGACTCGGAAATATCACGGCTGTTCGCGAAGCCGTTGGACTCTACTTTGCCAGTGCCGCCTGCTGCTGTGTGCATTGTCCCAGATCTTTTTTAACTGAGGCAATTTGCAGCTCATCCGCGCCTGAATTGTTCTTGGTCCTTTTGCCTGTCACCGCGATATGTTCTCCGGCGGTCATGGGTTCCCCTGATAATTGGAAGGTGCCCTTGCCGTTGTCGGCGTTCAGGGTTTTGCCGTCCGGGCTGACGCAGCCGACGACTTGATTGTGATGGTGTCGAAGTGCGAGAAATAACACCGCTCCGCCTACGCCGGCGCCTACTGCGGCTCCGATTGCTGCGCCGTGTCCGTAACTGCGCGAAGTATATCCGCCAGTTCCGGGGGTTCCCCCTCCTCCTCCACCGTATTGGGCGGCCGCGAAGCCAGAGACGGCCATCACCAAAGCAGCGATGCGTCCGAAATTCCAAATTTGCTTAAGCATTTTAAGTCTCCTTTTGACGAGCCATCGACCCGCAGGACCGTAACTCAGATCTGCGGTTGTTCAAGGCTAGAGGGAGCGAGCGGCGGAGCTGTCACGCTGGTGTAAAGCGGTTGTCAAACTTTAGGCTGTTGCAGGATCAGAACGGGCAGATCACCGGGTGCGGAAAATAGAAGATAAGAGAGAGTTTACGAAGCATGCGCCCGTGAGCGACTTGCGCTTTCGATTCGATTGCGTCCGCCCTGTTTGGCACGGTAGAGCGCTTTGTCGGCCTGCTGGATGATTTTTTCCACGGCTTGCGTTGGGCCCGCCGCCTGTGCGACTCCGATGCTCACGGTAACGAAGAGATTTCCATCGAGAGTTTTTGTTTGTGCCTTCTTCGGCGCGGCGCTGGCTCGTGGGGCAATTCTTCTGTCCGACCGCCGAGGCTCGTTGTGCCGCCGTTCTTCCCCGCTCCGCAGCCGAAACGACGAAGCCTCAATCGTTTTCCTCAATGACTCGAGATGCTCCAACACTTCTTTGGACGATTTCCCCGGAAATAATATTGAAAACTCTTCGCCTCCCACTCTGAAGGCTTGACCGCCTCCACCAACCTGGGCAAGCCTTCCGGCCACCAATCGCAACACTTGATCGCCGGTATCGTGTCCATGAGTGTCATTGACGCTTTTAAAATGATCGATGTCAACCGCAGCAATGGAATACGGAGATTGAAGCCGCAACAAGGCATCGTTGAAAGCGCGGCGGGAGGGCAATCCTGTTAGCTCATCGTGGTACGCGAGCACGTAGGAGTTCTCGATGATGGAGGCAATCATGAGCAGGCCGGCGGTCGCGAAGTAAGCGCTGCCCGTCTTGCCCGTGCCGTGAGCCTGCATTCCCAGGAAAGTTGCTGCCAGGGCCCATAGCAATCCGCTCTCCACGGGCTTGTGGCTGAAGAGATAGCGCACGAACAGGGCCACAAATGCCATCGCAAATGCCACTAATGCCGGCTGCGGAATCGATGTCCACTGAAAGGATTGCTCTCCGACAAGCGCGGGATGCAAAAGCGACGGCCCGGATGTTTGGTCTGGACGGCAGAGCACCGCGATGACGACGGATTGAAAAAAAAGCACGGCAACTTTCGGAGTGATCACCGAAAGCCCAAGCCCTCGCTCTCGAGTGGAAGAAATCAGCACAAAGTTTAAAGGCAGCAGAAAGGCAATGGCTTCGAACGCCACTCTACCCGGACCGCTGGTGGCTAGCTGTCCAGAGGCAAAAAATTCGATAGCGCGATGGGCCAAAACCAGAGTTACCAGAATTGAAAGGATTCGGCTGGAGTGAAAACGCCATGCCAGCAGACATCCGCTGACGAAGACAGCGTAATAATAGAAATCAATCGCGGCGGGAGAAAAAGAGACATACCCACTCTGCAAAAGGATCGCGGCAAACAGCAGTATTACGCCTCCCGGAATCAGGAAAGGCTTCAAAACGGTTTTTCTCCAGAAAGTTAAATCTGGCCATTCGAGATTGCGCAATTCCAAACCTTTATTTCCTTTCGGGCCGCGCACTGGCAGAAGGCGAAAAAGTGGTCTGCTGCTCAATTATCCACGGCTGCATGTGGGAGCGGCGAGTGGCGGAGCAGGTTCTGGGAAGCCGTCTTTGTCACCTGAGGGCGAAATCGCAAAGTGGGAACCACGGAAAGTTAGCAATGATTCACTTCAAAATCCCAAAACGGACCACGTTCACTTTTCGAACAGTAGAGGCTTTTTCATGAGGCACAGTGGCTTGTGCCCACCGGCGCCGTGGGGAACAATCGCTTTGGGGCGACTGAAACCGTATGCGTGTGCTGATTGCTGAGGATGATCCCGCCATTGCCAGTTTCATAAAAAAAGGACTCACCGCAGAGCATTACTCGGTGGATATATCAAGCGATGGCGAGCAGGCAAGGGCCATGGCAAGCGAATTCGACTACGATCTGTTGCTTCTGGATCTGACCTTGCCCCACATCGATGGAGTAGCGATCCTTCGTCATTTGCGGGTCTGCAAGCCCAGCATGCCAATCATGGTCTTGACCGGCAGAAGCCAGGTCGAAGACCGCGTGCAGTGTCTTGACCTGGGGGCGGACGATTACATGGGCAAACCGTTTTCCTTCTCGGAACTTTCGGCGCGCATCCGGGCACTCTTGCGGCGAAGCCACTTGCCGGCGGAATCAACGTTGAGCGTCGAAAATCTGAAATTGGACCGCGTGGAACGCCGACTTGAACGCGCGGGAAAACGCATCGACCTGACATCCAAGGAGTTCGCACTTCTGGAATATTTCATGCGAAATGCCGGACGCCGCGTCACGCGCGCCATGATCATCGAGCATGTCTGGAACCTTTCCTTTGATAGTTCCACCAATGTCGTCGACGTTTACGTCAACTACCTTCGTCGCAAGGTTGATGACGGACACGGAAACCGGCTGATCCACACCGTGCGCGGAGTTGGCTATGAATTGAGTAGCGGGGGTACGCAGCAGCACACCGGCGCAACCCGCCAGGAACCAAGTTAGCCCTCCGGCAGAGCAGGCGATTCCCTAATCGGCAGGGCTACAGATCACAAAAGATGATCTTAATGCTGATCTAATCTGGTTCTAAGCTTCGCGGCGTGAGATTGGTGGATGGGCCACGCCGCTCCTCCTTCGGATCAAGCATTGAATCCACCCCTTGACCGGGAGCGCCTGTTGCTGGACCAGCTTCCGCAAGTCCGTTACATTGCGTGGAGAATTCATGAGCGTCTTCCGCGCCACGTGCTATTGGAGGATCTGGTACACGCCGGTGTGATTGGGCTGATGGATGCGCTCTATAAATACGATAGCGGCAAGCACGTACGCTTTGGTTCTTACGCGAAGTTTCGCATTCGCGGCGCCATTCTCGACAGCTTGCGCGAAATGGACTGGAGTCCACGCGACCTTCGGCGAAAAAGTCGAAGGCTTAATGACGCGCACAGCAGGCTTCGACTGGCGCTGGGACGCGACCCTACCGAGCCGGAACTGGCGATAGAGCTGAACGTCCCACTCAGCGAGTTGCAAACTTTGCTGGCTGCTATTGACAGACTCGAAGTAATCAGCCTGCAAGGGCAATCGCGTCACGATGGCGAGGATGAAGATCTGTCGGCGTATCTCAAAAGCGACTCGGAGGAAAGTCCCCTCATTCTTTGTTTACGGTCTGAAATGAAGCAGGTACTCGGTCGCGCCATCCACGAACTCCCTGCCAAGGAACGTCAAGTGATGGAACTCTACTATTATCGTGAACTCACGATGAAAGAAGTGGGGTCGCAACTGGGAATCGGGGAATCACGTGTGTCTCAAATTCATTCAGTCGCAGTGGTGAGGCTGCGGGCACTTGTGATGGAGCGGACCCATAGTGATTCTTCGTGCGCCCGCGGAGCGGCGGCCGGAGCACTCTAAGTGTTTCGAGGGGCGATGGATACGTAATTCTCTTAGTCTTCCTCGAAAGACCACTCACCGTTTTGGCTAATAGGGATGCTTCGACTCTACTCGCCGCTACGCGCGGCTCCGGCTCGCTCAGCATGACAATTGCAGGGGGTGGAGAGAGAACGACCCAAATCCGCGGGAGATGCAACCCTCCGAAACAAATCGTTCGCTGGAAATACAAAACTATACCTAGCTGGTAGTGGACGCGTGCTTCGCTTTCATCTGTCCGACTGTTGAGGGTTGGTGTTCGTCCATCACCTGACGAATTGTTTCCATCAAAGAGTCAGCCGAATACGGCTTGGGCAAATAGCAGACGCCCCGTCTTGCCAGGCCGCTGCTGGTAATTATGTTTTCAGGATATCCAGAAATGAAGACGACCTTCAGTTGTGGACATGCGGACATAAGATCACGGGCAAGATCGAGACCACTCTGGTCAGGCAAGACCACATCCGTCAGCAGAAGTTGGACGTCGGCTCCATTTGGCCCTACGGCTCTCTTGGCATCCGCTGCGGTGCGAGATTCCAGCACGCTATAGCCGGCGGCCTGCAAAATATCGCGGGTGACTTCACGCACAAAAACTTCATCTTCCACCAATAAAACAGTTGGACGGCGCGCGGACTCATTGCCATTCCCGAACCCGTTTCCGCACGTTTGCGCCAGCACGTTGGCAGCTTTGTCGTTTGTTCTTATCCCGCTATTTTGCACGAAGCACCTCTACGACTGGTGTCTTGCATGTAGCGCGCCAAACTCATGCACATCTGAAAAGCACAGAATTTATACAAACTCCCGCCGAATCAGAGAAAGCATTCACCGAAATTTCGTGCGCAAGTTCTGCGTCGATCAAAAGCACTGACCGTTTCGGGAAGACGCATGCAATCTTAGGAATATTGCGAGGAAAACATGCTCAATGATTGCGTGACAATACCACCTGCTCGGGATCGAGCAGAATCTTATGCACGCCAGCCGGGGTGGAGAAGCGAAACTCGGTCTCTGGACCTTCCACAAATACTCGTCCCAGCAGGGTGTGCCGGCCGGATCGCGACGCATACACAGGGACCGAGGTCACCAGTTCTTCCGGCGCTTCCTTCTGAGAAATCCTGCCACTCACTATTGTCGTTCCGGCTTTCTCTTCGAACTTCACTCCATGTAGTTCAAATTTCGGCAGCGACGTTCCATTAATCCATCCCTCATAAAACCAGTCAAGCGATTTCCTGCCTTCGTGCCAAAGTGAGCGCGGCAACTGCTCCTCGAACATTCGTAACAACTCCTGGGTAGTAATTGATTCACCTTGATAGCGCTCACGAACCCTTCGCAAGACGCGATCAAACAGCTCGTCCGCTGGCGACGATGCTGAACTGCGCGAGGCATCCGCCATCATGTGACGAAGCATATGAAAAAGCCACGTGCCGCGACCATAGCTCACAGCGGTATATCCATTAGGAAATTGGGAAGAGGATAGCCTGGCGCCCAGCGTCACCGGTCCGGCTTCAGTGAGCTGTTTGCCATTTGTATTCCGCTGTAGCAGGTTCGCCCGATAGCCTTCCATGACCTCGCGAAAGTTTCTGGGATTGTCAGCTTCAAGCAACATCAACGCACTGTAATTGGCGAGCGCCTCCATAATCCATTGATCGCGGTATCCGTTCCATAACACCAGGTCTCC
>JBDUDA010000159.1:0-7036 GCA_040003205.1 Acidobacteriaceae bacterium | reverse complement strand
TAAGAGTGATTCGCGGGATAAGACGAGGCACCGTCCGCGAATATTGCTCGAATTCGGGGAAGCGCTCGCGCAAAAAAACTTCCTCTCCGAGAATTACCGGAATATAAATCGCGAAAAAGATGGCGAGCATAACCGCGCCAACCCACCAACTTCGGGCAGCGATCGCGAATCCCACAGCCATGACGAGCGAGCCGAGATAGAGCGGGTTGCGCGTGTATGCGTAGGGGCCGCCGGTTGCGAGCTGCTCGTTTTTCTGGACGTGTCCGGAAGCGAGGGCGCGAATCAGCAATCCGGGAAGCGCGATAAAACATCCGATCACGATAGAGCGCCATGTGGGGCGTGCCATCCAGAAATAAAAGATGGCGAAGGCAAAGCTCAGCGGGACACGAATGCGGCGCGCGATCCGTGACCAGGTCATCGTGCCAAGCTCTCAAGTTTTAAAAGCTGGCGGGCGGCGGAGACGACTTGCGGAGCGGTGATCTCGAGAAGTCCGGGGTCGGTTTCGGTATGACGCGAGTGATCGGTAACACTTGAAGGACTGCGAAGCACGATGCTCTCGGTCCCGAATGGGCCGTTGCGCGCGGGATTGGTGGGTCCGAAGATCGCGACGACGGGTATATGCATTGCTGCCGCGAGGTGCAGTGGGCCGGTGTCCCCTCCAATAAATAGCGAAGCGCGGCGTGTGAGCGCGATCAGTTCGGGTATCGAAGTAGTGACAGCAATCGCGCTGCGTGCGCTGGCTGATTCGACGGAGCGCGCAAGAGCTTCTTCCGCTGTAGCAAAGTTCACAAGAGCTGCGTAGCCATCTTTGGAGAGAGAGGTTGCAACTTCCGCGTAACGCTCAGCGAGCCATTGCTTGGCTCCCCATCCGGCGCCGGGATTGAGCAGGATAAATTTGCTTACACTTTTGCTTCTTAAGAGCAGATCGATCTGTTGTTCGGCGTGGGAGTCTTGAGGAAATTCCACCGCAGGAATCGTGAGGGATGTTCCGGTGACAGCTTCAGCGAGAGAAAGGTTCTGCTCGATAATATGCGCGCCTGATGCTGTCACGGCGTCAGTGTAGAACATGCGGGCAGGAGTTTCGCGGGGATGAGCGAATCCATATATCCGTTTCGCTCCTGACCAACGCGACAAAAGCGAAGAGCGAATGGCGCCTTGAAAGTCCACGGCGAGTTCGTAATGAGGCACGCGAAAATCTCGCACTGAAGAAACAATTTCGTTCCACGTCCGCGACGCTAATACGGCTTTGCGCCATTGTTTGGTATTAACGGTATGAATTCTGTCTATCAGAGGGCACGGCGCAAATCCCGCCTGCGGCAAAGTTGCGGACAGCAGCTCCTTCCAACGTTCTTCTACAAGCCATCCAAATATGGTTTGCGGAAAAGCCGATCGCAGAGCGGCGACTGCCGGCATGGTGTGAATGATGTCGCCCATGGCCCCGAGGCGCACAATCAGCAACTGTTTTGGCGCAGCGGAGAGGCTCTGACTCTGAAGTGAAAACTTCTCCGATGGTCGCGAAATCATGGACGGCGAGACTCGCTGCGAGCGCGAATGAGGCCGGAAGCAGAGTGATTTTTCGGATCTCCGACAATCGCGATGCGTCCGCCGCACTCGATGACAGTGTCGCGCTCGGGGACGGTTGCTTCCGTGTAGTCCGTTCCTTTCGCATGCACGTTAGGACGCAGTTCGCGAATGAGCGCGCACACGTCTTTCTCTGGGAAAACTATTACGGCATCCACGTCCTCGAGTGCGGCAAGGAGTTCGGCGCGCTCCGTAGCCGGCATCACCGGGCGTCCCTCTCCTTTCAATGCGCGGACTGAGTCGTCGGAGTTGACGGCTACCACCAGGCATCCGCCCAAAGTTTTTGCACCCCGCAAGTAACGCACGTGGCCGACGTGAAGGATGTCGAAGCATCCGTTGGCGAGCGTGATGGGTTGTCCAGCTTGCTTCCATTCAGCGACTTTACGCCGCAGGGTTTCTCGATTGTGTATTTTGCCGAATTTCATCGGGATGATTTCAGTGGGTACTTGCGGGAATCGCCCTGCCGTTTTATGGCTGGGGAGGGCTGCTCCAACGCTTGCATAAGCTCATTCTGCGAAACGGTGGCGGTGCCGCTCTTCATAACCACGATTCCGCCTGCGTAGTTCGCCAGGTAGGCAGCTTCTTCGGTGGTGGCGCCAGCGGCGAGGGCGGCGGTGAACGTGGCAATCACGGTGTCTCCCGCGCCGGTGACGTCCGCTATTTGATCAGAACCGTATATCGGAATATCCAACGTTTTTTGGTTTTCATCGAAGGCGGCCATGCCGTGGCGACCGCGGGTAATGATGAGCGACTGAAGATTCATGCGTGCCATGATCTGTTGTCCCGCGAGGCATACTTTTGTCCAGTCGTCCCCGATTGTCATACCGAGGGCGTCCTCAACTTCGGGCTCATTGGGAGTTGCGGCGGTGACGCCCGAGTACTGCAACATGCGATGCCGCGAATCCAGAATGACCGGGAGGCGGTCGAGGCGTCCCTTTTCGCGCAACGCGTTCAAGATCGCGGGAGTCGCCGCGCCATATCCATAATCGGAAACCAGCAACGCATCGGATGCACGCAAATACTGGCGGGCAGCGAGGACGAGTTCGCGCTTGAGATGTCGATTGGGCTCCGCGTCGGGCTCACGATCCAGGCGCACCACCTGCTGGCGCGCGCTATGGGTGGTGCCCGCGAGTATGCGAGTTTTGGTAACCGTCGCGTAACTTTTATCGCGCAGAACTCCGCTTACCGGAATGTGTTTGCGCCGGAAAGCCTTTGACAATAAGCGTCCGGGTTCATCGTCACCGACTACGCCGACAGGAAGGACGCTCACTCCCAGATCCGCGAGATTGTTGACGGCATTGGCCCCGCCACCGGGAACCACGGTGCGTTCACGATGCTTGAGTACTAAGACTGGGGCTTCGCGCGAGACACGTGAGATCTCTCCGTAAACGAATTCGTCCGCGACTAGATCTCCGACGACGGTAATCGTGACGTCAGAAAAAGCTTCGACGAGTTTTCTAAGACGATCTGTCTGTTTGGAATGTTTAATCATTTATTGGTTTCGCCGGACGAGAGAGATTCTCTCACGCCTTTTGCCTGCGCGCGGCAATGATACGCAACATCGTGTCGAGAGTGTTATCCGATTCTTCGAGTTGCATGGTAACTCTGGCGATAGTAACGAGCTGTAAAGCGTCGGCGTGTTTGTGGAGATTGACGGCGTCCTTTTCAGTGGTAATGAAGCCATCGGCCCGATGCTGGTCGCGAAGCGAGAGTAAGTTTCGAATGTCGTTGCTGGTGTAGGCGTGGTGGTCGCGAAAAAATCTTTGGCCGGCGGGTTCGATATTGGCGGCTCGCAGTTGCTGCACAAAACCCTTCGGACGCGCGATGCCACAAAAGACGATTGGACGAGATGGGGCGTTAGCTATGCGAAGTCCGCGCTGTACTCGCCAAACTTGTTTTGTGGCAGTCGAAATCTTTATAGACTGCGCGTCATTGATCAGCGCGACTGCATCCGCGCGACTAAGAGACCTTGGCGGTTCCCGCAGTCGCCCCATCGGCAGCAAAGAGCCGCCGAGATCTTCCTGGGTGACGATAACAATGTCGAAGTCGCGGTGAAGCCGGCGATGTTGGAAGCCGTCGTCCAGCAAATGAAGCTGTGGGCCGAATAGTTTTTCGGCGAATAATCCAGCCTGGTGGCGGTCCGCGCCTACGATCACGGGAACCTGCAAACGCCGCGTCAGGAGGAGAGGCTCGTCTCCGAAATCGCGCGGTGAGCCGTTCTCATCCACCAGTGATATGGCTTGATTTTCTCTTCGGTAGCCGCGGGACAAAATATCGAACTTTATGCCTCGCGCTTTCAGCAACTCTCCGAGCAGGATGACGAACGGCGTCTTGCCTGCTCCGCCCACGGAAAGATTTCCAACGCTGACTACCGGACCCTGCAAAGATCGTTGTGGAAGAACACCGCGATCGTAGAGAAAGTTGCGGGCGCGCACTCCCACGCCGAAGATAGATGAGAGTGGATTCATCCAGTGTGGGCCGCAGATTCGGCAGGTAGCGGACCTGAACGTTTACTGACAGACAACAGCCGGCTCAATTCTGTCATGGTTCTTTCCGTCGCACCCATTTGGTCACGCGCGGTTTGGGCGGCGCGACGGCCGAGAGAGATTCGTTCGCTGTTTTCGTGACCGTTGGCGTCACTCTTAATTAATTCCATAAATACTAAAGGCAGCTCCGCGGGGCCGACAATTTTCACGGCATCGCGGGAGGCAAACAATTCGACAATATCGCGAAAATTCTCCGTGTGATTGCCGACGACGATAGCGACTCCGTGCTGCGCAGGTTCGATGATGTTATGGCCTCCGCGGGGGACGAGGCTGCCGCCTACGAACGCGACGTCGGCCAAAGCATAGAGAGAAGTGAGTTCGCCGATGCTGTCGAGCAGTAAGACTCCGCCAGCCATGGGCTCGCCATTCCAGGTGGAACGCCTCCAGAAACGCGTGTGCAGGTCTTGCAGCAGCCTGGCAACCTCGGCGAAACGCTCGGGATGTCGCGGCGCCAGAATCATCATGGACTGAGGGTAGCTCGCAAGTACGTTTTGAAATGCGCGCAAAAGCAAGGGCTCTTCGTCCTGAACGGAACTGCCGCAAACGAAGACCGGTCCCGCACTAGCTTTTGCAAACGCGGATCGCAGATCAGTAACGAGCGGCGTGGCAGGAGGTAAAGGTACGTCAAATTTCAAGTTCCCAATTACACGCACATGTTCTGCGGGAGCGCCGATCTCAAGGAGGCGGCGAGCGTCTTCGGAAGTCTGAGTGAGAAAGATGTCGATCTGATTTAAGATGCGCTTAAAAATTCGCGAGAATCTACGGTATCCGGGCAGAGAGCGATCGGAAATGCGGGCGTTCACGACTGCGATGGGCGCGCCCATCTGATGCGCGAGCCGCAGAAAGTTCGGCCAAAACTCGGTTTCCGCGATGACGATCAGCGCAGGGCGAAGAAATTGAAGGTAAGGGCGAATGGCAAATTTGAAATCCAGCGGGAAGAAGAATACATTTTCTTCGCCGAAACGTTTGCGTGCGAGGCGCTGGCTGGCATCGGTGATAGTACTTATCGCGACTCTATGGTCTGGGTAATCGGATCGGAGGCGCTCGACGACTCCGCTGATGGCGAGTACTTCTCCGACGGAGACTGCGTGAATCCAGATACCCGGGCGGGGATCGGCACGAAGGCGGGCGGGGATTCTGCCTAAGCGTTCGTTGAGTCCCCTGCGATATTTGTCGTGGCGCAGCATTTGGAATATCCAATAGGGGAGTGTGACAAGTAAGGCGAGCGCCAGCAGCGTACTGTAGAGGGCGTACATGTTGAAGAGACATTTTACCTTCCGCGTGGTGAGGCCGGCGCTTGATGTGCGTCAGGCCGAGTTCCCATTAGGGGATAGGGGTCCTTCGACTTATGGATGCCTTCGCGTTGCGAAGGCATCCAATCGCTCAGGATGACATGTGTGGAGGGGAAAGTTGATTGGGTAGCAAAAAATAGAGCATGGGATATCTGCAATTCCTGAAGCACCTGTGTCGGGTTAGATAGCATCCTATAATTACCAACCATGCCTCAGCCATCAGCGTTGCTGCTTCGAATACGGAAGAATGTCTCGCTGATTCTGGCGATCGCGATGTTATCAATTTCAAGTGTGGCTTCTAAAGAATTCTCCATGCCGGCTGCGAAGCCAGCGGCTACCTACGCGGCGCATGACCAGCATTCCGATGAGAAAGTGACTGTGGCGGTTGATCTGTATGACACGCCTGAAAAGGCAAATATTTTTTCGGCGCATTATGCCGAAGCAGGGATGCTTCCGATTTTTGTGGTGGTGACGAACGATGGTGATCAGCCCGTGGTCATGACTGGGATGAAGGCGGAACTGGTGACGATGGACAGGAGCAAGCTGGCTCCTGCTACCGTGGACGATATCTATCGCCGGCTTTCGCATCCCGCGCCGCGAAACAACTATCCGTTGCCATTTCCGACCGGCAAGATCAAGGGTGGGGTTAACAAGCAGACCCTGGGAGAAATTAAGCGGTCGCAGTTTGAGGCACGCGCGGTCGAGCCTCACTCCACGCAAGCGGGATTTATCTTTTTTGATGTCGCGGATTTGTCTGGCACTCTTTCTGGAGCGCGCTTCTATTTGACCGGGGTTCGGGATTCCAACGGCAATGAGCTGATGTATTTCGAAGTTCCGCTGGGAAAGTTAAATTCCTCTGCCAAGCCTGACTGACCGCGCGCGAATATTTATAATCACATCTTATGGCCACCACTTTAGGCACTACGGCAGCGGCTCGCGCCAACTATGAGCCCGTGATCGGACTGGAAGTACACGTCCAACTTCTGACGGCAACGAAGATTTTCTGTTCGTGTTCCACGCGCTTTGGGGATCCGCCGAATTCGAATGTTTGTCCGGTATGTCTGGGACTGCCGGGGGCGTTACCGATTTTGAATCGCAAGGCTGTGGAGTTTGCCGTGCTGGCAGCGATGTCTTTGAATTGCCGGATTAACGAGACATCCATTTTCGCGCGCAAGAACTATTTTTATCCCGACCTGCCTAAGGGATACCAGATTTCGCAGTACGACAAACCGCTGGCTGAGCATGGCGAGATTTATCTGGCGTCCAAGTCGGGCGCAAAAAAGATCGGCATTACTCGGCTTCATCTGGAAGAAGATGCGGGCAAGAGTTTGCATGAAGGGTTTGTGGGATCGTCGGACACGACGGCGATAGATCTGAATCGCAGCGGAGTTCCGCTGATCGAAATTGTCAGCGAGCCCGACATTGCTTCGCCGGACGAAGCTTACGAATACCTTACGCGGCTGAAAGAAATCATTCTTTATACCGGCGTCAGCGACTGCAACATGGAGGAGGGTTCGCTGCGTTGCGACGCGAACATCAGCGTGCGTCCTAGGGGACAGAAGCAGTTCGGCACTAAGACGGAAGTGAAGAACGTAAATTCTTTCCGCTTTATTCGAG
>JBDUDA010000015.1:0-23473 GCA_040003205.1 Acidobacteriaceae bacterium | reverse complement strand
ATTGTCCGCTTCCAGCAACATCAATGCACTGTAATTGGCGAGCGCCTCCATGATCCATTGATCGCGGTATCCGTTCCAGAGCACCAGATCTCCCCACCACTGATGAGCAGTCTCGTGTGCGATCACCGAGTCGCTAAGTGCGGCATCGAGAGGGTTCATGTGCAGCCGCAACTTCTCTTCCGTGGTAAGAAACGAAAAGCTCGATAAGAACACCAACCCGGGCCATCCTTGACTGGCAGGTCCTGGGATTTGCGTTAGGGTGAGTTGGCTGTAAGGGAAAGGCCCAAACCGGCGGGCGAAGAACTTGATGGCGCGGGCGGAAGTCTGAGCCACCGACTGGGCGTTTCGTGCGGGAGATGGTTGCGCAGGAGCCGGCATTGGAAGGCGAGGCATTCCCGGACGGCTCGCAGGCACCGGGAAATCTTCTTCCACCTTCAATTTCGGAAACTCGCGCTCCAAACCTGGCGTGGCAAAAGCTTGCACGCTGATAGCTCCGGCGGCTGCTGTCACGCTGGAGTATCTGCCGAGATTGAAGCCGGCAAAAGGAATCGGCCGTTCTGATATCCAACGACTAACTTGTTCCCCCGAATTTTTGGTTTGCGACGTGAGTCCGTCGGCGCTCGTGAGATTGGCCGGCTTGCCAGTGGCTAGCAGAGTCCAATTCTGGGGGTAATGGAATTCAAGCTCAAAATTGGACATTGCAGGCCCGCGATTTGGATACCAGATTCCGCGGGCGCCTACGTACAGAAGTCCGGCTCCGGCCTCCGAAAGCACGTCGCCCCCGTAAACAAAACGCAGTTCGATGTGATCTCCGGTGCGCAGCGGTCGCGGAAAGATTATGGCGACCACATCGTTTCCCCGCCGCGCCAGCTGAGTTCCCTCGAGCGATTGATTGTGTATGAATTCAATGGCATGTCCGTCGGCCTCGACTTGCTTGATTGCCAGAAACCGGGATAATTCGAACAGAACTGTTCTCTGTCCGCCCTGACGCACTTGTAAAGTCAACCTTGCTTCCGCGTCCAGCGTAGTCGGTGGACTCACCTGTGAGCGAATGACATAGCGAGACAAATTGTAGATATCCGCCTTGCCACCCTCGTCAACAATTCCACTCTCCGAATCGGGATGGGCAACTCGAGGCTTAGGGGCGGGCGTGGGAGAAAACGAAGTCCACAGATCATAGAAGCTCTCGCCTTCGCTGCTCTTGATTTGTCCCGCCCATATCTGTTCAGCGGCAAGCGAGTCGAAGCGGACGTCGAAGATCCCAAGTTTTGTTCCCTCGACTCGGGCATGCAGCATGCGGTCTGCATCCGAAGTTTTCTCAGCTTCCGAGGAGTGTTCCGAAGACCCAGCGCCCGGCAGAAAATTGCTGAATGTCATCAGCAAACGCAGAGCATCTTCCTGTGCCAGATCGTGAGCTGGCTGACTCCAGCGAGCGATGAATTCGGCGGCATTGTCTTCCGCCCCAAGAGAGGGTTTCAGGCTGGCGTAGCTATCGTCATTGAAACGAAAATATGCGGTCGCGAAGTTTTCTTCCAGGATCGCCGCGCCGGTGAATAGCGACATTGAGGCGCGCTCGACTTGATTGGGGGGCGCCAGCAAAACCTCGCCGTCTCCATTGAAAAATGCCCCGGTAACGCGTCCCAGCACATCTTCGGTGAATCCAATGGTGCCATCGTTGAGAGTGAAGTGCAGGTTGGCGCGATCGATCGAAGCTTCGCGGATGTGGTAGACACGCGCGGCGCTTAGGCCGACCGTGCGCAATTGATCGTAGAGAGTCGCGGCCTGCCCGTTCCCAACGGCCCCAGCGGGAGCTGGGGGAACTTTTTCTACTTGCGCGGCCGAATTGAGGCTTCCGGTTGCGATGCAAGCCGCGAATGCAAAAATAATATGGAGTCGGGGCACGCGAACTTTTGTCATTACGTTGGTCACCTGCCGACCCCGCTACGGTGTTCTAGAATGCGCCCAGTGCGCTCATTTGTCATCCTATTCATGCGGTCGCTTTTCGCTCTTGCGCTGGCAGGATTGTGCCCAGCGAGTGCTCCGGCGGACGTAATCCACCTGAAAAATGGACGCACCATCTGGGCCGATCAGACTCACGTAACCGCTACCCATATTGAATACACCGTGGGCGACGATACTTATGCAATCCCCAAAGCTTCAGTGCAGTATTGCGAGGCCGGAGGCACGATGCCCGAGTCTGCGCGCGGAAGCGTTTCGCATGAAGCGAAAGACGTTCCGCTCGTGGTTCCCGTCAGCCCAGATAACGATACCTCGGTGATCGCGGACAAGATTATTCACGACGGGATCGTCGATGTTGATGCACTTTCTACTCTCGCACACGACGGAAATATTCCAGTCACCGTCGCTGGATACTACGTAGCGGGCAAGCATGAATTCGAAAAAGGAAATTTCAACAAGGCCAAAACTTATTTTGAGTCGGGCCTGCGTCTCCAGCCGGAAAATCCTGGGATTCTCAATTATTATGCTGCCCTGCTGGTGCGCACCGGCAATGCGGTGGCAGCTCTGCCGTACGCCGAGCAGGCTGTCCGTATCAGTCCCGATTCTCCCGACGCCTTAAACATGCTGGGATACGCGCAATTCTCCGCTGACCGCGACCGTGAGGCCATCCGCAGTTGGAAGCACTCCCTGGAAATTCGCCCCGATCCAACTATTCAGAAGTTGCTAGCGAAAGCAGAACGTGAGTCGCGGGCGGAAGCCGACTTCGTACAACATGAAAGCAGCCACTTCACTTTTCGCTACGATGGAAAACAGACGTCGGAATCATTGCGCAACCAATTGATGAGCACGCTCGATACGGAATACGACGATCTAGTCCGCACGCTGGGAGTGGCCCCCCGCAACAGCATCCCCGTAGTGCTTTACACATCGCAAGCGTTTTTCGACGTGACCCAGGCGCCCTCATGGAGCGGGGCGGTGAATGACGGAAAGTTGCGAATCCCCGTAGAGGGTGTCACCTCAATGACTCCCGAGCTGGCGCGCGTTCTAAAGCACGAACTGGCGCACTCGTTCATCAACCAGATATCTGGTGGCCGCTGTCCGCAATGGCTGAATGAAGGTATTGCTCAAGCGATCGAGCCAAAGTCAATTTCTTCCCATGGACGCCGCCTGGCCGCCCTGTTTCAGTCGGAGCGGGAGATTCCTTTTAATACTCTCGAGGGCAGCTTCATGCGATTTACTCCGGCAGAGGCGATATTGGCCTACGACGAATCCTTAGCCGCAGTCCAGTACATCAATGAAACGTATGGGATAAGCGACCTTCAGCGCATGCTGGACAGACTGGGTACGGGAAGCTCTCCCGAGGCCGCATTGCGGGCCACGATTCATTCTGATTATGGCCAGCTGCAAAGCGATGTTGGGAAATATCTTGCCAATAAGTATTCTGAATAGAAGCGCCTTTTTGAAGATTCTTGTCCTCTCAAAGAAGAGCTGGTCGAAGCCTTTCCTCACACCCTCAGTGCAGTCCCCTGCCCCATCCGAAATCCAACTCTGCTAAGGACGTAACCACCACTCGGGCAGCAATCAGAGCTTACGTCAGCTACCTGCCTGTTTTTGGTGGAGCAGCGCTTCAGCGCTGCGTATACAAGCCGGCAATTTTGGACGGGCTTCAGCCCCTGAGGGATTGCAATATCTTTCAAGGAAGTGCCCCCGCGGATCCGCCCATCCATCGTCGCGTTGCTAGTAGAACGGTGTACGCGCCGCCCTGCCCAGAGGTACAATTTGGCAAAGCCCGCGGTTTTCCCGGCTGGTAACGGAACTGATTTCTATGCGAAAAAACTTCTCCCTGCTTCTCTTAAGCGTCACGGCTCTATCAACTGCACTCAGCGCCGATACCGTGGTCGAAGAAATCATTGCGCGTGTTAACAATCAGGTCATTACGCGCACAGAGCTACAGCGTAGCAAGGACGAACTTAAGCAGGAAGCTCATCAACAGGACCCCACCAGTGCCGACAAGGTAGTTGCCGAGCGCGATAAGGATGTCTTGCGCGATCTCATTGACCAGCAGTTGCTGCTGGAAAAGGGAAAAGATCTAGGCATGACTGCGGACACGGAACTGATCAAGAAGCTCGACGAAATGCGAAAGGAAATGAAGCTCGAGAATATGGACGACCTGGAGAAGGCTGCCCAGGCGCAGGGGGTTTCGTTCGAGGACTTCAAGCAGAACATCCGGACGCAGATCATCACCCAACAGGTCATCGGCAAGGAAGTTGGCTCCCGCCTCAACATCACCAAAGACGAAGAAAAGCAATTTTATGAGGAGCACAAGGGAGAGATGGACCGTCCCGAACAAATCAAGCTGAGCGAAATTCTGGTTTCGACGGATAAAGGAAAAAAGCCCGATGCCGCTGCCGCGGACGATCCACAGCAACTTGCGGCTGCCAAGGCCAAAGCGGAAGACCTTCTTGAGCAGATTAAGAAAGGCGCAAGTTTCGAGGATGTGGCCAAGAAAAACTCCGACGGGCCATCTGCCGCGCAGGGCGGAGATCTCGGATTATTCAAGCGCGGCATGCTCGCAAAGGAGCTCGAAGATAAAACCTTCGCAATGAAAGCGGGCGAGGTCACGGATGTGATTCGCACGCGCCAGGGATTCGTGGTTCTGAAGGTAATTCAGCATCAAGATGCGGGACTTCCCACCGCGGCTGAGATCGAGCCTCGCCTCCAGGATGCGGTTTACATGCGGAAGTTGCAGCCTGCCCTGCGTGAATATCTTAAGAAGTTGCGTGAGGAAGCGTTTATTGATATCAAGCCGGGTTACGTGGATTCAGGCGCCAGTCCGAATCAGACGAAGCCGGTCGAGACGACCACAAAAGATGTAACTGCAAAACAACTGAAGAAGAAGAAAAAGTTTGGTGTGTTTTAGTCTATTTTCAGGGAAGTCAACCAGGTCTCTCTGAATTTTTGGGGACATTTTCACGCGAGTGCTCGTTAGAAAAAGCTTAGGCCAATCTCATGAAGGATTTCTTTTTACGCGATTGTCCGCAGAACGAAAACAAGATAATTACTTCCACTTTTGTGTGTATTTCCAAACAAGTCAAACCTAAGAAAACGGGAGAGCCTTATTTAGCTCTTACTTTAGGCGACCGCTGCGGTCAGGTCGAAGCCAAGATGTGGGACAACGTGGAGGACTCACTCAATGCTTTCGAGCAGGACGATTTCCTCAAAATAAAGGGTTTACTTAATAAGTACAAAAACCGTTTTCAAATCACTATTCATAAACTGCGCCGGTTAGGCGATTCGGAAGTGGATTATTCCGACTACCTCCCCAAGACCACAAAAGACGTTGGCGAGCTTTGGCAGACGCTGGTCGATTTTGTGGCAACTTTCCAAAACGTCCACTTGCAGGCGCTGGTGCGGGCTTTCATGGATGACGCCGAAATCGCCGAAGCCTACCGTAACGCTCCCGCGGCCAAAACGCTTCATCATGCTTACATCGGCGGATTATTGGACCACGTGGTGTCGCTCTTCCGCTCCTGCGATTTGCTTTGCCGCAATTATCCCCAGGTAAATCGCGACCTACTTCTTACGGGCGCGTTCCTGCATGACATCGGGAAAATCCACGAGCTTAGTTATAACCGTTCATTTTCGTATACCACCCGCGGCCAGTTGCTCGGGCACATGATCATCGAGCTGGAAATGTTGCAGGCGAAACTCGTCCACTTGCCGGAATTCCCCCCAGAGCTCAAGACCCTGATCGAACATCTCATCATCAGCCATCACGGGCAATACGATTTCGGATCGCCCAAACTGCCAATGTTTCCCGAGGCGCTCATGTTGCACTATCTCGACGATCTCGATTCGAAGATGGAGAGCATGCGCGCGCATTTCGAGCGTGAGAGCGGGGCAGAGAGTGCATGGACGGGATACAACCCTTCGCTCAACCGATCGCTGCTGAATACGGCAAAGTTTCTGGCGCCTGAGAAAGCGAAAGCCCAGCAGAAACCCGACGCAAACGGCGGGCAGCAAGTTAACGGCATACCTGCTGCCGAGGGCGGCGAATTTGAGTTGCAGCAGCAGTCCGATGTAGCAAATGGAGATTTGTTTGCGGAATCCGAATCGCCTGTCGTCGTTGTCACAGTTGTAGCTGAAGAAAAGGGTTAGGCCTACATCGGCAAAAGCCAACTGGCTCGAAACCGCGACCCCCTCCTGCTAAACTCACTGCATGCTCGCAGATTATGCTGTGCGCGTGGAAAACTCCCGCGGACGCCACCATCCCGAGCCTGCCCATCCTTACCGCAATGATTTTCAACGCGATCGTGATCGAGTTATTCACTCGCGCGCGTTTCGCCGTCTGGAAGCGAAGACGCAGGTTTTTACCCGCCGCTATTCCGACCATTTTCGCAATCGGCTCACTCATACCATCGAAGTCGCCCAGATTGCCCGCACCATCGCCGACCAACTCCATCTCAATGTAGACCTCGTAGAAGCATTAGCTCTGGTACACGACGTGGGGCATCCTCCGTTCGGACATGCGGGAGAAAAAGCGCTCGACGCCGCTATGCGTGAGCACGGATTGTTCTTCGACCACAATCTTCATGCGTTGCGCATCGTTGAGGATTTCGAGATGCGCTATGCAGCGTTCCGTGGACTGAATCTCACCTTCGAAGTGCGGGAAGGCATCATCAAGCATTCGCGCGACTATAGCGCGCAAGACTTTCCCGAACTCTCTCAATATTTGCTCGATCAATCGCCTCCCCTCGAAGCACAGTTGATAGACATTGCCGACGAAATTGCCTACAACACCGCTGATTTGGATGACGGTTTTGAAGCTCATCTGCTGGATTTGAAAGGCATCCGGAAAAATGTGCCGATCTTTGAACGCTGCTTCCACCAGGCGGAGCGCGAGTATCCGAATGCAATCGAGAAGCTGAAATTCAACGAAGCCCTCAAGGGCATGCTCGATACCTTGGTCACCGATGTAATCGATAACACCGGCAGGCAAATCAAATCCGCTGGCATCGGCAATCTGGAAGATGTGCGCCGTTCCGCTGCGCGCCTGGTAACGTTAAGTCCATCCGTCGAGCGCGCTAGAGGCGAAGCCAAGGAATTCCTCTACAGCAATCTTTACTTCAGCAAAGCGTTGGACCCAGAAAAAGATGACGCAGAGAAAGTGATTGGGGAACTCTTCGCAATTTGGATGGCCAGGCCAGAAAATCTACCGTCCGCTTATCGGGAAAAAGCGAAGCAGGAGCCGCTAGCTCGGGTGGTGTGCGATTACATTGCCGGCATGACGGATAACTATATTTACGAGCAACATGACAAATATAGAGCGAAGATATACTGACCGATCAAGTTTCTGGGCTGGGAAGCTGAGGCAGAGATGCAGTCCGCTGCAAAAAAGCAGGTCCCTCGACTTCGCTCGGGATGACAGTGCTTAGAGAATAGGGTTCAGTAGTGGGAGCAGCGCGGGGGTGGCGCAACGCTTTAGCGCTGCGAATCAGCCTGGTTTCGGTTGCGGCTTTAGTCGCTGAGGTTGAGATCAAAGCAAAGCTCGACTGCGCGGGCTGACAAGGGGGTACAAGGGCTGGTGCAAACTTTGCTGAGAATAAGGGAGTGATTTGAAACGCACCAATGTACCAATATTGCTGCTCCTCACGGCTGCCGCTTTTATAGTCCATGGATATCACCCAGGGGCAGAGGATGCCGAAATTTATATCCCCGGCGTATTGAAGCTTCTCCACCCCCAGCTATTTCCTTTCAACGCGGAGTTTTTTGGATCGCATGCTCACCTGACTCTCTTTCCAAATTTGATCGCTGGTTCGGTAAGGATGACTCATCTCCCATTGGGCACGGTTTTGCTGCTCTGGCAATTCGCGTCCATCTTCTTATTGTTGCTAGCGTGCCGGCAGCTCAGTGGAAAATGCTTTCGTGATCAGAGCGCTCGCTGGGCGGGCGTTTCGCTGGTTGCGGCGCTTCTGACGCTGCCGGTGGCAGGGACGGCACTCTATATCCTCGATCAATACACGAATCCACGAAATCTCGTAGCGTTCGCGGGAATTTTCGCAGTTAGCGCAGCGCTCGAAAAACGATATCTCCAGATGTCATTGTGGCTTGCGGCGGCCTTTGCCATTCATCCGTTAATGCCGGTGTTCGTATTCTCATTTTGCATGTTGCTCATTCTCATGCGGACTCGACGGTTTCAGGTCCTGCAACTGGCTGCTTTGTCCCCGCTGGGATTTTTATTTGATCCTCCCTCTTCCGCCTATCACGAAGCCATACAGTCTCACTCTTATTTCTTGCTTCTGCACTGGGAGTGGTATGAATGGCTGGGAATCATTGCGCCAATTATTTTGTTGTGGTGGCTTGGCAGATTGGCGTGCTCGAAAAAATCGGAGGAACTGGCCCTCCTCTGCCGCGCGCTGGTCGTGTATGGGTCCATCTACTTTATTGGTTCGCTGATTGTCGCCATCCCCGCTCGCCTCGAAAATCTCTCTCGCCTACAGCCATTGCGTAGTCTCTACCTTCTCTACATTTTGCTGGTTCTAATTGGCGGGGGATTCCTCGGGCAATATCTATTAAAAACGCGAGTGTGGAGATGGCTTGTACTGTTTCTGCCGCTGAGCGCGGGAATGTTTTTCGCGCAAAGAAGTTTGTTTCCCTCCAGTTCGCATATCGAATGGCCTGGAGTCATGCCGAAGAATCAATGGGCGCAGGCATTCCTTTGGATTCGCTATAACGCTCCAGTGAATGCGGTGTTCGCCCTTGATCCCAACCACATGAGAATTCCCGGCGAAGACATGCACGGTTTTCGGGTCATGTCGGAACGAAGCATGCTGGCCGACGCGGTCAAGGATAGTGGCGCGGTCTCAATGTTTCCGCCGCTCGCTGAGAAGTGGCTCGAGCAAGTGCAGGCGCAAAGCAATTGGAAGCAGTTTCGGCTTGAGGACTTTCAGCGACTCCATAAGCGCTACGGCGTTGAGTGGCTCGTCTTGCAGCAGCCGGGAATCGCCGGGTTGCAATGCCTGTACCAGAATTCGGCAGTTGTAGTTTGCCGAATGTAGATCGTCGAAAAGTATCCTTATTGTTTTAGTTTCTTCCAGCGCTGATATCTACGGCTGCGTCACGCCGCGCGCGTAGTACGCACCTGCCACCGGCTCAAGTCTTCGCCCATCGGGATCGAACAGGCTGAAATGCGCAATCCCCGCCTTCTGCAGTGCAAATTTCAGGGTTGTAGAAAGCACTTGCAGCCCATAGGTCACGCTACGCCGGAAATTGATCGAAGAAGCCTCCGCGAAGTATTTCGTCGGGCACGAGACCTCTCCAATGCGAAATCCAAAATGCACGCATTGCGCCAGCATCTGATTATCGAAGACAAAGTCGTCGGAATTTTCCAGCAGCGGTAATTTCGTGAGGATCTCTCGACTGAAGGCACGATATCCGGTGTGATACTCCGAAAGTTTCACTCCCAGAAATAAGTTTTCGAAAGCTGTGAGAAAACGGTTGGCAACGTATTTGTAAAACGGCATGCCCCCGAGCAGAGCTTGCCCTCCGATGATGCGCGACCCTAAGACGACGTCATAAACTCCATACGCGACCATGCTGGCCATGGCAGTTACCAGCAGTGGAGTGTACTGATAATCGGGATGCAGCATGATTACCACATCCGCGCCTTCGGCCAGGGCTTCGCGGTAGCACGTCTGCTGGTTGCGTCCGTATCCATAATTTTGGTCGTGCACGTAGAATTGCAGCCCCAGGCGCTTGGCTACTTCGACCGTGCGATCAGAGCTGTTATCGTCCACCAGAATGCGAATATCGACCGTCTCCGGCAGCTCGCGCACCGTCGCCGCTAGGGTTTTCTCCGCGTTATATGCGGGCAGCACGACCGCGATCCGCTTGCCGTTGATCATCTGAATCGGAACCCCACAGTTTGTGTATCGCTGATGTTACTCCAGCGTATTGTCGCCCTCACCTATAATCATTTTACATTTTCAGTTTGTGACAGGATTTATTCAGCATGAAATTGCTTGGAACTCCCGCCCGTTTGTCCTCAAAGTTTGGCTTGCTAAGAGCTTGCGCACTAAAAAGTCTGGCGACGGTAAGCATTTTGGCGGTCAGCTCTGCCGGATTCTCGCAGCAGGCAGCCAAGCCGAAGCCGCCGCCCCCGGCGAAATCCCGTCTCCAGGTGTTTTTCGGCGAATTGGAGAATCAGGGACTAGTGGCCATCCAAGATAAGGACCAGGCCGCACTGAATCGCATTTTGTCGAACGACTTTCAGGAATTCAGACCGGATAGCCCCACGCAACCCGTTACTCGAGAAGACTGGCTGCGAGATGCATTCAGCCGCAGGGCCAAGACGTTCGAGCTGCGACAAATCGTGGTGCGGTCCATCAGTCCCCAGATTTCGATCGCCAGCTTCATCCTGAGCCAGACGTACGAGATGAGTGGCAAGACCGAGACAGAAGAACGTTTTGTCGTGGACGTTTGGTCGAACACTGGCGGCGGCGACAACTGGCGTTGCACGGATCGCTATTCATGGAAGGTTACCGGGCTGCCTCGTACGCCCCAGGACGCCAAGTCCTCGGGGAAATAAAGCCCTTCTGTGAAACCACCATCCCAGCACGCTGGAGCCGGTTCAACACCAAGATCAACGATGCCGAGGGCGGCGTTTGTCCACCTGGATTTCGTTCTAACGGGCATCGTGATGACGCTGCTGGGTCCGATGCTTCCCGTGCTCACTACGAACTGGTCCCTGAGCGATACCCAGGCAGGGTATTTTTTCATCGCGCAATGGGTGACCTCAATTGCCGGCATGCTGCTCTCTGGAGTGTTGGTGCAGCGCCGAGGATACCGGACCACCCTCGTCGTCGGACTTTGGCTTATGGCCGCTGGAATCGCGGGATTAATCCAGTCTCATTGGACACTTGGGCTGCTCGCAGTTGGTATTTACGGAGCAGGGACCGGTGTCACCACTCCGGCCGCGAATCTGTTGATTGCTGAGACGAATCCGGACAAACGAGCGTCCGCCTTGAACCTTCTCAACTCCTCCTGGGGAATTGGAGCGATGGGATGTCCTTTTCTGATTGCCGCTGTGCAGCGGACCGGCCACATTTCAAATTTCCTCTACGGTGTCGCCGGCGCTCTGATCGTATTGGCGGTGGTGATGCTATTCGCGCGTTCTAATGCGGATGTCATTCGGCCAGTGGCCAAAACTTCGCCGGGCACGCGCGAAGCGATCTGGGGTCATCGCATGCTGCCATGGATTATTGCTCTGTTTTTCGTCTATGTGGGGACCGAAACGTCGCTCGGCGGATGGGTCGCGTCCTATGCGCAGCGAGTTGATCCCACAGCGCATGCCCGCTGGGCCATCACTCCATCTTTTTTTTGGGGAGCGATGCTGGCAGGACGGTTACTGGCTCCCCTAGCTCTCAGACATTTTTCCGAAATCCGGCTGGCAACGGCGGGCGTCGGACTGGCGGCTTTGGGGGTAGCGTTATTACTATCCGCCAAAACGATCACGCTGGTGATGTTCGGAGCCGGCGCGGCGGGCCTCGGACTGGCCTCGGTGTTTCCCATCAACGTGTCTCTGTTACCGCATTGGTTCGGCAGCGCAGCAACCCCTCTCAGCGGAGTTATATTTTCGGTGGGCAATCTGGGGGGCGCAGCCATGCCGTGGTTAGTCGGATTTCTTTCAACTTTATTTGGCAGTTTGCGTGCAGGATTTTTGGTTCCACTGATCGGCGCCGTCACCATGTTGGCCTTTTATATTTCACAGCGAGCTTCCCGCCAGTCCCCATTAGACTTATCCTGAGCGAATTCTCCCAGTTGGGATAAAATATCCAGACAACGTTTCAAAAGCGAATGAACCAAAAACGCACGCTATTCGAGAAAATATGGGACGCGCATCTGGTGCATTCCCCAGCCGACCGCCTGCCTCTCATCTATATCGATCTGCATCTTGTGCACGAGGTGACATCGCCTCAGGCGTTCGATGGATTGCGGGGGGCTGGACGGCGCGTGCGCCAGCCACAGCGCACGATTGCTACGGTGGACCACAACATTCCTACCGAACCGCGCGGAACTCCGATTACCGACCCGGTTGCAGCGCGCCAGATTGAAGCCCTCCAGAAAAATTGCAAGGAATTCGGCGTCCCTCTTTTTGATATGGACTCGCCCTCTCAGGGAATTGTGCATGTGATTGGTCCAGAACTGGGATTCACTCAGCCGGGAATGACCATCGTGTGCGGCGATAGCCATACCAGCACCCACGGAGCTTTCGGTTCTTTAGCATTTGGCATCGGAACGTCGGAAGTCGAGCACGTCCTAGCCACCCAATGTCTGCCCCAGCGCAAGGCAAAAACTCTGCTGATTGACGTCAGCGGCCAGCTTGGCGAAGGGGTTTCCGCGAAAGATTTGGCACTTGGCATTATTGGACAAATCGGCACCGACGGAGCCGCCGGACACGTGATCGAGTACGCCGGCAGCGCCGTTCGAGCGCTTTCCATGGAAAGCCGGATGACTCTTTGCAACATGAGCATTGAGGCCGGAGCGCGCGCAGGTATGGTGGCTGCGGACGAAATTACTTTCGCCTACATCAAAGGCCGCCGCTTCGCTCCCCAGGGAGCGGACTGGGAAAAAGCGATGGCACAGTGGCCTACCTTCCGGTCAGACGACGGCGCAACTTTCGACAAAGTAATTCGCATGGACGCCTCGAAGCTCGCGCCCTTCGTTACCTGGGGAACGAATCCTGGGATGGTCGTCCCGATCACGGGAAAAGTTCCAGAAGTCGCTGTTACCAAGAATGAGGAAGACCGCCGCTCATCCGAACGAATGCTGGAATACATGGGGCTGAAGCCTGGTACGCGCATGGAAGAGATCGCCATTGATCGCGTCTTCATTGGCTCCTGCACCAACTCCCGCATCGAGGATCTGCGCGCAGCCGCCCGCATCGCTAAGGGCCATCATGTGAATGCAAAAGTGCGCGCCATGGTGGTTCCCGGATCACAGGCGGTTAAGCGCGAAGCTGAGCGGGAAGGGCTGCATGAGATTTTTCAGCAGGCAGGTTTCGAATGGCGCGAATCGGGATGCTCCATGTGTCTGGGCATGAATCCTGACATCCTGCAACCGGGCGAGCGTTGCGCCTCCACCAGCAACCGCAATTTCGAAGGACGCCAGGGGCGTGGTGGCCGCACGCACCTGCTGAGCCCGATGATGGCGGCCGCCGCTGCGATCACTGGACATTTCACCGACATTCGCGACTGGCATTTTAACTAGGCAAACATGAAACCATTCGTCGTCCATAAAGGCCGAGTCGTTCCGCTCTACCGCGCAAATGTGGACACCGACCAGATTATTCCGAAGCAGTTTCTGAAGCGCATTGAGCGTACCGGCTTTGGTGAGTTTCTGTTTTATGACTGGCGGCGAACTAAAGACGGCACCCTCGACCCTGCCTTCTCTATCAATCAGCCACGCTATGCGGGGGGAAGCATCCTGGTAGCAGGAAAGAATTTCGGTTGCGGATCATCTCGCGAGCATGCCGTCTGGGCCCTCGAAGACTTCGGATTTAGCGCGGTAATCGCACCTGCTTTTGCCGACATTTTCACCAGTAATTGCGTGCAGAACGGGGTTCTGACAGTGGTGCTGTCCGAAGACCAGGTTTCAGAGCTCGCTCGCCGCGCCGCTGAGATTCCCGAATACGAGCTCACGATTGATCTGGAAAATCGCAAGGTATTCGACGAACACGGCTTTGCCTCCACTTTTCAGATTGAAGAATCGACCCGCCATCGTCTGTTGAACGGACTCGATGACATTGGATTAACTCTTCAGCACGAAGCTGAGATTGCGGCGTATGAAAGCCAGCATCCGGTGCCGGAAGCGTCACTGCAACTTATCTAAGGCGTTGTCTCTGTGAAAACCCCTTAGCCCACAAAGTGGTCTCGGGGATAGGGGTCCCTCGGCTTCGCTCGGGATGACAGTGACTTGTTTTAGTGTGTGTAGCGCCAATCGCCCACCGCCGCGTGCATGGCGCGCTGTATTTAAACCACCCTGTCATCTCGAGCGGAGCAAAGCGCACGCTTTGCGGAGTCGAGAGACCTGCTGTTTGCAGTTCGTAAAAAGAAAAGCAGGTCCCTCGGCTTCGCTCGGGATGACAGTGGCTTCTTTTTAGTGCGGAGCCGACGGCGCTGGTGGGAAGTGGGGCGCTTCCGCGAGCGTTTTCTTGACATCGTCTGGAAGCTTATCCGCATTCGCCATGAGCAGACTGACCTGCCACATTTCTGCTTCGGACAACGACTGATTGAAGGCTGGCATGCCAGTCAGGCGGATGCCATTGGCAACCTTCCAATAAGTTTCTCCTGGCTCGTCGTCGGTAACGCCCTTGCCATGCAGCAGCAGCGGTGGCTTGGGAAACATGCCTTTCGCGATGGGGCTCTGGTTTCCGTCCATCATCCCGTGGCAGACGGCGCAATGGTGACGATATATATCGGCCCCAGCCGGATAGTCAGGCGAAACGGGCACCGATTTTGGCATTTCCTTTTTAATTCGCGCGTTCAATGCTTCGTGCGCCAGTCGCTCTTCGAATGGCATGGGTTCGGCGGCAGTTGCAACCGGAGCGCTTCCCGAAACGAAGTAGGCGTACACCGAAAGTGGGAGGACTATCAAACCTACGATGAAGCCGAGAATAAAAGTTTTCAATCAGCTCTCCTGCGGAGTAGAGATGAGATACGCAAAGACTTTAGCATTTTGGCAGGGAATAAAAAAAGCCGCCCTGGGGAAGAGGGCGGCCAGTTGTTTGTGAAAACTATTAGCGACGTCCCGAGTGCCCTTCGGATGCTCTCGACCCATTCGAGCCGGAGCCTCCGCCACTGGGCGCAGAGCTATGTGAAGGAGCGCTGTGCGCTGAGTATCCGCCGCCTGAGGATGAAGGAGCGCCGCCACTGTAGGAACCGCGCGATGGCTGCGAGCCGTCACCATAAGAGCCTCCGCCTCGCGGGGCGCTGCTGGGGGCGCTTCCGTACGACGGATTACCCCGGGGAGAACCGCCGTAGGACGGATTGCCGTACGAGGAGTTTCCACGCGGCGAACTATGCGGAGCGTTTCCGTAGGAAGAATTTCCGCGCGGAGAGCTGTCTCGTGGCGCCGCGTATGGCGCATTCGACGAACTGCTCCGCGAAGAGCTTCCGTAAGCCGGAGAGCTCGAGGGTCGCGCCGGCTCGCTGTAGCGTCCGGAAGAATTATTTCCATAACTTACGCCGTTGCCAGCGCTGCGCGCATAGGGTGAATTTCCAGACGATCGTGACACGCTGCCTTCAGGCGGACGCGGCACGGAGCGTGGAGTCATTGCGGGCGTGCTGCGGTCCTGAGCGCGGGCGCCAGCATTAGGGTCGCTATGCTGGATGCTCGGCGAAGGTTTGCCCATGTTCGGGTTACCGCGCGAATAGGTCGGAGCGGGCGGAGAGCTTGCCCGATCATTCACGCTGGATTGCGTCATTCTGCCGTTCTCCGAAGCTTGCGGTGGACGAGGCACCGAGCGGCCTCCACCGACCGGCACAGTTCCGTTTCGAGGGTTCGGCACTGATAGGGGTCGCCCATTCGAGACGCCCGGACCAGGATTTGCGCCTGTCGGTCTAGAGTCCGCCTGCATAATTCCTCTCGACCCTCCGGCAGACGGGGGCCGTGGAACGGCATGCATCGGCACCGGAGCATTGTTACCGCCTCCAACTGACTGCTGCGCTGTTTGTCCTCTGGGATTGGTAGTCGCCACTACTCCGCGATCACCAGGCGCAATGGACACACGATTCGGCTGCCCGGCCTGACCACCTCTTACGCCAGCGCCCTCCGGAGTGCGTGTCATTCCCGCAATACTCTGGCCTCTCGACGGTGCCGGCGGAGGGGTCATTCTGCTGACCACAGGTCTTGAAACGGCCTGCGGCGGGGGAGCGGTAGCTTGCCGACCATTGTTACCGGCACCGCGTCCAAGCACGCTTTCACGAGTTGGGGTGGCATTCACGCGAGTCAGCACGGGCGCATTCCGCGCCTGCTGCGGTGAAACTTGCAGAGTATTCCTGCTCACCGGCAGCGAATTCTCCAGAGTTTTCTTCGAAACTGCTGTGAAGCCTCCAGGGGCGTGCATGTTCGCCGGCGCGGTGCTATGCGGGCCGTAAGGTCCGCCGCCACCACCCTTAGTAGGCGGCTTGGTGGGCGGATAATTATTGGTCGTGTTGTTGTTGTAGTAGTTGTTCGTAATGTTGGTGATGTTGGTGATGTTGGTATTCGTGATGTTGACGTTGCGGAAATATCCGCGGCTTCCGCCATACGATGGATAGTACGGCTCACCGAAACCAAGAGCACACCAGCCAAGTCCGCCACCGAACCCTCGGCCATAGCCACCGCCGAACCCAATTCCCACTCCCCAGTTGTCTCCGCCAAACCACGTGACTAAAGCGGGAGCGTACCAGGCGCGGCCCCAACCGCCGCCGTAATATGGACCAGGCGCCCATCCCCAATATCCGCTGGTGTAAACCCAGCGGCCATAGTGGAAGGGAGCGTATCCCCAGGAAGCGTCATCCATCCAGGTCCATCCCCAGGGCTCAACTGAAATCCAGTGTCCGTAGTGATAGGGCGCCCAATCAGATTGGACGACAGTCGGCACCCAAACTGAACCATATTCCGGAACGGTGCGCCAGGTTCCGTAGGCGTCGAGATCTTCGGCTCCGACTACATCGGGAGAAACATAGCGCGCCGAAACCGACTCATCGCTGCGGCGATTGCGCACTCGGCACCACTCGTCGAAACCATCCTGATTGGGCGCGGCCGAAACTACATGCTGCAAAGAATTCCCGCCGGTGAAGCGAGCCCGCTGCCGCGAACGCACTCTCACGGCTTCACCTTGTCCAGTGGCTTCTCCCTCGCCCTTCCACACAGTGATCTCGGTAGCATCGCCGTAGGGATCAACGTCAAAACGATATTCGCCGGACTTTAAAATTGTGAACGCCTGATTAGGCGTGTCCACTTCATAGACTTCGCCGTCGTATAAATGGCGGACATACAAATTCATCGCTCCCTGATGCAGCTCAAGCTGGGCAGCGTTGTCGCCAACATTGGTCAGCGTCAGGCTAGTCTCAGAATTGACGCGGATGATTCCAGTTCCGACGTTCAACTCAGCGCGTGAATTCTTGTCGGCCCAAACATTGTCGGCGTTAGTGAGGGGACGGTTCACTTCGCCCGCCACCCATTCATCCGCGCCACTGGGCTGGATGGACACCGATCCCGAAACAAACTGAAGGCGGGCGGCGCGGCTCGGCGCATCCTGCTCGGCCGAAGCCAGCGACAAGCTTGCCGACCAGAAGAAGACAATCAATGTTGATAACAGTGCGCGTCTGAGAAGCGTCATGGCTTTCTCTCCTTCAAACCACCTGTCCGGTGGCTCCAGGGCATTTGCGGTCTACAACCGATGGAAAAGTTTACAGGTAGCGCAGCGCTTTAGCGCTGCGATAGACCCAACGTCACTGACGGCTTTAGCCTCCGAGGGACGCGATTAACTTTCCCGCCTGTTTAAGCTCCGGCGAATGTCCTGCATTTCTCACAGAGATGTAAACACGAGTTTTCAGAAGGAGTTGCGAGGCACTCGCTTAGCGCGGCAGGAACATGATGATTCCTAAAGATTCCATTGCCTTCAACGGTTTAGCGACACTAACCTGCAAATGAAGAAAGGCCACCAAATGGTGGCCTTTGGTCTTCTTAGGGGCAGCCGACTGGTTACTGCCGATCCTCCGGGGGAACCTGCTTTTCCTTACCCTGTGGAGGAGGGTTGCGGTCGGGCTGCGGTGGACGAACCGCAGGCCGCTCCGGCGGGGGTCCATTGTGCGCGGGCGGCTGCGGACGGCTCTCAGGCCTGTCCTGCTCCCTCGGCGGTGGAGCGGTGTTCCGCTCCGGCTGCGGCGGACGCGCCATTTGTCGCTCCGGCGGCGGCTCGTTACGAACCGGCTGCTGAGGACGCTGTTGAGGAGAGGCCTGCTCCCTCGGCGGCGGAGCGGCGTTCCGCTCCGGCTGCGGTGGACGGGCCACTTGTCGCTCCGGCGGCGGATCGTTGCGGACAGGCTGTTGGGGATGTGGTTGCGGAGACGCCTGTTCCCTCGGTGGAGGCGCAGTATTCCGTTCCGGTTGTGGAGGACGCGCTGCCGGCAGGTCCGGCGTTGGTTCATTACGAGCCGGGGGCTCGGGACGAGATTGCGGCGATGCCTGCTGTCTCTGAGGCGGCGCAGCGTTTCGCTCCGCATCTGGCGGACGCGGCACCGGTCGCGCGTTGGGATTGCTTTCCGGATTGTTCTGCGGGCGGGCATTTGGCTGCTGGCGGTCATTTGGGGAACGATCACTCGGTGGCCGATCGTTCGCCGGAGCCCGTTCTACCACTGGCGTTCTTTCATTACCGGGCTGATTTCCGTTCTGAGGGCGCTGCCCAGGACGGTCCGGACCATTGTTCATGGTTGGCTGGTTACCCGGATTGGTGCCGGGCTGCGGATTGTTAACGGGCTGTCCATTGTTCGCGGGAACATTGCTGTTAGGCGGGCGAGGGACATTTCGATCGGGCGCGCCGTTGTTTACATTCGGGTTGCGGACAGGATTGGCTCCGTTAGGATTGCCTTGATTTGCATTATTTTGCTGCGGAGGCGTATTCGGCCTCTCCGGGGCCCCCGTGTTTCGATTTCCCGGCGCTCCCGCATTTCTCTCCGGCTGACCATTGTTGGCAGGACCCGGCTGACCGTTGTTAGCAGGACGCGGCTGCCCTGCGGGACGAGTCGGGGCCGGCGCTGGCTTTGGTTGTTCTGGCAAGCGTGCTCTGATCTGCTGAACAGCTTGAGTGTCCAACGGACGTCCCGGATTTTTTGCCAGGGCATCCTGCTTGGCAGCGAATGGAACAACTCGCGGAGGAGGAGCAGACTTAGTGATTACGGCTCGTGGAGTTGCGGTTTGCTGCTGCGGAGGCGCAGCCGCACGGACATCTGCTTTCGCTCCCAACAGGCTTCTTCGCTCCGGGGCTATAGGCGGCGCAGTGGCGACAGCTACCACGCTTCTGCCAACATCGGCGGTGGGCACCCGTACTGCCACGCGGGATACCGGCTGGGCATTAACCATCGCCGTTCTCGGGACCGCAATCACGGCTCCCGGCACGTTCTGGTTTGCGTATCGAATCCTATTGGCGTTGTTGATGTTGTTTACGTTGTTCGAGTTATTAACGCTGTTGTTGACGTAGTAGGTGTTGGTAACGTTCGTGATATTGGTGATGCGCGTGTTGCTGGTGTTTACGTTCTCGAAGTAGCCTCTGCTGGCTCTATAAGAGGGAACGTACGGCTCGCCGTAACCAAGTGGAAACCATCCAACGCCTTCTCCACCGCCGAAGGACGCGCTTGCGCCCCAGGCGGCTCCGCCAACCCACGCCACTAATGCGGGAGCGTACACCGGACGCACATCCACTGGACCGGGACACCAACCCCAGGAGTCTTCCCTGTGAACCCAGCGTCCGTAGTGCGAGGGAGCGTAACCCCAGGGCTGGTCGTCAACCCACGTCCATCCCCAAGGAGCGACCCAAGCCCAATGTCCATCGTGGTAAGGAGCCCATCCGCGCTGAACGTGTGAAGGCACCCACATGGAGCCGTATTCCGGGTCACTGCGCCAGGTCCCATACTCATCGAGATCCTGGGCACCGACCATGTCTTGCGATACGTAGCGATAAGACTGCGAGCGATCTTCGCGCTCGTCGCGCAGTCGCGCCCAGTCGTCGAAACCATCGGAACGGTCGGCGCGGGTAATCTGATTTTCTAGCGAGGTTCCGTTGTCAAAATAAGCTTGCTCTCCGGCACGCAGTCGCACAGCGTTTCCTTCGCCGGTAGCTTCGCCCTCACCTTTAGAGACGGTCACGCGAGTGGTGCCTTCATTGGGATCAACGTCGAAACGGTAGACGCCGGAGCGCGTGAGCGTGAAAGCGAGATTAGGAGTATCTACTTCATAGATTTCTCCGTCATAAAGACGTCGCACTCTCAGGTTGAGCGTTCCCTGATCTAGTTCAACTTGTACCGTCTGGTCGCTGACGTTTGTAAAGGTTAGGCTGGTTTCCGAATTCAAGCGCAAGGAAGCACTGCCAAGCTGAAGTTCGGCGCGAGAATCTCTGTCAGCCCAGATGCGATCTGCGGTCGTAAGAGGGCGGTTCACGACTGCGCCGGCCCAGTCGTCCACTCCGCCGGGCTGTATGGAGACCTGTCCGGTGATATATCGGATGTCAACAGCTCGTCCCGGAGGATCATCTTCATCTGCTACGGCGACGAGCGTAGAAACCGAAAAGAACAGCGCGATTAAGAGCGCGTATGCCGAATGCCTCAACTTATTCATAAGTCTCCTGTCTCAGCTTAGGGCCGGGTAAGCGGCTAGAATCGGCAGCAGAAGCTGGACATCTTCGTATCTAGGTCACGTATCCAAACACCGCGAATGCCTCGCAGTTGCTAAATAGTTTTCTCGTCACCAACAATCTGCGGCCAGGTTTTCTAAATACACAAATTTGCCACACTCAAGATGTGGAAGTCGGGCGAACAGTTGTAACACTTGCAGCACTGGACCGAAAGCGGAATGCTGAACTCTAGGTAAGTTGCTGATAATAAAAGAACGCACGTTAGCCACTGAACTCGGATTCGCGCCCGCTGTTTACCGTAAGGGGTCGCGACCTCCAAGTTGCCTACCGTAAAATAGCCGGCGTGTTACACTGTGAGTACGCTTAATACCACGGTAGCAATGTGGCGGTTCCTCGGATTCCAAAGTTGTACATGAGATTTCCCGCCTAATAGTTCCACTCCGTATTTTCAGCGTAATTCAGTAACAAAAACTGGCTAAGACTCGCCAGCCGCTTGCGGACGATTTTGTCCGGGCCGCTGAGCCTCAAGCCACATAGAAAGTAAGTGAATGACACAATTTTCAGAACTGCCGGTTTCCGCCCAAATGAAGGAGCGCCTATCGGCGGCCAAGTTTATTACCATGACTCCAGTACAGGCGGCATCGTTGCCTCATGCCCTGGCTGGCAAAGACGTTCTTGCAACCGCCCAGACCGGTACCGGCAAGACATTAGCTTTTCTCATTCCAGTGATGGAAAAACTCGCGACCGTTTCCACGCCGGGCGTATCCGCGCTGGCGCTGGTTCCGACCCGCGAACTGGCCATGCAAGTCGCCAAGGTTTATGACGATCTTCGCGGAAGGAAGTTTCCTGCGGCGGCACTGGTCGTCGGAGGCCTTTCCGAAGGCCCTCAGCTTACCGCCATCCGTCGTGGAGCCCGTTTGATCGTGGCTACTCCAGGCCGCCTCGAAGATTTTCTTGACCGCCGCCTGGTGAATTTCAACGCACTCTCGATCCTGGTTTTGGACGAAGCCGACCGCATGCTGGATATGGGATTTCTCCCCGCCATCAAGCGCATCGTTGGCGTGCTCCCCGTTGATCGCCACACCATGTGCTTTTCGGCAACGCTGCCGGCGACGGTGACGCAGCTGGTGAATAAATACATGCGAGCTCCGGTACGGGTTGCGGTCGGCTCCACCTTGAAGCCTTCCGAAAGCGTACGCATGCAGGCCTTTGAAGTGACTAACGAGCGCAAGCCGGAAGTTTTGGCCCGCCTGCTCAACGCAGAGAGTGGACGCTGCCTGATTTTCGTCCGCACTAAACACGGCACCGAGCGCCTAGCCCGACGCCTCGCGAAAGAAGGCTTCGCTGCTGCCATGATTCATGGCGATCGCTCACAAGGACAGCGCAGCGCCGCCCTCGCGGGATTTCAGCATGGACGCTTCCAGGTTCTGGTCGCTACCGACGTCGCCTCGCGTGGAATTCACGTCGAGAACATCGCGCACGTGATTAATTACGATCTTCCGGCGGTTGCAGAGGACTTTATCCACCGAGTCGGTCGCACCGGACGCGCCGGTGGAACAGGTTTGGCGTCAACGCTTTTTGGCAGAGAGCAGCGCAGTGAACTGCGAGAGATCGAGCGAACTTTGGGGATCAGGATCGAGAGACGAAATCCTGAAACGCACTTTGCTGGGAAAGAGGACGCCGGGACGCAAAGCGTCCCCGCCCTCACCTCGAATGACTTCGAGCCATCGAAGTCACGCATGGTCTGCCTGCCAGGTGAAATGCTGCAAATGCAAACCTAACTCTCAACCATGTCATGCTCAAGTCGAAGCATCCCTATCCCCAGTAGTCCACGTGGGTGATAGGGATCCTTCGGCTTTTCGCTCAGGATGACTCGTGGCTGGGTGAGGGGAGATCCCAATCTCACAATGCTCAAAGAACATCCACGTCACAACCCAACAAATGTCATCCTGACGCAGTCCAATCCTTTCGCGTAGCGAAGGATTGGCAAGGAAGGATCCCTGCATCCTGCATTCCGCCTATTGCAGACGAAAACGCTCGTTCATTAACCTTTGAAGGCGTGGCTTGTAAAGGATATCGTAGGCCAACTCTTTATCCGGAAACATCGCCAGCGCCGCCTTCTTCGCTCCCGCAGCCAGCTCAGAGGCTTCTTCAATGGTGAGATTCGAGTCCTGTCCGATGACGGACATCACCATACTGATCATGATTTGCAGGCGGCGGATCTTTCGCCGTTCATCATCGGTTTCGCTTACATTTCCTGACTCGAAGACTCGTTCGCGCTGACGTGACAGTTCCATGCAAACCCTCCCGTGCCTGTTATTTAGATGAAGCGCCATGCTGCTTCGTTGCGCCCGCATCGTCAATTGTCCGCGCTCCGGTTATTATTAAAATCAGTTTGTCATTCCGAGCGAAGTCGAGGAACCTGCTGTTTCTTTCTCAGTCTAGTAAAAAGCAGGTCTCTCGACTGCGCTCGGGATGACAACATTGCGGCAATTCCTGTCGGAGGAACGATGACTGAAGCTCCCAATCCTAATGAAAAACTAGTAAAGGTTTTCAACACCGAGCAGGAAACCGAAGCGCTGGTGGTGCGCGGATTGCTCGATTCTGCCGGCATTGATTGTGACGCGACCTCGCTTGACGCCGCTCAGGACGTGTTGCCCGGGGTGGGCGGCAACGTCATTCTGGTGCGCGAATCGGATGCTGTGAAAGCTCAGAACTTGATTCAGGAGTACCGCCGCATCCCCACAGATGAAATCGCTGAAGCCGACTTGAGCGGAGCTACCGAGGCGGGACTCGCTGATCTGGATGAGTAACGGTTTTCCCGTCCAGGTAAAAAGTTGTGGCGCCGTTCAAGTCAGTCCGGTAGGTGGCTACTCTCGATTCCTGCAATCTGCTTAGTACTTCCATTCGTGGATGTCCGTACAGATTACGGCTTCCTACGGAAATCACCGCGAATTTCGGTCGCACCGCCGCCAACAGTTCAGGAATGGTTGAGGTAGCGCTGCCGTGGTGCGCCACTTTGAGAAGATCAGCCTGAGGAAGCTCATCGGCAACTTGCCGTTCGGTTTGTTTTTCGGCATCGCCTTCAAGCAAAGCGGCCGTTCCTCCATAAGAAATTTT
>JBDUDA010000158.1:0-7066 GCA_040003205.1 Acidobacteriaceae bacterium | reverse complement strand
CCGAAGGTTGTCATCTCGAGCGAAGCAAAGCCGCCTGGCTTTGCGGAGTCGAGAGACCTGCTATTAGACGGGGGGAAAGCAGGTCTCTCCGCTCCGCGGTGGCTTCGCTGCGCGAATCCACGACTCCGGTCGAGATGACAGATCATTTTGAAATTGAGCCACTACCCTCCGTTTGGCAGAGTCGAATGAATTGACCCTGATTCGACCGAAAGCGTATAGGAGACCCCATCCTCACTAAACCATTGAGCAACGTTGAAGCGTTCGTCCGCGCGCAAACTTCGAACTATTATCCCGCGAAAGGTTAGAGGGGCACCTGGCTTGCAAACTTCTGGATTCTGAGTTGCCTCCAGGAAGTAGGCTGAGCCCTTTCCCACAACAGTCGCCACGCCGTCCGGATCAAGGAGCACTCCGGTGCCTTGATCAACCGCGATATCGCGAATGTGGCGAGCTCTGCGGTCTTGGAGAATACGCGCCATAAACACGAGCGTTCGTCCCAATCGATCCCGTGCTGAAAAATGGGTATCGGTGATTACTTCCTTCAAGAGCGGGACATCCAAAAACTTCTGCACGATGGTTACTCGCGGATTGAAAGGACTTGACAGCACATCTGCGGATGCCAGATCGGGGCCATCGGGAGCATCGCCCTGCGCGGAGTAAACAAATTCGCCTAACACAGCCAATCCCGCACTCGTTCCTCCAATCGGGACATTTCGTGTCAGCAAATGGTTCAAAGCCACCTGCACCGGTGTGCCCGCCCAGAAATTGATGTAGTTCGCCTGGTCCCCACCGGAGATGAATACTGCTTCGGCGTGGCGTATGGTCGCGGCCACGAACGAATCTTCCGCAGCGGTGCGATTCGGAATGATCAGAGTCGCGACCGAGTTGACCTGACAAAGACCTTTTATATAAGGGTTGTAGGCGTCATCGCCACTGGCGCGGAGAATGAGAAAGTCACCGCCGCCCGAACGCTCGCACATCCACTGAAAAGCACGATCAAGGTCTTCGCCACCCCCCAGCAGCGCAAAGCCGCCCTTGCTTTTCGTTCTTACGTCGGTGGGATTTCCCGTGCGATAGTAATGATAGGTGGGGCTCGCCGCAAAGGAGGCCGGCCTCAGCAACGAGAAAAAGCATGCGACCACCAGGCAAAGGAATGGTTTGTATCTACCCACCAGGAAAACCTCCTATGACAGACATTGTCTGCCAAAAGGCAACCGTCACTTAAAGCGCTCGTTGAACATCAGCTGCACTTTCCCAACGAAGTTGTGGCGTGCAGCGAGTGATTCTGTGGCAATCTCTTTGCTCTCTTTGCTAAAACTTGTGTATCGCGCATTGCATTTGCTATCCACTGTGCCGCTCGCGCGTCTACCAAATGAGTTCTCAGTTATCCTGATTTGCAAACCTGCCTATGGTCCTGTCACCTACGCTGCGCTCTGAAATGCTCCTGTGCCTGTTTTCACTTTTGATCGCACCGATTGGTGCGTCGGAGCTTGCCGCAACCAACAGCTCGGGACTGATCGGCAAAGTAAATTTTGAGCTGATTGATAACCGCATCTTCCTTAATGTCCGAATCAATGGTCAGGGTCCATTCCACCTGATCCTCGACACTGGCGCAAGCCTGGCCGTTAGCCCTGAAGTTGCGCAGAAGGCTGGGTTAAAGGTTGAGCGCGAGGGAGAAACGGGAGGCGTCGGCGAGAAGACGGTGCGTGAGCAGTACTCCCACGCGCGTAGTCTCGAATTTGGCCCTGTGGCTCTTACTAACGTGGATTGCAGCATTCTGTCCACATCGGACGCAAGTTATGTCTTCGGCAAAATACCGGTGGATGGGTATTTCGGACTTGAGGTGTTCGAGAAATATGTTGTTCAGCATGACTACATCAAACACGAAATTAGCTTTTATAGGCCAGCACAATTTTCTTACCAAGGTCCCGGAGTTTCGGTTCCATTCGAACGAATGGGCAACATTCCGGTAATCAACGCGAGCTTTGACGGCATCGAAGCCAAGTTTGGAGTGGATACGGGCGCGAGATCGGCGCTTATCCTATACGGTCCCTTTGTGGCCACCAATAAGATCGCGGAGCGGTATCAGGCCAAGTTTCAGGGTGTGAGCGGCTGGGGCGTCGGCGGCCCTGTGCGCTCGTTCATGGTGCGGTCTCAGACCCTCAAAGTAGGCAACGTGCAACTGCGCGGATTGATTGCGCGGCTTTCGGTCAATAAGTCGGGAGGCACCGCTTCAACCAGCAAAGCTGGCCTGATCGGTCCGGATGTTTTGAAGCAATTTATTTTTATTTGCGACTATTCACGCCATCGGCTGATTTTTGAGAAGAACGAAGATTTTGGCCGACATGATACCTACGATCGCGCCGGTGTCTGGCTCTCTCAGAAGCAGGATGTTTTCGAGGTCTTTGACGTCATCCCAGGCGGACCGGCGGCAAAGGCCGGCCTCACCGCCGGCGATGAGGTGGTGGAGATCGATGGCACGAGCACGAGCCAGTTGACATTGACCAAAGTGCGAGACGATTGGAAGATACTGAATCCAGGAACGGCAATCCAACTTCAGGTCCAAAGTCCGGGCGGCGAGAAGCGCCTTATAACGCTGGTCCTCCAGGACCTTGTGTGACAAGTCGCTGATGCAGAATCATTCATGCGAGTGCCGTGATAAGTGATGGTTGGCAATCTACAGCGGCTCAAGTCCACTTCTCCTCGCACTAGAGATCGTTGTGGCGTTTAAGGATGTTTCGACTGCACTCGTCGCTTGTCGCGACTCCTTCCGCTCAACATGACAGTTTCATGCGTTACGCCGAAGGCGTGAATTTATCCGTGAATCTGGCCGCGACCTTCGGCGGCAACGCGAAAAATAGAGCGAGAATTGCGTTCACGCCGAGGCTGGCTGGCACGCTTATCCAGGCCAGGCCAAAACAAATCACATAAAGCAGCGGTCCAAAGGCGTACTGCTTCGTCAATTTTTGGACCGCGGCATGGTCGGCCTCTCTATCCAACAAGCGATGGTTTCTTGCGGCGTACCTCCACAACAGATTGAACAGGATAGCTATGACGATGTACGTCCCGTTGTAGAGCAGGGCGGCCAAACGGCGATCGTGACTCTGGAGAGCTCTCAGGTAGGAAGCCAGCAGGGCATTGGAAAATGGCACGATTGTAATGCCGAGCAGTAGCAACAGGTTTAAGACAAGCAATACGTCATCCGAGCGCCGAATGTGATTGAACATGCGGTGATGGTTCATCCACATGATGCCGATAAAGGCAAAGCTGATGATGAAGGCGACGTAGGATGGCCACTGCTTAATCAGACCGGCCGCCAAAGTGTTAGTGCTGACGCCAGGAACTTTGATTTCCAGGATGAGTAGGGTGATGGCGACCGCGAATACTCCGTCTGAGAACGCTTCGACTCGGGCTGTTTCCTTGTCCATTTATGATCGTCGGGGGGGGTAGGGATGTTTCGACTGCACTCGTCGCTATCGCGACTCCCTCCGCTCAACATGACAATATTTATTCTGTCATCCTGAGCAAAGAAGTCATTCGCGTGCGAATGACTTTTGACGTCGAAGGATCCCCATGTCCTCAACGGACCCCTGCTTCGCTCAGAACTTGAAGGTCACCGCCAGTTGAATTCCGCGCGGGCCCCCTCCCCCTAAGAATGGATTGCCGATGCCCACGTCTCCGGTGGCAGTAAGAGGTAGTCCACCGCCGCCGACTTCTCTGGTCCCGCTGCCGTTCGCTGTCAGTCCGGCTGCGCCTGCGTCCGCGATGAAGGCGGGCAGAAACGGATTCGCGAAGTTGGGATGGTTCAGCACATTAAAGAAGTCCGCGCGAAACTGCATGCTCAGCCGCTCGGTGAGCGCCGTCGTTTTGTAAATCGCGACGTCCCATTGTTTGTAGGTTGGTCCATGCAGAGAATTGCGGCGCTCGTTTCCGTAGTGCCTGGTGCCGGGGATGCAATCCGCCGCCGCTCCCGTAGCCACGCCAGCGATGGTGCAGGGAATCGCGAAGGAACTCAGGTCAACGTAATTTGTCGGGTCGTGCGGATGGTAAACAATCGGGCCAACCACATCGGGACGGTCGAAGCCGTTGCCGCTGCCGCTGAAGTCATCCTGAAAATTGTAGTTAAGCTGAAAGGGCTGTCCGCTTTGCAGGGTTGCGATGCTCGCGAAGCCCCATCCATTCTTGAGCTTTCGCATGCTGCCGCCCATGGTTGGCAGGTCGTATCCAAAATTCCAGGTGAAGCGGTGCGGCACGTTGAAGTTCGATGGTCCGTATTCGAAATTCGGACGCGTGCTGTCATTCGGCTGAGCGGCGTTCGGGACGAAATCTTCGCCGTCGCTCGAATTGTCCAAAGACTTCGACCATGCGTAATTGATGAAGGATGTGATTCCATGCCATCCGTTGATGCGGAGGCTGGCCTGGAGAGAGTTGTAGTTCGACTTTCCCGTCGAGTTTTCCTGGAGAGCGTAAAACGCTCCGTACGGATTTCCAGCCAGCGGCCGGGCCGCGCTTCCATAGTCGTTAATGCAGCCGCAAGCCAGGTCCGCAGCGTTAATCTGCGCTTCGCTGGGCTGCGCCAGGTCGAAGAACCTCCACAAACGGTGTCCCTGTGATCCGACATAACCGACCTGAAGCACAGTCTTACTCGAGAGCTGATGTTGCAGGTTGAGGTTGTAATTCTCCATATAAGGAGTTTTTATGTTGCGGTCGAAGCCGAAGACGTCGCACTCAAAGTTGCAGGCGGTTTCATCGCCAAACTGTGGGGCACCAGCCACGATCGTCCCAGCGACTGCCCCCGCAGACAAAATTGGCTTCGGTCCAATGTTGTTATAGGCCGGTCCGGGATCAAAAAATGGAGCATAGGGAAGATGTCCCAGCGCCATGTCTTGAGAGAACGAGTCAAAGAACAGTCCAAAGCCTGCCCGGATTACAGTTGAAGATTTTCCGGTCACATCCCATGCGGCGCTCACCCGCGGCGCAAAGTTCTTCTTGTCCGGATTGTACAAACGGCTCAAGCCCGGCTGTCCGACCTGTGTGAGAGTGAAGGTACCCGTTCCCGGAGCCGGAGAAACGCTGGTGATGTTGCTGAGAAGATTATTCTTCTCTCCCACCACGCCAAAGTAATCCCAGCGGAAACCGTAATTAAGAGTCAGGCGCGGAGTGACTCGATAGCTATCTTGCAAATACAACCCATAGCTGTGTTCGAAAGTATGGCGAGTAGAATCGCCCGAGTATTGAAAGCCGCCGCCCACATTACCCGCAAGAAAATCTCCTAGAGTGTCGAAACTCAATCTGCCGCGAAAGTACTTATCGAAGTACTGCTGAACCGTGGTGCGATGGTAATCCACGCCCATCTTCACATCGTGCTTGTTCAGTTTCCATGAAAAATTGTCGCTCACCTGGTCGTTGCTGTCCACGCGATGACGCGGCACGCTGCTGGTAGCGCCGAGCTGGGCCACTCCGCTCACCAGAATAATCGGGAGTCCGGAGTCAATCAGTCCCGTGCAACCAGTTGAAGTGCTGGAATCGCAAAGTCCTATGGAACTGGGATGGAAATTCTGATCCCCTGGGAAGAAACCTTCTGCAAACCGGTTCCATCCGTAGCGCAACTCGTTGACCTTATTCGATCCGATGGTATGGACGTAAGAAAGAGAGACCAGTTGAACGCGGGTGGGAGTGAAGGTGTTGAAACCCGGCAACTGCCCGCCCGAAGCGGTCAATGCCAGCGGGAAGGACTGAATGCTGTCGCCGAAGAAGTATCGTCCCGTGAGAACGTTGCTTGCGTTGAATGAGTGGTCAATTTTTGCAATTAAACTGGTTAGCTTGTTGAACGATGGAGAGACGACTGAAGCAACGCCATTGCCGAGATTCGGTCCAGGCCACGGATGGCGAGCCAAGAGCGCGGCTATCACAGGATTGGAAGCATCGCTTGGGCTTAGCGAACCGTCTGCTGCGGATCCCGTGGGCACGTTGGCCAGGGTTACGACTCCGACCGGCTCCTGCTGGCCTTCGTAGTCCACATAGAAGAAGGTCTTATCTTTAACGATGGGTCCGCCCAGCGATGCGCCGTACTGATTATTGTGGAAAGGAGCCTTAGGGTTCGAGCTTCCATCCGCATTCTTTGCCGGATTGAAATAGTTACGGGCATCCAGCGCGCTGTTGCGGAAGTATTCCGCTGCCGTACCGTGAAGCTGGTTGGTTCCGCTCTTGGTGACAATGTTCACGACCGCGCCGGCATTGCGTCCATATTCAGGCTGAAAATTGGAAATCACGCGAACTTCAGCGACCGCGTCAATGGGCAGAATGGTGGACGGCGTGCCGAACACTCCCGCCTCATTGATGGCCGGGTCGTTGCGATAGCCGTCGTTCATGTCGGTTCCGTCGAGTAGATAGTTGTTGGAACGTCCACGGGCGCCGTTCATCGAGAACTCGCCAAACGATCCTGGAGAATCCGAAATCTGGTCAGGAGAGCCGGCAACACCCGGATTCAGATAAATCAGCTTGGTGTAATCGCGTCCATTGACGGGCAGGTTCTCCACGGTCTGGCTGGTGAGGATGCCGCCCAAGTCATTGGTCGTCGTCTCAACCTGTGGCAGGATGTCGCCTGAAACTTCCACTCGCTCCGTAACTTGTCCGGGCTTGAGGGCAACATCCACCCGGCGTTCTCCGCCCACGTTCACGGCTACGGCGTTGGTCACCGACGTCTGAAAGCCGCTTTGCGAAACGGACACTTCATAAGCACCGATGGGAAGTTCGGAAATGGTGAAGCTGCCATCCTGACTGGTCTCGGTGGTGCGCTCCAGGCCAGTGTTGCTATTGCGCACCGTCACTTTGGCGCCCGAAATCACTGCCCCCGAAGGATCGGTGACCGTGCCCAACACGGATCCCCGAAACGTTTGTGCCAAAAGGGCTGAAGCGCTCAGAAGAATACAAGCTAGAACAATTCGCAGTTTCATAGGCCTCCAAAAAATGATGGCTTACAATTTCTCTCGTTTGAAAGGAAGGCGGATTGTAAATCATCTGGCCATCCAAAGAAATTGGAAGTGTTGATGCGGAAGATCGTCAGTGG
>JBDUDA010000157.1:0-7079 GCA_040003205.1 Acidobacteriaceae bacterium | reverse complement strand
GTGTGAAGGTGGCACTCTACCGCTGAGTTAAGCGCCCAATCGAGCAGCCGCTATATTGTAGCAAACAACAGTTTTACAGTGTCGGCGGTCGTGATAGGCTGACTGTCTGCCCTTCCGATGCCCAAGGACTCCAGGCCGGCCCCAGTTCCTCTAGACCCTTCTGCGGACGGGACTTCCGGCGCGAATTCGGCGTCGGATGACGCGAAACTTTCCCCCTCCTCAGGTGTTCAATCAAGTGTGAGCAGCGTGGCCCTCAATCGTGGGGTGATGGGGATACCAGCCGTAGGTTCGCGCCTTCAAAGCGAGCCCGAACACTCGGCAAGCGGTGATGGTTCCAGTGACGCCGATGTGATGCTGCGGGTTAAAGCAGGGGACGATTCTGCATTTGAGTTCCTAGTGCAAAAATACCGGCGTCCGATGATTAGCTTTATGTATCGCATGGCGCACAATTCGGCGGCGGCGGAAGACCTGGCGCAGGAAGTTTTTTTGCGGGTCTACCGTTCGCGCGCAAATTACGAAGCGAGCGCGAAGTTTTCAACCTGGATATACCGGATCGCGACCAATCTCGCCGTGAACCATGCGCGCGATACTCGCAATCAGCGTCCCGAGACCACGGTGAGCCTGGACGTACCGGACGCAGAGACTGGCCAGACGATGGACGTGCCCGATACCGCGAGCACGGTCGAGCAAAACATCGTCCAGAGAGAACGTCTCGCGGCCATACGGCAGAAAGTGCAAGCTCTGCCGGAGCGGCAGAAATTAGCGGTAATGATGCACAAGTACGAGCAGATGGATTACAAGCAGATCGGCGAAGTGTTAAAGCTGAGTGAATCCGCCACCAAATCCCTTTTGTTCCGCGCGTATGAAACGTTGCGGACGGAGTTGAAAGAATTTTTATAAAGGAAGCAGTTATGAAATGCAAAGAGATGAACGAACTAATGCCGGACCTGGCCACCGGGATGAACGAGCCTGTGGCTGAGGTGAATTCTCATCTCCAGTCATGCGCCATTTGTTCGGGCAAGCTGGAAGAGTTTCGTAAGACGATGGCTCTGCTGGATGAATGGCAGGCGCCGGAGCCGTCACCTTATTTTGATGTGCGGCTGCGCGCCCGCTTGCGCGAGGAGGCGGCTACGCAGCCGTCTGGATGGCTGCAATGGATTCGCCGTCCCGCGCTGGCAATTTCGGCAGCACTTCTGATGATCGTCGGTTTGACGATGTTCCATATAAACGGCACAGGGACTGGAAGTGGCAACAAGGCCGGGACGATCGCGTCCGGCCCGGTCCAACCTGGTACGGCTGTTGGAGATTTGCAGGCGCTTGATAAGAACCAGGACCTTTATTCCAACTTTGATGTGCTCGACGATTTGGAAGTGCAGCCGGACGTGACTGCGAATCCGTAGTTGGTTTTTAGAGCAGGCAGAGAATACAACATGCTTCGGGTTAAATCCATTCCGGCGAAACAGCTTTTAGCGAAGGCAGGCGGCATACTGCTGCTCGCCGGAGCTGTTCTCTGCGTGGGCCAATCTCCGAACGAAAATCAGAACAAACGTCAGTATGGGCAGGAAGCCCAACGTCAGGATCAAAGCCGTCAGGCGCCTCAGAGTCGCCCGCCGGTGGAGCGTCAGACAGCGCCGTCACGCCCGTCGTATCCGCGTGAATCGTATCCGCGTGTATCAGCTCCAAGGCAATATCCGGGAGCGACAAGGCAGACGCCCCAGCAGAGGCCACAGCAACGTCCGGACCAACGTCCGGAGCAGGGGTATTCCCGCCCGCGAAGTTATGAGCCGTCGGGCAATCGCCCTGAGCAATCCCAGCGCGTACCCCGGCCACCGGCATATTCGGACCGCCGATATCCGCAGGAAAGGTCCCCAGAACGTTCGACTTCGAGTCGCCCGTATTCCCAACGCCCGGAGCCGGCGTCGCCGCAGTATTCGCAGCGCCAAAATGGTGAGTATTCGCCTCAGCGCTCTCAGACTCCGGTGCCGCGACCGCCCGCGCCGCCGGCGCAAGGTCACCATTCAGGACAGTGGCTCAGCCAGCACCGGGACTTGCCCGTCGACCAGCAGAAGCGGGCGTTGGAAAGCGATCCGCAATTTCGCAGCCTTCCGCAGAGCCGGCAGCAGCAATTACGAGATCGGCTGCAAGGTTTCAGCACCCTGCCCGCGGACAGACAGCAGCAGATTCTGAACCGCATGGAAACCTGGGAGCACCTCACGCCCCAGCAGAAGGGCCAGGCGAGGCAACTGAATTCGAATTTGCAGCAACTGCCGGCAGAAAGACGGCAGGCAGTGGAGAACGCAATCCGTGCGCTTCGCGGCATGCCTCCCGATGCGCGCCAGCGTGCCATTGATTCCGGGCGCTTCGATCAGTTCTCAGAGCAGGAGCGCGGACTTCTCAATGGAGTTTCTCAGCTGCCGCTCGCACCCAGTAACGGGGAAGAGGAAGAGACCAACGTGCCCCGGCCTCCTCGCTAGCGCAAATATTAGTTCATGAGAGCAAGCATTCTCCGGATGGAGAGTGCGGTCTGGCGGATCTCATCCGCGTCGGATGCGTCTGGCGACATCCGCAAATATTCTTCCAGGTCATCCGCGGCATTTTTGGATTGTCCCAGGCTGTACCGCAGGAGCGCGCGCTGCTTCATATCTTCCGGCGATCGCGGATGGATTACCAGCACCAATTCCACCATGGGCAGGGCCTTGCGGAAATTCCGCGACGACATGTAAACCGTTTTCAGATTATTGAGAATGCGGGTCAGCATCTGCCGGCGGCTCACCGCAAACAAAAACTCCGGACGCAGGGTCATTTGTCCGGAGTAGATTTCGTCGAGGCGTCGCTGACAATCCTGCGCGCTCAATATGTCTCCGCCATTGAAGCAGTCAATCAAAGTTTCGCGGCCATCGATATCGTAATGCTTGAGCAGGAAATGGCCAGGCATGCCCACGCCAAATAACGGAAACCCAAGCCGGCGGCCCACTTCCATGTAAAGCAAAGCCAGCGTGATCGGAATCCCGAGGCCTTTATCGAGAACGTCATTCAAAAAAGAATTGCTGGGACTGTAGTAATCTTCGCGATTTCCATGAAGCCCGGCGTGCTCAAACAGGGCGTAGTTAATCGCGGATATCGTTTCTTTTACGTCGCCAATTTCCGTGATGCGGCTTTCGGCAAGCCTTGCTAGGTCGTCCACGCGGCGGGCATACTCCTCGATCTCCAGTTCCGGATATTCCGTGCGGGCGATGGTCAAAGCCGAACGCACGAGATCAATTTTGTCGTCGTCAACCTGCGGTCCCGCAAAAGCGGCAAAGGCCTCCGTTAACCCTGTTTGGCCGTTCTTGCCCATATAAGAATGCTAGCAGAAGGCTGAGCCAAAAGTTCATTTTTCGGGAACCTAAACTAATCGCGAAACAGGTTTTTGGCGATAAATAGCGCGTTTGCAGGACATTCCGCGAGGCGGCGCATAAGGTATGGATACCACTCGCTTCCGAAGGGAATGTAAACCCGCATTCTCCAACCCTGGCGAACGAGTTCCTGCTGGAGGTCCCTTCGAATTCCGTACAGCATTTGAAACTCAAAGGAGTCAGGCGGAATCGATTCCTGTTCGGCGAAGGTGATCGCCGCGCGGATTATCTTTTCATCATGGGTGGCGAGCCCGTGATAAACGCCGCTCTTCAACAAAACCTTCATGAGCCTGACGTAGCTGGCGTCCACTTCTGATTTTTCCTGAAAGGCAATATCCGGCGGCTCTTTGTAGGCGCCCTTACACAATCGTATGCGGATTCCCTCCGCAAGCAACTTCTCGACATCGCTCTGCGACCGCCGCATATAAGACTGAATCACCGCGCCTACACATCCTTTATTCGAGGGAACGCGATGGAGTTCGTGAACAAAATCCAGCGTGCGGCTTGTGTAAGGAGAGCCCTCCATATCTATGCGGACGAAATTGCGCGGATTCATGCCTGCCGCTTTGGCCACCAGCCCGGAAACCAGGTCTCGCGCCAGCTTCTCATCCACGTCAAGTCCCATGTGGGTGAGCTTCAGACTGATGTTGGCGTCGAGATGCTGCGAAGCTATGGAGTCGAGCATTTGGTGATAGAGCGCGGCGCTGGCGCGGGCCTCATCCGCATTGGTGACATTTTCTCCGAGATTGTCAACCGAAACGCTGAGGCCGGATCGGTTCACGGTCCGAGCGGCGCGGAGGGCATCCTCGACCTGCGTCCCCGCGACGAACCGGCTCGAAATGCGCTGCCCCAACGATGAGCGTTCAGCGACATGCCGGAGGGAGGGGCTTTCGGAAAGCGAAATGAAGAAGGCCCTCAGCACTTGGTTCCCGCGTAACGCAACAACGTAAAAAATTCTTCAACCTGCATGAGGGTCACAGAATTTTGTATCACACTTAAGTAGGAACATTGAATGACGCGAGGCCGGGGTAGTGGCTCAATTCAAAAGCTACAACCGAAGGGTGTCATCTCGAGCGAAGCAAAGCCGCTGGGCTTTGCGGAGTCGAGAGACCTGCTGTTAGACGGGGAAAAAGCGGTCTCTCCACTCTGCGGTGTCTTCGCTGCGCGAAGCCACGGCTCCGGTCGAGATGACAGGTTATTCTGAAATTGAGCCACTGCCGAGGCCGGACTTGCGAAGTGGAATGGAGCACAGAAATAGCAGCACGCTTAGCAGATAGACATTAGGGATTAAATTTAATTTCGATCTGTTCCACCGTTTCCCGCGAACCCGGTTCAAACTTCCAGAACATCACAGCTTTATTGGCGGCCTGCACGAGAACGGGATTTCCGCCCTTCACCGAAACGTGTCTAACAGAACCGGACGGATTAACGATCGCTTCCATCTTGACCGTGCCCACAAGTCGCATGTTACGTGCAAGGGCGGGATAAGCCGGCACCACCCTATTGGTGATTTTTCGTACAATTTCACTCGAATCCTGCTGTGCGGCAGAGGGAAACGGAACGCACAAAACGGCCAACAAAATTAGTAACAGATGACTAGATCGACGAGGTGCCGTCACCCTGTCAGCCTATCCCTGCCCTTATCCTACGTAAAGATGACCATGGTCCCGGCCTTAAGTGACAAAGGTAACTTTGCCGTTCCAGAACGGCCCCATCTCCTTCGTGCACGATTATTGCAGGAACATCTCATCCACGTAGCACCAGCGCCAGTCTTCTCCCGGCTCGACCGATTGCATGATCGGATGCTTGCTGTGATGAAAGTGCTTGGTGGCGTGTTTGTTTTTGGATGAGTCGCAGCAGCCGACGTGCCCGCAACTGAGGCACATGCGAAGGTGAACCCAGGTGTCGCCCGTCTTCAAACATTCCTCGCAGCCATTAACGCTGGGAGTGACTTTCTTTATCTGGTTGAGATGGGAGCAGGTGGTTGGTTCTTTTGCCATGATTGCCCTCCGATATGAACTTCTACTCTCCCAATTCTTCTAAAAATTTTTCGGCCTCAAGCGCGGCCATGCACCCAGATCCGGAAGCCGTGATGGCCTGACGATAGCGCCGGTCTTGCACGTCGCCGCAGGCATAGACCCCGGGCACGCGCGTGAAAACGTAGTCGGTCGTCTTCAGATAGCCGTCCTGATCCATGTCGAGCTGCCCCGCAAACATTTTGGCGTTGGGGATATGTCCAATGCCGAGAAACATGGCGCTGGTGGGGAAATCCCATGCCTTGCTGGTCTTAAGATTGCGCAGTTTTAGCGCGGTCACTTCTTTGCTGGCGACATCCATCACGTCATCCACCACGGTGCTGGTAAGGAATTCGATCTTTGGATTGTGCTGCGCCCGATCGAGCATGATTTTGGAGGCGCGGAACTGTTCGCTGCGATGAATGACGGTGACTTTGCTGGCAAAGCGGGTAAGAAAAGTTGCTTCCTCCATGGCGGAGTCACCTCCTCCAATCACCGCAATTTCTTTTCCCGAGAAAAAGAAGCCGTCACAGGTCGCGCACGATGACACCCCGTGTCCGATAAGCGCCTGTTCATTTGGCAAGCCCAACCAACGGGCCGACGCTCCGGTAGCAATAATTAGCGTCTGGGCATGGATCGTCTCTTTGCCGAATTGAAGTTTGAATGGCCGCTTAGTCAGATCGGCAGTGGTGAGGTGTCCAAGCTTGTAATCGGCGCCAAAACGCGCCGCCTGCCGCCGCATATTGTCGATCAACTCCGGTCCTTGAATCCCCTCGGGAAATCCGGGGAAGTTTTCCACCAACGTTGTCAGGGATAGCTGGCCACCGGGCTCGTGACCCTCGATCACCAGCGGCTTGAGATTCGCTCGCGCACTGTACAGAGCGGCGGTGTGGCCCGAGCATCCAGAGCCTACTATTACGACTTTGCGGAAGTCTTCCATATTCAATTCGCAGAAGTGTTAGCAAAATTCACAACGACAGAATTAGATTGCAGATTACCCAATTCGATTCATGGCCGCACCCTTCGCCAGTTCGCGCGCGGTCTCAATCGACGTTTTACGTGTTATTTATCACTGGTTGATGGTGCTGGTTTTTGCGACCCAGCTTTGTCTGTATGCTGAGCTTTCGTTTTACCGCTCCTACGAGCCCCAGTGCGGGCGAGCTCCCCTGGCACAGTCTGTCGCGCTCCAAGCAAATCCCGGTAATTTGAAACAATTGTGGAAGCGTTTCGAAAGATCGGCTCATATGCGCTCTGGTCGGGAGCAGGGCTGCCCTCTGATCCGGCGCAGCGCGCCAGAGCTACCGAAGCTTTCCCGAAGCGCTCAAGCTTGATATGCGTCGCCGGAGTATTTGTCCCCAGCATCGCAGCCGGAGTCGTGACGGAAGACGCAGTGTCTTCGATCGAGAGCTGCATCAGATCCTTCGGATCGCGTACCTTGAACACCAGTGTCTCCACCATCATTTTCGAATCTACGCTGAACGAATACTGCACGGTGGAGAACATCGCAAAAGCCGGCAATTCGCGACGCATGCGGACCCAGGTCGCGAGACTGGAATCATGAGCAATTTTCGTATCGACTCCCGGCTGTAGAAATCCGGGTGTATCGCCAAGGGTGGATTGTCCGCGGTCAATTTCAAAGTCCGGACCGAAGCTGGGTCTACCGGGAACG